>JBBKXR010000252.1:0-26219 GCA_037969585.1 Verrucomicrobiales bacterium
TCGGCGAACTCCCCGGGATCGAGCCCGTACTCGGCAATAAACGGCGCGATGCGTTCGCGGCTCACCGGCTTGCTCATGCGCCAGCCATACCAGCGCGAAAACGCCGCGCGCTTGGCGAGCAGCTCGACGCCGATCTTTCCCGATGGGGTTTCGCAGGCCCAGCGAAGAAATTTTTCCCCGTAGATGGCCTCGCGTTTTACCTCGCCGGAGTAGCGATCGAAAAACTCGACCGGCTCAGCATTCTCACTGGCCATCGAGAATTTTGTTCCACTCGTCGATGCGATCTTTCAGCTTCGCGAACAGGGCATCGGTGGAATCGAGCACTTCGATGTCGATGATTTTGTCACCGACACGGATGCTGTCGACGACGTCCTGGCCTTCGGTGACTTTGCCGAATACTGAATAGCCGCCGTCGAGGTGCGGCGTTTCATTGTGGGTAATAAAAAACTGGCTGCCGCCGGTGTCGGGCTGCGGCTTGCGCGCCATCGAGAAGATGCCGGCCGAATCGTGCAGCAGATCGGGATGGATTTCGTTTTCAATCGTGTAGCCGGGACCGCCGCGACCAGTGCCGGTCGGATCACCGCCCTGGATCACGAAGTTCGGAACGACGCGGTGAAAGATGATGCCGTCGTAGTAGTCGCGCTTGGCGAGGTTGAGGAAATTGGCGGCCGTCACCGGAGCCTTGATGGCAAACATGGTCGCCTTGATGTCACCCTTGTCGGTTTTAATGATGATCTTGACGTCGGTGATCTCTTTCGCCGCAGCGTCGGGCTCGGCGGCAGCGGCGTCTTTGGCATCAGCAGGTGCGGCAGGCTTATCGGTGGCCGGAGTGTCCTGCGCGTGGGCTGAAAGGCTGGCCATCGCAAAAACAAACGCCAGAGCCAGTCGGGAAATGGGGCGGGAGGAAATTTTCATGGCCACGAATTTACCCGATGGCGGGCGCTTGTCCAGATGCGAAGCGGTGCCGGGTGCGAACGAAACTGATGGTCATCGATGGCTATTTGCGGCCCTTGGACTGCGTGCAGCCTGCTGCCGCCTTGGGCGTCGCAGCCTGCTGCGCGACCTAGTGGACGAGTCGTCGAACGCGAGTGAGTTGGCGAGTAGCTCGCTGGTCTGCCGGCAGCGGGCTGCCTGACGCAGGAAAGCGGCAGCAGGCTGCAACGCAGTCCAAGGCGGTGCCAGCTCCTGCAGAAATGCAGTGCAGGGTCCTTCGCTTGCATTCTCATCCAGCGGCGCTGCCCCGCTGGCGATTTGGCATTGGTCAGGTCGAGATTGGCGTTTAGTTTTGCGGCCATGCGAATTTTACTGGTCAACGACGACGGCATCGATGCGCCCGGCCTGGCGGCACTCGAGACGGCCTGCGCACAGGCATTCAGCGACGATTCCCTGGAGATATATGTGGTCGCCCCTGCCAGTGAGGCTTCACAAATCGGCCATCGCGTCACCACGGATCACCCGATCGTGGTCGAAACTCGCGGCGAACGGCGCTTTGCGGTCGCAGGAACTCCGGCGGATTGCACACGCTTGGCCCTCGCCAACCTATTGCCGAATCGACCCGACATGGTGCTGTCAGGGATCAATGCGGGCGGCAACCTCGGCCAGGACATCGTGATTTCCGGAACGGTCGCAGCTGCGCGGGAAGCCGCCTATCACGGGGTGCGGGCGGTCGCTGTGTCGCATTATATGCGCTCAGGGATCGAGCTTTGCTGGGAAACGTCGGCGCGGCGCACGGCGAGTATTTTAAAAAGGCTGGTGCACGAGGACCTCGCTGATGGCGAATTCTTTAACGTCAATCTTCCCCATTTGGAAAAGGACGCCGCCGAACCTGAAGTCATCGAAACGACGCCTGAGCGGGCGCCGATGCTTATCGGTTACGAGAACACGCCCTCCGGATACCGTTACAACGGTCGCTATGCCGATCGCCCGCAGAGCTCTGCGGATGGAGATGTGGCCGTGTGTTTCGGTGGTAACATTTCGCTGTCGCGGCTGAAGTTGTAGGCCAAATAGATCGTCTCGATGCCTGATTCTGAACCCCGTTCGAAGCGCGAGCTTCTGAAAGCCAAGGCGCAACAATTGGGACGCGACTGGAAGGGCATCGCCTTTCCGCAGGGCGAGCCACCATGGTTCGAAAATGCCGATCGTGTGCCGGCTTTTGATCCGACGCAGAGTGATTATTGCCCTGCTAACGCGTGGTGGCTGCTGGAACTATGCCGGCTGGCCTACACGCCCGATCACAAGGAGGCTGCACGCGCTTGGTCACGCTTTGATCGTAAGCCACATCTCAAGCCGACGCCGTTTCGGGAAATTCATTCGGTTCATAAAACCGGCACCCATGCGGCGATCTATCGATACGAGGGAGTCGGGTCCGCTGGTGACGCCACCATTCTGTGCTTTCGTGGCACGACCAGGTTCCGGCAATGGGTAATGAATCTGTCGACCTTGCCGGTGCACTGGCGCGACGATCAACTCGACGGGGCTGAAGCGATCGAGAAGCACCAGCAGCCCTATGTTCATCAGGGCTTCAAAATTCTTTTCGATCGGATCTGGCCAAAACTGGAACCGCTACTGCGCGATGAACCGAGCCCGTTATTCATCGCCGGACATAGTCTTGGCGGTGCACTGGCCCTGATGAGCGCCGCGTTGTGTCCGCCCACCGCGCTGTATACGTTCGGTTCGCCACGGGTTGGCAATCCGGCATTTTGCGATCAACTCGGCGAATTGGTGCATCACCGGGTAGTCAATCATCATGACATCGTTACGCTGTTGCCACATGCGGTGGAAAACTTTGCCCCCTACGACTTTCGACATCACGGCAGCAGCATCCACCTACGCGGTGATGAGTTGGAGTGGCAACCGAGCAAACCGCTCACCTTCCTGACGCAAACCTTCAAGTCAGCGCACCCGCCGGAGGGTATCGTCGACCACACGCCAACCGCCTACGCCCAGGCATTGGTCGACCAACTCGGCAGCGAATCTGAATAAGATTGGGGCTCAGCGCGGCCTGTAAACCATATCAAAAAGGCTCACATCAGTGTAAACTATATAAGGCCTTGGTTTTTATTGCCCCAGAATACCGAATGGTATCGATGTGCGAGACGAGATTTCGAGCGCGGCGCTAGACCCCTACGGTCGACGGCGATCCAACCGCCGCCTAAATCACCTGCCAGTGCCCAATATCCGGCGAGCTAGGGCTGCGCCTCGATTTCTACTGGCGTGGCGCGCAGTACAGGCTGCTGCGCGGCGCCATCGGCGCGTGAGGGAGTGTCCACTGGTCCAGCAGTCGTATTATCTGAGGGCTCGGAGGTGGCGCTTTGACCGCCGTGAATATCAATTTCATTCTCCAGAGCGGAAGCTCGCGCCGCCATTTCCTGCTCCATTTGTTGCTGCTTCTTCCTGTCGCGCTCTATATCCAGTGCGCGAGCGGCACTGTTGCGATCGATGCGTACGACGATTTCGTCTTCGTTGGCGAGATCGAGGCGATCGCGGGCGACGCTCTCCAGATACTCACGATCGGTCAGCATCCATTCATTCTGGCGCTGCAAATCAGCGACGCGTTCGAGGCGTTTGTCGCGAATTATTTCAAGCCGGGCTACTTCAGCCGAAAGTTCGCGATGGCGTTCGATCTCGGGCCAGAAAATGCGCAAAATCCCTGCCAAAACGAGCAGGAACAAAAAGACGATCATCAGCTGGCTGAGCCGCTGCCAGAGATCGCGACGACGAAGCTGCGGCTCCTCTTCTTCAGCGGATAAATCGCTGTCGTCGAAAAATTCAGGATCACGCATGGTTTCGTATGCCGCTCCCCCGCCCAGGAGCTATTCCGGGGCGAGGGCGGCCTAGTAATTCAGACTAAACTTTCAGCTTGCCGCCGTATACGGCGTCGCTGCCGAGCATTTCTTCGATGCGCAGCAGTTGATTGTATTTCGCGGTACGATCAGAACGGCTCAACGAACCGGTCTTGATCTGGCCGGCGTTAGTAGCGACGGCAATATCAGCGATGGTGTTATCTTCGGTCTCGCCGGAGCGATGACTGATGACAGAGGTGTAACTGTTTTCTTTGGCCAGTTCGACGGCGTCGAAGGTCTCAGTCAAAGAGCCGATCTGGTTGACCTTTACGAGAATCGAGTTGGCGACGCCGAGGTCGATACCTTTGCGCAGGAAATCGACGTTGGTGACGAACAAATCGTCGCCGACCAGTTGCACCTTGTCACCGATCTTGTCGGTAAGCAGTTTCCAGCCGTCCCAGTCGTTTTCGTCGCAACCATCTTCGATCGAGATGATCGGATACTTGGCGCAGAGTTCGACGTAGTAGTCGACGATCTCAGCGCTGCTGCGCACGGAGTTGTCGGACTTGTGAAAGACGTAGGCGTTCTTCTCTTTGTCGTAAAACTCAGAGCTGGCGACGTCGAGGGCGATAAAGGTGTCCTCGCCGATTTTGTAACCGGCGTTTTCGGTCGCCTGCGCGATGCATTCAAGCGCATCTTCGGCACCTTCAAGCTTCGGGGCGAATCCGCCTTCGTCACCGACGGCCGTCGACAGATTGCGGTCGCGGAGGACTTTGGCGAGAGCGTGGAAAATTTCCGCACCCTGACGCAATGCCTCACGAAAGGTCGGCGCGCCCGTGGGCATGATCATAAATTCCTGGAAGTCGATCGGCGCATCGGAGTGCGAGCCGCCATTGATGATATTCATCATTGGCACTGGCAGCACTTTCGCGTTTGGTCCACCGAGATACTTAAACAGTGGCTGGCCCAGTTGGGCGGCAGCGGCGTGGGCAGTCGCAAGAGAAATGCCGAGGATGGCATTGGCGCCAACGTTCTTTTTGTTGGGCGTGCCGTCGATGTCGAACATGCACTGATCCACCGAGCACTGATCGGTGGCGTCCATGCCGCACAATTCCGGGGCGAGCGTCTCGTTAACGGCGTCTACCGCCTTGGTGACGCCTTTGCCGAGATAGCGCGCTTTGTCGCCGTCACGCAGCTCCCAGGCCTCGTGTTCGCCGGTGCTGGCTCCGCTGGGAACGGCGGCGCGACCCACGGCTCCGCCGACGAGTTCGACATCGACCTCGATAGTTGGGTTGCCTCGCGAGTCAAGAATCTCGCGGGCGTGAATGTCTTCGATAATGGTTTCGAGCATGACTGTTATCAGTTGGTAATTTCGTTTTGTTTAAGGATTCTTCAATACTAAAAAATGCAAAGCACCCGTCTGACGACCCCTTTCGAGGCCCGACGTGGTGCTGCATCAGAAAAACCGAGGATCAACCCTTGTTGTAGGCGTCGATCTCGGTGATTTCAAAGGACTTGGTCTCGCCTTCGTTCCCGGTCGGCAAGGCCACTTGGCTACCGACTTTGGCACCGATGAGCAATTGTCCGACGTCGGTGAGATAGGCGACGATGCGCTTCTCGGGATCACTGTCCCAAGCACCGAGAATCGTGTATTTCTCGGCTTTGCCGTCGTCGACGCTCTTCAGCGTTACGATGGTGCCGATCGAGGCCTCGGAAGTGTCAGCGCCGGCAAAATCGGTCGGCTGGGCCATCTCAAGTTCGATTTCACCCTCGTCCTGCATTCGCGCGAGGACGCGCTGCTGCTCTTTGGCGGCTTTGTATTCGAAGTTTTCGCGCAAATCGCCGTAGCTGCGGGCGACTTTGATTTCTTCGCGATTCTGCGGGATGCGCTTGTTGACCAATTCTTCGAAATCGGCCTTTTTCTTTTTGTAGCTCCCCCACGAAACCACCAAGGGTTCGGCTTTCTCTACTTTCTTCTCGTCGGCAGCACCGCCAGTGATCAGATCCTGAATGGCCGGGTGCAGCTTTACCACGCGAGCCATCAGTGACTTACGAGTCAGCTCCTCAAAGATTGACGACATCATCAATCGACGGGCGAAATTTCGCACTAGATTGATGTCGGCATCGGCGACCAAATCGGGAATCAACTTGACGTCGTCGCTCATCAAATCGCGCAGCCGATTGGCAGCGCGGCCAGTTTCGTCCTCAAGCGAGTCTTGCTCGAGCGAACTCATCAACGCGAGTCCGATCTCGGGATTGAAAACTTCCTTCGCCTGACGTTTTCGCTCGCGACAGATCCATGCAAGCGCATCGGAACTCAGCGTGCGCTGCTGCAGGCCGGTCTCAAGAAATGCGAAAAGCTCTTTTTCTTTTCCGCTGTCGATCAGCAAAGTCGCAGCCTCACCGATGGTACGAAGCGAACCTTCCCCCTCGTTGAAGAGCATGAACAGTTCGTCGACCCAAGTCTCCGGGAAGGCGCTTTCGAAAGCTTTGATAATCAAGCGCTGGCGAGAAACCGGCATCGTTTCGAAAAGCTCTTTGGTGCGGGATTTATCCTCGGACAAGATCTCGCCGATAGTGATTTCCTCCTCATCGAAGCGCAGACCTTTTTTCTTCGCCTGGAGCTCGTTACGCACCAAGACCAAGTCAACAGCTTGAGTGAGGTGCAGGCGCAAACCCTTGCGCGCACTTTCGTTGATATCTTCGACCACAGGGCGCAGCTGATTTTCCGGATCGTCAAAAGCTCCGAGCTCTTTGATGATTGCATCGACGCATTTTGCTTTGCTCTTCAAATCTCGAGCAGCAGTGTAGTCGGCGATCATGGAATCCGACGGCGTCACGTCTGAGTCGCGCATTTCCAGCGGTTCGTTGCGTTTTGCAGGAACTACGAAGCGGCGATCGACGCGCAATTTGCGCTTCGCGCCTTCCCACCAGCTTTTGTAACGAGCCTCGGGGACAACGCTGCCCTTGATCATGCCCTCGAGATTGTCGAGCGACACGGATCCGCCGACGCTTTCGACGGCCAATGCCACCAAATCGACGGGATCAGACTCCGCCAACGCCGTTAATTCATCTTTTTGCGCATAGCGCATCGAGAAGAAATGACCATCTTCGATCGGCTCTAATGAATTCGCGGCAAATTTAAGGGCCATTGCATGGCCCGGCTTATCCTCGAAATCGATGACGATACGACCGCCAAGCAAATCCCATTCCGCGACCTTGCCAACTCCCCAACTGCGGTGATTGCAGATGGTTCCGGGCGCAAGGGCGTCTATCTTTTCAGCAATCGCGCGCTCGATTTTACCGGCGGCGACGTTATTCTCCAAGTCTTCGTGCATTTTTCCCGCAACATAGGAGCTATGGCCCCACAGCCAAGTAGAAAAATTTCTATTGACCGATACTGCGAGCCCTGTCTATTCTGCGCCTCGCTATGAAGAAATTTCTTTGCCTCGCCCTTGCCGTCGTTTTTGTGTCGTCGGCCTCTGCTGACATTCAAGCTCCTCCGGGGGATCAGCACAATGCCGTACGTAAGTTGAGCCGCGGTCTTTCCAACATTTTTATGGGTTGGACCGAGCTTCCGATGAGCTTTGTTCGCCTCAATGAGCGTCAGGCATCCACCACCGAGACAGTGTTTTACGGCTTTCTCAATGGCCTTGAGCGCACTGGCGCTCGTCTCGGCTACGGCTTCTACGAAGTGATTAACTTTCACACACCACTTTACAAAAACAGCTATCGCGCTCCCTACACTAGCACCGAATACGACCCGATTGGTGGCTACGAGGAGTTCCCACCGCAAATCGGTTACATCTCGACCGTCGAGTACACTCGCGGACGGACCTACTAAGAAACCTTCTTCAAGACGAATCACCAAAAGCCCGCTGGTAACAGCGGGCTTTTTTTATGCCGTCCATTCTCGCTAAATGACATCCCCGGCAGAGAATCTCCAAATAGAGCAAATACCAACCGGAGAGATTTACCGGTTGAGTTTTGTGTGTTCACGTCGGGTCACTGTGGCACTTTGAGCATTCGTTTTTGAAGCTGGCCAATTTATCAACCGATCCCTCCGGTTGGTTTAAATATCATCGGCCCGCCCCAAAACTGATTTCAATCACCTCCATCTGCCTCTTGCCCCTTCTCAATCACCGCATATGCGTTGTGATTGTGAATCGACTCAAAATTCTCGGCCTCGACACGATACCATCGGATGTTGTCCTGCTCATTGGAGGCAGCTGCCACATTCCTGACCAGGTCTTCAACGAAAACGGGATTATCAAAAGCGCGTTCTGTCACCGCTTTTTCATCGGGCCGCTTGAGCAAGCTGTACAGCTCGCTGCTCGCACATCGCTCAACCAAGCGGACCAAATCCTCAATCCAGATAGGCTCTCCAAAGCGCACTGAATAAGTGACGATACCACGCTGGTTATGGGCACCACGTGCACTGATCGCTTTCGAGCATGGGCAAAGCGTCGTCACCGGCACACAGACCGTCAGAACGAAATCTTCACGCTTAGTATCGGCGTCAATCTCAAATACTACCTCATAATCAATCAGACCCTCAGCACCAGTGACAGGAGCGGACTTACTGAGAAAAAACGGGAAGCGGAACTCGATGTGTGCTCGCTGCGCATTGAGGCGCTCCAACAACTCACGCGGTATACTGGAGATACTGTGAACATCCAGCACTGGCCCATGTGAGTTTAGCACTTCAACAAAACGGCTCATGTGAGTCCCTTTGTACTGATGCGGTAAATCCACAGCAAGGCTTACCGTCGCCACCGTGCTCTGCACCGAGTTCGCCTTATCGCGCACTTGAATCGGATAGCGCAGGCTCTTCACGCCGACTCGGTCGATGGCAATATTACGATCGTCTCGCTCGTTCTGAGTATCCTTGAGTTCCTGCATGGGGCTTCGGGCTTGTTGGCGTCGATCCTCGCCTCTACCGACCTTGGGTGAAAGCAAAAATATGAGCTGCTGCTACCCGCTCCTGAACAATCCATTTCACGCCTGTAAACTATATATGGCCTTGCCTTTTATAGCCGCAGATTTTTTTCTGAGGGCCTTCTCGGCTAAAGAGCATGCTGACAGACGAGCAGCAGGTCAGGACACTTGGACTGCGTCCTCTCGCTCAGGTCGGAAGCGGCACATGCGCGGCGCCCCGATTCCTTCACACCACCGTTCAATTCAAGAAGCGGGGCAGCCTGACTTTATTGCCCCACCGTGCGGCCTGCACGAACACAGCAGTGGCGAAGGCCAAAGGCCCGTGAAGAACAGCTTGGGCGATTGAATGAAACCATTCGATCTGAAAACAACGCGGTCCAGCCTGCACTTGCACACCAGACAGTGTAGCCAGCCCGTGGCCTCGTCCTCATCTTTACCCAGCTTTATCCAACCGGGTATAATCAACGCTGCCGGCTAGCTCATCAAATTTAGCGCCCGCGCCCGCTTCACTTCGCGAGTGATTCGACGATGAATCCTGGCGGAAACACCAGTCACACGGCGCGAATAGAGCTTTCCTGAGTCGTTAACAAATTTCGACAACAGATCGGGATTCAAATAAGTCAGCTTCTCCACCGGAATATCCATCCGGCGGCGTGGCATTTTGCGATTTGCCCGGCGCAGATTGGCCGCGCGTTCTTTAGTCTTGGGACCCATGTTGGTAGTAAGTAAAGAAAGTAAGTAAAATGATTCGTTTAGCCAAATTCTTGGCTCAGCGTTTTTCGCGATGCAACGTGCGACGGTTCAAATGTGGATTGAACTTAGTTTTCTCCAACCGACTGGGTGTACGGAGGCTTTTTTTGTTCCGAGTCGTCACGTACCAAGAAGGTTGTTTTCCCTCTTCTTTGGCTTCAGTGCACTCCAGAATGATAACGTCGCGTGGCATAGGATGGCTTTTTTAGTTCAAATTTGGCGATTTTCCAATGAAATCTTCCAAAACCGACTCATTTATCGTCATCGCCGGCTGGTTCACTATCGCTATCATTCAGCCCAAACAGCGAAGTTAGAGGCTGTCGATACATGCCGTTCATCTCCTGACTCTCAGCCCGCTCCTGACAGACAACGGTCAGCCGGGCAAAGGGAATCGCCTCCAGACGAGGCTGAGGGATCTTGTCTCCAGACACTTCGCAAATACCATATGTGCCTAGAGCAACCCGCTCGAGCGCCTGCTCGATCTCAAGAATGGCGTCCTGCTCCTGAGAAATTAGGTTGAGCGCAAAATCACGGTCATAAGCATCACTGCCGGCATCCGCCTGATGCATGCCAAACGCGGATGAATCGTCCGCAGAACGGCTGTCACGAGCAACACCGTTCATCTGATCGACCAGCGCATCACGCAAATCGAGCAACTTCTGCTTCTGCTTTTTGACGAAAGCCGTCAACTTGACCGGTTTTCTGGTCTTTGCCGGGGCATTGCGCTTGGCGGCCTCCGCCGCAGCAATCTTCGCTGACTCGGCAGCAGCGGCCTTCTTCTCGATAAGTTTCTTGGCAGCTCTCGAGGCAGCAGCAACCTTACGCTTCGCTGCAGCAGCCTCAGCTTTTTCGGCCTTAGCCTTCTCAGCAGCATTGCCTACGGCTTTCTTCTTCGCCGGAGCTGCCTTCTTTTTGGGAGCAGCTTTCCTCTTCGCCGGAGCCGCCTTCTTCTTGGGCGCGGCTTTCTTCTTCGCCGGAGCCGCCCTCTTTTTGGGCGCAGCTTTCTTCTTCGCCGGAGCCGCCTTCTTTTTGGGCGCAGCTTTCTTCTTCGCCGGAGTCGCCTTCTTTTTGGGCGCAGATTTTTTCTTCGCAGTTTTAGCCGTCCTTGCCATCGTATTAATTAATTCGAAGAGGTGAAATACAGAGGAATTTCAGTCTCGCAGCATTTTCCCGGACTTACTCGGCAGGGTTATGCGCCCATTCTCGTAACTCCTTTAAAATCTTTTCGTTTGCCAGACTGTGCGCAATTTTCGGGGAATTTAGTTCCTTAAAAAAAGCGGTGGACCTTTAGACCGGAAAATATCTGCCCGCAAGGGGAAAAACCGCCCTGAAACGGCTCGGCACCACCGATTACTCGGAACTCTAAACTTTTCCTCAGAGATCCGAAGACACATCGGACGAGGTGTTGCCGACTTTTAGAAAGGCCAGAGAATCGGTATCAAATAACTAGCCACGAGCCACAAGATAAGCGCCAGCGGTAGGCCGACACGGGTAAAGTCGGTAAATTTGTAGCCGCCGGCACCATAGACGTAGGTATTTGTCTGATACCCAATCGGCGTCACGAAACTGGCACTGGATGCGAACATAACCGCGATAACGAAGGGCCGAGGATCGACATCGAGCGTCACTGCAAGCCCGATCGAAATCGGAGTCAGCAGAGCCGCCACGGCATTGTTGCTGATGAGTTCGGTCAAAACTGCGGACAGCAGATAAATCACGGCAAGAATCACATGCGGACCGAATCGGCCAAAAATTTCCACCGTCGATGCCGCCAACCATTCCGCCGTCCTACTCTCCTGAAGCGCCAGGCCAATACCTAGCATTCCGAAAATCATAAAAATCACCCGCCACTCCACCGCCTCATAAGCTTCCACCGGATCAATACAACGCCCGAGCAGCGTTATCAAAACTGCCGCCATCGCCAAAATCGGGATGTAGACGGGCCAGACGGCACCGCCCACCATAAACAGTAACAAGGCCCCCAGTACAATCGGCGCTTTCTGTCGACGCAACGGCCGCTCACTGGGTCTCGACAGGTTGACGAAGTCCTTTTCAGCAAACAGCGTCTTCATCCGCTCGACCGGCCCTTCGACCAGCAGCGTGTCGCCAAATTCAAGTTTCACATTCTCAAAACGCTCACGTAGATTTTCCCCGCTCCGGTGGACCGCCAAGATCAGCACGCCAAAACGTTGGCGAAAATTCAGTTCCTTGAGACTCTTGCCGACTAAGCGCGAGTCGGGACCAACGATTCCCTCCATCAGAATCGCCGACTCAGTCTTTAGATTGCCGAGACCGAGGTCCGAATTCGTTTTCGCGTCAGCCTCCGCTTTACCGTTGGGCGTTAGATCCAAGCCGTCGGTAGCATTGATCTCCATCACACCACCCGCACGGGTTTTAAACATCAACTGATCGTTCGCTTGAAATACCACCTCGTTCAGTGGCGTCCTCAACGGTTGCCGATCACGCATCACCTCGATGATTCGAATCTCGCGCATTTTCGCCAGAGGCGACTCCGTAAACGCCACACCGACCAGCGGCGAACTCTCATTCACGAACGCCTGCGTCAAAAACTCCCGACCTTCCTCACTCTCAAACAAGGTCGACAGCGTCACCCGGTCTGGCAGTAATTTTCGCCCGCCGAGCAGCAGATAGAGCAGCGTCAAGGCCACGAAAACCAAGCCAAGTTTCGCCACTTCGAACATTCCGAACGGCTCCATCCCCTGGTCAGCGGCGATGCCCGACGCGATCAAATTCGTCGACGTGCCAATGATCGTACAAGTTCCACCGACGATCGCCGCATAAGACAAAGGAATGAGAAAGCGCGACGCCTTCAAATCAAATTTACGACAGTGACGCAAAACAATCGGCAAGAAAACCACCACCACCGGCGTGTTGTTGACGAAAGCGGATAAACCCGCCACCAACAGCAGGAGAACGAACAGAACCCTGAATTCTCCACCGCCGGCCGCCCCCTCGAATTTGCTACCCAAGGCCTCGATCAATCCCGTTCGCTCCAAAGCAGCACTGACAATAAACATCGAAGCCACCGTCACCGGTGCACTGCTGCCAAACACCGCCAGCGCCGGATTTACGTCGACCACTTGCGCGAGGATCAGCAGTATAAACCCGCCCATC
This sequence comes from Verrucomicrobiales bacterium, assembly GCA_037969585.1. GTDB lineage: Bacteria > Verrucomicrobiota > Verrucomicrobiia > Verrucomicrobiales > DEV007 > JBBKXR01. The sequence goes on from JBBKXR010000252.1 coordinate 12,606, forward strand.
GCTACCAAGTCCGGCGACGCCCACTCTTTAACGAAAGCAAGGAACACCACCACCAGCACCGCACCGGTCAGTATTTGCTTCCACAATTCGGCTTCCATATCGTTATGACCATGCTTACGCTAGGCGGCGCGTTCGTCGAACGAAAAGCGCACCGTGAAGTCGAAAGTTCGCGACCGATAGATCACTCGTCGACTTTCACCAACTTTCATTTTTCCAATGCAGACACTAGCCATCGCCATCGGCGCCCTCATACTCTATCTGATCGCCTACAACACCTACGGCAAATGGCTCGCTCGGAAGATCTTCAAGCTCGACCCTCACGCCGCCGTCCCCAGTGTTGAGTTGAACGACGACAAGGACTTTGTCCCTACCAAAAAGGGCATCATTTTTGGCCACCACTTTACCTCCATCGCCGGCACCGGACCCATCGTTGGGCCAGCTCTCGCCGTCATTTGGGGCTGGGTGCCAGCCCTGCTCTGGGTCCTTTTCGGCTCCATCCTGATCGGAGCTGTCCACGATTTTGGTTCGCTCGTCGTATCGATGCGCAACCGCGGCCAGACCGTCGGCGACATCGCCGGTCGCGTGCTTGCCCCTCGGACCCGCGTACTTTTTTTATCAATTCTGTTCATGGCCCTAACGATCGTGCTGGCAATCTTTGGCCTGGTGATTGCGGCTGTGTTTCGCATGTATCCCGCATCGATTTTTCCCTGCCTAGTGCAGATCCCCCTCGCCATCGTCATCGGCACTTGGCTGCACCGCAAGGGCATCAATATTCTCATCCCCTCGCTGATCGCCCTGGCCGTTATGTATCTGACCGTCGCCTACGGTGATGCCGGATTGCTCGGCACGTTTAACGCCACCCTCAAGGATTGGCCGACACTCACATGGGTTGTCGCTCTACTAGTTTACTCCTACATCGCCTCAGTCCTCCCCGTATGGGTGCTTCTTCAGCCACGCGATTTCATCAACAGCCTGCAACTGCTTTCCGCCGTCGCTCTCGTCGTCGTCGGGCTTATCGTCGCCGCCTTCATCGGCGGAGCCCCTATTGAACCCGGCGCCGCGCGGCCCGCCCTGGAGATAGTCGCCCAGCCCTTCCGCCCATCGCCCGAAGGAGCGCCCTGGATATTTCCATTCCTTTTCGTCACCATCGCCTGTGGAGCGATCAGCGGCTTTCACTGCCTTGTTTCCTCGGGAACTTCATCGAAGCAGATCCAGTGCGAAACCGACGCCCAGTTCGTCGGCTACGGATCAATGCTCACCGAAGGTTTTCTTGCCGTGCTCGTCATCCTCGCCTGCGTCGCCGGCATCGGACTCGGCGTCAGCGAAATGGCGATCGGAGATAACGGCATAATAGCCGAAACCGGCGCCATCATCTACGGAGCAGATGCCTACGCCAATCGCTACTCATCATGGGGTGCTGCGGGCGGGCTCGCCCAAAAAGTCGGAGCCTTTGTCGAAGGCTCCGCCAATTTTCTAACCGCACTCGGTCTCAAATCAACGTTTGCCGTCGCCCTGATGGGAGTCTTCGTCGCGTCCTTCGCCGCCACCACCCTCGACACCGCCTGCCGCCTTCAACGTTACGTGACACAAGAACTCGCCGCGACACTAAAGCTTACCCCACTCACCAACAAACACACTGCAACCATTTTCGCCATCGTCGTCGCAGGCGTTATCGCCGCCCTCCCCCTACCTGGAGTTGATTGGTCCTGGTCTACTGCCGGCAAAGGCGGACTCATCCTCTGGCCGCTCTTCGGCGCCACCAACCAACTCTTGGGTGGTCTCGCCTTTTTAGTCATCACATTCTGGATGTGGCGACGCAAACTGCCCATCTGGTTCGTTGCGATCCCCACCGTTTTCATGCTCATCCTCCCCGGAATCGCCATGACTATAAATCTTTTCGAAGCCGACGGATGGTTCGCCAGCAAGCAATGGCACCTCGTCTTTATCGGCCTCGCCACTCTCTGTCTCGAGATTTGGATGATCGTCGAAGCCCTTATCGCATGGCCCACCGCGCGGGGTAACCTAGAACCCGCTCTCCCCCCTCTCCGCCCCGCGTCCGAACCAATGGACGAAGGCGGCCGCTCCTGCTGACCGCGCTCGATGAAGAAATGTTAATGACAGTTCATCAATAAAAACTATACTTAAAGTCCATTGCCTTTTAAAGTTGACAAAACCCAATTGCTTCAACATACTTATTCGAACCCACTTGGCATATGCCGATCACACCTTGTTGCTTTCATGAGCCAACCCCGCATCCTTCGACGTGAGAGCGTTTCGTTCTATCACGTTTACTCCCGCATCGTCGACAAACAGCTCATAATATGCGAGCGCGAGAAACGCTTCTTTCACGTTTGGATGCGACGTCTCGAGCGCTTTTCTGGAGTGCAGGTCGTCACCTACTGTCTAATGTCGAACCACTTCCACGTCCTCGTCCGTGTTCCTGAAAAAGCGAAAATGCCCTCGCTTGACGAGCCCGTGCTTCGTCGACTACTGCCTCTAATCTATTCGGGACGGCAACTCTCAGACGCTCTCCTCGAAATCGACCGCGCCAGCGCTGCCCAAGACTCCGGCAACTCACTCTGGCTGCAGGAAGTCATCGATCGATACGATGCACGGCGCCACGACCTGTCGTCATTCATCAAAGATCTAAAGCAGCGCTTTACCCAATGGTATAACAGCCACAACGCTCGCACCGGCACACTTTGGGAAGACAAATTTCATAGCGTTCTGGTCGAGGGAGATGAAAACACCCTGCTGACGATAGCCGCTTACATCGATCTAAATCCGATTCGCGCCAACCTCGTAGCCGATCCCAAGGACTATCACTGGAGCGGCTATGGCGAAGCAAACGAGGGAAACTCCGGCGCTCGCAAAGGCCTAGCAGCTATTCTGGAACACACGAACTTCGCAAAAAACCGCACGGCGACCTGGCGCAACACCGGGCCACGCTACCGAACACTTCTCTACGGGCATGGAGAACGCCGCGAACACGATCCGCAATCCGGCAACACAGCCCGCCCGGGGCTCAGCCGCGAACAGGTCGAGGCAGTGCTCGCGCGTGGCGGGAAATTGACGGCCGCCCAGGCGCTACGTTGCAAGATTCGTTATTTTTGCGACGGCGCCGTGATGGGGACGTCCGGCTTTGTCGACAAAGTGTATGAGGATAAGCTCAAAGCTCCGACCTCGCAGAGAAAGGACGGCGCCCGCCGAATGAAAGGCGCAGACTGGGGCGAGATTCGAGTATTGCGCAACCTTCAGACGCGCATCTTCGGATCTGATAAATGACCCACACGAGAGCTGCTAAATAAATCTCCCTACGCCGCGCTCCTAGCCCGTCATCGCATCGTGCAACTTCTGCGAGAGGCTTTCCACCGCGTAAGGCTTCGGCAAAATGCCAACGTAGCCATCGATCAAAAATCTTTGCTCGGCATCGTCGTCGAACCAGCCACTGGTGGCAATGACCCGAGCATCGCCATCGATTTTACGAATTTCTTCCATCACCTCATCGCCACTCAGCCCACCCGGTAACGTCATATCCAGCAACACCGCAGCGATCGGCTCATCGCTTTGCAATTGTTTCTGATAAAGCTTTACGGCCTCCTGACCGTCGCCAGCCGAATACGTTTTGTAACCCAGTCGCTCTAATAATCGCTCAGCCGAAAGACGCACGTCGTCCTGATCATCCACCACCAGCACACTGCCTTGGCCCGAGATCACCGCCGAAGCATCCTTAGCCGACGCACCACGTCCTGTAAGCGTTTGATCACCAGTCCGACCAGTAGAAACCGCTGCAGGATCGATCGGCTCAGTCGCCTCTTCTATCGTGCATGCCGGCAAATAAAGGCTGAACTCCGAGCCGACGTTCAGCTTCGACTGCACTGCAATCGTGCCTCGGTGACGCTGCACAATCGTCCGACAAGTTGCCAAGCCGATGCCCGACCCAGTCTCCTTGGTCGTAAAATATGGATCAAAAATACGTTTTAGATTATCATTGGAAATGCCGCAACCCCGATCGCGAACCACCACCTTCACATAAGAACCAGCCGGCAGATCGCCCACCGGGTGATCCTCGTCGACTACCGTGTTTTTGACCCGCGCCTGAACGACACCACCATCCGGCATTGCCTGCGCCGCATTGATGAAGAAATTGTGAATCACCTGCCGGATCTGCACCAAATCCGCCTCCACGCCCCATACATCATCTTCGACGCAAACATCGCAACGCACCTGCGAGCCCATCATCGACATCTTGGCCGTCTTTTCCACGACCCGTGCCATGTCAACCAGTTCGATACTCTGCACACGCCCCTTGGTGAAATCGAGGATCTGCTGAGCCAGCGACTGAGCATTTTGCGAAGCTTCTAGCGCATCCTCGATATGACGACGCACATCGCTGCCCGGTGCTGACGACAACTTGGCCAATGACAAATTGCTGAAAATACTGGTCAGCACATTATTGAAATCGTGCGCAATACCACCCGCTAGCTGCGCCAGCGACTCGATCCGACTTTTCTCGAGATGCGCGTGCAACTCCTTCTCTTTTGCGTCGCTATCATCCGACGCCACTGGAGTCGCTGCATCCGCCTCCGCCGCCTCTTCGAGATCCGCCTCGCCGGGCCGAAGCGTCATGACGAAATTCACCGGACGCCCCTGTTCATCGTGAACCGAACGAATCGACCACCGAAATTGCTTTATCGAGCCATCCTCCAGCAGAGCCCCCTTCTCCATCTGATAAGTCTTGTCGCTGCGTTCCACCGAGGGCAAGCGCGATACCAAATGCTCAAGCGCTCCCGGATCGTAAATCACGCTCAAGGGTTCACCGATCAGCGTATTCGCCTTACGACCGGTCAAGACGCCCGCCGCGCGGTTGGCAAAAACAATACAAGGCACCGCGTCACGATCTGTCTGCGAACGCGCTTCAACGATCAGCACGCCTTCACCGACCTGTTCGATCGCCATTCGCAGATGGTGGTTGATCGAGCGCACCCGATCAACCTGCTGCTCCGAGATCGTGGCTCGGGAACCAGCGTCTTCCGCCGTTCTTGGGACACGATCGACGGCGCCGATGACACCGCTTCCCTTTTGTCCACGCTGATCTGAAACCGTTGTGCGCACCGCCATGAGTATTCTAGGTAATACAGATTTTTGCTTTAGAAACCCAAAAGTTCAATAACTGCGTAGAATTCTTCCCACCCAGCCTATTTTCCGCCGAATGATCGACGCAAAACCAAGGGTCACCACAGCTTTTACAAACATTCGATACCCTCCTGCAAGCACCGCGTCACATTATTGACAAATTTCCCTCCAAATTCGGTTGCGATATCGGCATTCGACGATAGTTTCCACGCCGCTATGGCTAACGTAGGATCAAAAGGAAAAACTCGCGGACCGAAGTCCAAAACTCGGAAGGCAGTCGCTAAACGCTTCAAAATCACCGGCACTGGTCGGGTGCTTCGGCGTAAGCAGGGCAAACGTCATCTTTTGCGCCGTAAAAACGCCAAACGTCGTCGCAACCTCGGCCAGTCAACACTGGTCGCCAAGTGCGACGAGGCAAACATCAAGGCAGATTTGCCATTTGGTTAAATTTGGCTGGCGTCAACAACGTCAGCACCCAGGCAGGTTCGACAACACCGAGCCACGCCAATGCGATTACCCAGACTGGCAGCGCCGGTATCCATTCCAAAGCGCCGTCTACTGAACGGATGAGTTTCGGGATCGCATCACACTAAAACTAACAGTCCGTTCGGAGAAATAGACCGATGCCTAGAGCCACCAACGCTCCCGCCAGCAGAAAAAGACGCAAACGTATCCTGAAGAAAGCCAAAGGCTTTCGCGGATCACGCTCGAAACTGATCCGTACCGCCAAGGACGCGATCTTCAAATCTCAAAGCTGGGCTTACCGCGACCGTAAGAATCGCAAGCGCACCTTCCGCAGCCTCTGGGTGCAGCGCATCAACGCCGCTACCCGCGCCGAAGGCCTGACTTACAGCCGATTTATTGAAGGACTCAACGCCGCCGGCATCGAGCTCGACCGAAAGGTTCTCTCCGACCTCGCCATCCGCGACGCCGCTGCATTCAGCGCCATCGTCGCCCAGGCCAAGGCCGCCCTCGAAGAGAAAACCGCGCAGGCCGCTTCTTAAGCAAGCAGCCCGCCGATCACACTTCAACGAATCGAAGCCGGAAGCTCTCCCCACTCGCGGGCGAGCACCGGCTTTTTTCGTGCCGAGAACGAGCATCTACTTCGTCGGCAGCAACCACAGAACCAAGCACAGCGCACAAAGAACATCTTCCCATGCTCGCCCAACTCGATCAACTCAAGGCCGAAGCCCTCGATGTCATCGCTGCCACCGCCGATGAAAATGGCCTCGAAGCCAGCCGGGTGAAATTCCTCGGCAAAAAAGGCCAACTCGCCGCCGCCAGCGCCGGTATGCGCGACGTCCCCAAAGAGGAAAAAGCCAGCGTCGGCCAAAAGCTCAACGAAGTCCGCAGCGCGATCACCGGCGCGATCGACACCCGCTCCGCCGAACTGGTCGCTGTGCGCGACGCCGCTGCTCTGGCCGGCCTCGATGCCACCCTGCCCGGCAAACCGCATCCGGTCGGTAGCCTGCATCCGCTCAGTCAGGTGCTCGACCACGCCGTCAGTGTGCTGCGTCGCATGGGCTTTGCGCTCGCTGACGGTCCCGAGATCGAAACCGAGTGGCATTGCTTCGATGCCCTCAACACGCCCGCCGATCACCCGGCGCGCAACGAGTCAGACACCTTTTACTTCGACAACGGCAAGCTGCTGCGTTCACACACCTCCACCGTGCAGATTCGCACCATGGAAAGCGAACCACCGCCGCTGCGCATCATCGCCCCGGGCGCCGCGTTCCGCCGCGACGAGATCGACGCCACTCACCTGAGCAATTTCAATCAGCTCGAAGGCCTCTACGTCGACGAGAAAGTCACCCTCGCTGATCTGAAGGGCACGCTTGAATATTTCTTCCACGCCATATTCGGTGAGCAAACCGAAGTCCGCTTTCGACCGCACTTCTTCCCTTTCACCGAACCCAGCTTTGAGGTCGACCTCAAGCTCGAGTTGAAGGGCCAGAAGCCCAAGTGGGTGGAGATCGCCGGCTGCGGCATCGTCGATCCTGCCGTGTTCGAATCCATCTGTGAATCGCGCGGCGACGACATCTACTCACCCGACAAGGTCAGCGGCTTCGCCTTCGGCATGGGCATCGATCGCCTGGCCATGATTCTCTACGGCCTCCCCGACTTGCGCCTGCTCATCGAAAACGATCTGCGCTTTTTGAAACAATTCGCGTAGGTCGTCCGATTATCGGCCGAGTTAACGGGGATCGACAGCCGGACAACATCACAACGCGAAATTTCTATTTTCCATCCCCAGTGGACGAGAAGGTGATAGCAGCGGCCCGCCGCTCCCAGAGCATCCGTCCCTCAACCCTTTCCCAGCAGCGAAAATAAGCGCCCCTCAGCGGTTCGCCTCCCCTTTTCTTAAGCCATGAAATTTTCCCTCAAGTGGTTAAACAACCATCTCGATCTCAGCGATCACTCTCTCGAAGAACTCGATTCTCTACTCACCTTCGCCGGTGTTGAAGTCGAAGGCATTCAATCGCTCGGCGTTAACATCGAGAACTTGGTTGTCGGTAAAATCTTATCGTCCGACAGACATCCCGACGCCGACAAGCTCTCCGTCTGCAAAGTCGATGATGGATCGGGCGAGCCTCGGCAGATTGTTTGCGGAGCAAAAAATTACTCAATCGGTGACAACGTGCCACTGGCGCTCCCGGGCTGCACGTTGAGAGAAAATTTCACCATCAAGTCCGGCAAGCTGCGCGGTGTCGAGTCGCACGGCATGCTCTGCGCCGCCGGTGAGATCGGTCTGGCCGACAAGGAAGAGGGCCTGCTCATTCTCGATGCGGACGCCAAGCCGGGCACCCCGGTCGGCGATTTGTTTGAAGACGACACACTGCTCGAACTCGAGGTCACGCCAAACCGTCCCGACCTGCTCAGTCATCTCGGCATGGCACGGGAAACGGCCGCATTGACCGGCAAACCACTCAAAGGAGCGATCGCTCACAACCATTCGACCACTGCCACCGCGAAAACCAGCGACGAGCAGATCAAAATTTCGGCATCGGAGTCGTGTCCGTTTTACACCGGTCGATGGATTCGTGGCGTCAAAGTTGGCCCCAGTCCCGTATGGCTGTGCGAAAAACTTGAAGCCATCGGTCTGCGCCCGATCAACAACATCGTCGACATCACCAACTACGTGCTGATGGAAATGGGCCAGCCGCTGCACGCCTTCGATCTCGCCAAACTCGACGGCGGCATCGACGTGCGCCTCGCCTCGGAAGGAGAAAAGTTTCTGGCCCTCGATGGTGAAACCTACCCTCTCGAAGCCAGCGACCTGGTCATCGCAGATTCGTCGAAGGCCCTCGCCATCGGCGGCGTGATGGGTGGCGAAGACAGCGGCGTCACCGAAACCACGACCGACGTGCTGCTCGAAGCTGCCTACTTTACCCCATCCGTGGTGCGGCGCACCTCGCGCCGCCTGACACTGCATTCCGATTCGAGCTATCGTTTCGAGCGCGGCGTCGATCCATCGCAAGTCACCGGCGCTTCCGATCTGGCCACCAAGCTGATTCTCGAACTCGCCGGTGGCACCGCCGATGACGAACTGATCGTCTGCGGCGAGGCCCCAGCGACCCTGCCGCCGGTCACGCTGGAGCGCGACGCAGTCCGCGACCTGATGGGTCACCCGATCGAAGACAGCGAGATCGATCGCATTTTGACATCACTCGGGCTTGAGTTGGATTCGACTGGTGGCAATACCTGGACTATCCCCAGCTACCGCCTCGACCTGGAACGCCCGGTCGATTTGATCGAAGAAGTCGCCCGCGTATTCGGTTTTGGTCCACTCGAGTCACGCACCGTGGCACGCTTTTCCACCGCTTCGAAAGCCGACGCGCTCTACGATTTCACCCGTCAGCTGCAACTGCGCCTGGCCGGTCTCGGTTTCAGCGAATGCCGTCACATCAAGCTGATTTCGGACCAACAACTGGCCGACGACGTTGCCACTCAGCATCGCGGCATGAGCGAAGTGCGACTGAAGAACCCGCTCAACGACGAGCAAAACATCATGCGTCCCGGCTTGATTCCCGGCCTCCTTGCAACGGCCGAGCGCAACGTGCGCATGGGCAACACGTCGCTGCGCCTTTTTGAAATCGGTCGCGTTTTTACGATGACGCCGAAGGGTGATGAAATCGAGCATGAGCACGTCGGCCTACTGGTCAGCGGCGAAACGTCGGAGCGCTCGTGGCACGATCCACGTCCTGCGGACCTCGGCCTGTTCGATCTGCGCGGTGCTCTGGAAAATCTCGCCGCGCCCGCCGCCCTGACTCTTCATCCGGTCGACGATCCACGCCTCATGCTGGCCAGCCAAATTGAGATCGGTGGTCAGAAAAAACTCGGCCTGATCGGTGTGTTGCCTCCAGCTCGCGCCCGCGAACTCGGCATCGATGCACCAGTCATCGTCGCTGAACTGAATCTAAAAAAGCTTTCCGCCGCCCTGTGCAACGGCATCACCGCCGAGCCACTACCACGTTTCCCGGCGATCAGTCGCGATATCGCACTCGAAGCTCCGGCCGAGCTCAGCAATCTCGAGATTTCGAACTTTTTCCACAAAGCCAGCAGCGAAGAAGCCCTGTTGGTCGCCAGCGAGATGTTCGATCGCTTCGTCGATCCCAGTGGTGAGAAGCTCGCCGCCGACCGTAAATCGATCACCTGGTCACTGACTTACCGCTCACCGGACCGCACATTGGAGAGCGCTGAAGTGGATGCGGCCCATCAGAAGATTCTCGAAAAACTGAGAAAGGCATTGCCGGTTGAATTCAGATAATTTACACTCCGTGAAGTGAGAGAACCGATGTGAATCGCCTCCCTCGCTCCTTGCAGAAAATGCAGGGGAAGTACAGAATTTCTGACACTTTCCTGCTGTGTTCGACCGCATGTGGTTATACAGGAACCGGACCGTTGATACGTTAATGGGGGCTCGCACGACGTCGGCTGTCAGGCCTTCGCTGGAAGGCAAAAGTCGTCGCGGCGGCTCCCGCCCTATTGAGAATCGGGAACGTGATTCCTCGACCACGGACGGCACGAGTGGGAATTCATCACAGCAAAAACAAAAAGGCGCCCCGGAACGAAACGGGGCGCCTTTTTTTGTAGTGGCGACTGGCTACGGCTCGTCCGGCGGCGCAAGCGGCTTCGCCACTATCGGTGCCTTTCCCCGGGCGATCAGGGCGATTTTTTTCGATTCCGGATGCAGAATGCAGATTTGGTCAGGGCCGAGTTGGAAAACAACAAAATCGCCGCTGATGTGGGTCGCATTTCCCACCCGCCAACCGACAAAAGGAGTTTCCAGAGCATAAAGAAAATTGCGTTGGCTTTCTTCGTTATCACCGCGGATTCCTGCAGACGGATAGTAGCCGGTATGGAATTCCCAATCGGAATCAGGGAACAGCGACGGGACCTGCCCCGGACGGGTGAGCCAATAATCCGCCTTTATCGTGGGATCTTCAGCAATTGGCGCCTCGAGCGGTGCTTTCGATGCAAAAGAGCTCTTAGCCAAGATTTCCTCCATCGCCCCGTCTGGGCCGACTTCACGCAAAGCAAACAGATCAAATCCCGATTCGGAATTCGGCCGGGCGAAAAGGCGATCATTCGGAGCACTCGCGAAAACCTGGCCGATAGCATCTACCTTTGCGCCGATCTGAAAAGGACGCTGAAGAACCTGTTCGCCATCGGTAGAAATGAAATAAAGCGCGAGATCCCCCTCCGGAAGTAGATCGTCCGGTGCCACCACCGTCAAACCTGTCACCATCGAAATTGGACTCACCGAGAGGAACGCGCCAATCAGTAGCGGATAGCTGATGCAATGAATCAAAACGGTCGCTTTGATCGCCCGCCGGAGGGGCTGCTTTTGTTGACTAAGAATCAGCCAGAAAAACGGCAGTTCGATCAGCAGCGTCAGCGAAAAAGCCACCAAAACAGAAATGATGAGCCAGAAGCCGACATTTTCGATCGTCAGATCCAGTGGCGGGACGGGTGCCGCGGAAAACAAACAAGCGCCCGCAAGAGCCGATGCATAGTTCGCCGCGATCAAAATCAGGATCGATCTTTTCGCCGAACACCGAAAAAGCCGCGCCAGCAGGAGCCCTTCAGCAAGACCGATGATGGCATTGCCTATGAATAGATGAAACAAACTCGCCCACATAAGCGGAGTCCCCGCATTAGCAGACGCTGTCGAAGGCATAAGCGCTATCACCAGGATACTAAGGACGTAGATGACTCGCTTCATTCTATTGCTCCAGCACTGCCTTTCCCAGCGTAAGATCGAGCAGCGCAAAAAGCGAGCCAATCGTTCCTGAACAACAGGCGTCTTCTACGCACCGACAAATAAAAGCCAATGCCTTTTATAGTTGTCAATGGACGCTGCTCCTCAAATTCTTGACACCCATAGAATCCGATTGCCGACCAGCTTCCGCTATCTCGTCGAGCGGAACGGAACGAAGACCGCTCAACCTAATCAAACAACCACCTCGCTACTACCTCGATTGGCACTCACGCGCACTGACATCCTGTGATATAGTCCGCCGCCTTCCGGCACTGCTGAAAATGCACCGCACGGATTCGCTTTTGCCTGCAAGTATTCCCTATATGGAACCACCCACTTCTTCGGAAAAATCCTCGGACGCTGCTACCAGCTCAGAGAGCGAAGGCGCGGGCGCAGAAAAACCGACCTCCGGCGATGACGAGACGACCATCATGCCCGTTGCCGGTGGCCCGATCGCCACTACCGCGCCGCGCCAGTTAAAGATCGGTCGACGCCGTCCCTCTCTTCTGCGCCGACTCGGACGGCGCGTGCGACGCCGCCGCGGTTCGCGCACGGAGCAAACCATGCTGCCAGTGCTGATTCAGGTGTTTGCCGGTTTCAGCAAGATGGACGGCAAGATCGACGAGGCGGAGATCGACTCGACGCTCGGCTTTTTGCGCTACGACTATCCCGAGACAGTCTATTCGGAACTGCGCGAACTTTACTCGCAGGCGCTGCGCCAGAAACAGAATCTTAACGAGATCGCCAGCGACCTCGCTGCCCGCCTGCCAATCGAAGAGAAAGTGCTGCTTGGCGTGCAGCTTTACGTACTGATCTCGCGCGCTGATCTGCCCAAGGAACGGCTGATCACTTTTTATCAGTTCATGACGACGCTCGGCGTCGCTTCCGAGGCGATCAACATCGTCTACCAGCTCAATACCAGTGAGCTACACGCCAATGTTCCTGAACCCGAAGCCGAGCAACCGCTCGAGACGATCATCATCGCCCGTCGCAAGCCGGCCGACGTGGTGTTGCAGAATATCTCTGACGATCACTCGATCGCGATGTTCCGATTCCAGGACCTGATCCTGCTGAAAAATATCGGCGGTGAGTCAGTGATCGTGCGCGGTCGGCAAATCCGTGAGGGCGAATTTTGCCGGGTTTACCAGGGACAGCGCGTGCTGATTTCCGAGGTGGTGCTCGATTATCAAGATCTGGTTTTCTACTTCAATGCCAAGAAGGACGTCTCGTCGACCCAACTGTATCTGTCGTTGGACAGCAACGGCACTCACTTCGTCGAAAGGGCGCGATCGAAGCAGAGCTATCTCGAGATTAAATTCGGTCTCAACATCATCGTCAACGTCCTGCACACTACGCCCGGTCGCATCGGTGGTGCCCCTCTGCAGCGTGGCGTTTCCCGCGAGGTCTCGCTGCTCGACAAGATCGTCTTTGACGACAAATCGGAAATCGCCGTCATCGATTTGCGTCAGCGGGCCAAAGAACTCGGTGGTCGCTTCGAACTCGCGCCGAGCAAGTCCGAGTATCTCGTTTCCAATGACCCAACCCGGCTACGTCAGGGCGACATTCTCGTGTCCACCGGCGCCAGCGGCGAACTGCTGCTGCGCATCATTTGCGACTACCAGGAAAAATGCGGCACCCTCGAAGTGCTCGCCGCCGACCGACCGATCGCCGTCGAGAACACGCCAGTGCGCGGCACCTGCCACCTTCGCGACGGCGACACCATCAGCGTCGGCAACGGGCAGTATTTGCGCTGCCATTTTTCCGATCGGATCATCGAAGAAGAGCGCAACCTGATCAGCACCCTCAGCGTGCGCGATTTGTCGCACAGCTACGACCGCAAGGACACCGCACTCGACAACATCAGCCTGTCGGTGCAGCGCGGCGAAATGATCTGCGTCATGGGACCCAGCGGTTGCGGCAAGAGCACTCTCCTAAAAGCTCTCGCCGGTCAGCTCAAGCCAGCCGAAGGCAAAATCCTGCTCAACGGTGCCGATCTCTATCAGCATCATCAGGACCTGACGCCGTACATTTCTTTTATTCCCCATCAGGAAGCGATCGATCCGCTGCTCACGGTCGAGGAAAATATCGATACCGCCGCCGCTATTCGCGCGCCACATTTTACCCGCGCCGAACGTCGTCGGCGCGCCGATGCCAAGTTGGTCGAACTCGGGCTCAACGAGATGCGCCACCGCGTCGCCGGCGATGCCAATGCGAAG
>JBBKXR010000253.1:0-18208 GCA_037969585.1 Verrucomicrobiales bacterium
TTTCGCGCAGCGTCTGAATGGCATCGGCGACCGCCTGGCGATCGGATTTTGAGAGAATGGATTTTGAGGATGGTCCGTCGTGCATGGCTTTGGAAGTGTAGTTTGTGTTTTCGTCGGCAGTGTCAGTGCTGTTCGTTTCGTTGACTGTTTCGATTGGCGCGGATTTCTCGTCTTTCGCCGCTTTTGATTGCGATGACTCCGTAGGTTCCAAGTTGGTTTTCGACGCTATCGCCGCAGCCACCGGATTGACGGTTGGAGGTTCGGACGACGAAAAATCGGTTCGCGGCTTATCTTCGAAAATGTCATTCCAATCCGAATCGAGGGAGGACTTGGCTTCGCTCCCGCCAGTGGCTGGATCCAGATCCCCCTGTTTCTTGGGCTTCCCCTCAGAGTCAATCGCTTCGTTCTCGGAATCACGAGCGTTGTCTTGATCGTGGTTTTGGGAAAAAATCCCAATGAAGCCGCGTCGGTTACTGGACATGAGAGATGATCGGTTGAGGCTTTATTTTCGCAAAATGCGGCGCAAAGTTGGTTATAATCGCACCTTTGCAATAGAATTACCAGAAAAAAAGACACTAAACATAATGTAATGTTGTGCTGCGGTATCGAGCCTGGCTGGCAACGGGTGTGATCAGGATGCCCGCACTAGGTCAACAGGCCCTTAATAACATGCGCTTCCTCGACTCCGGTCAGACGCTGATTCAGCCCTTGAAACTTGTAGGTCAGTCGCTCGTGATTGACGCCAAACTGTTGCAACACCGTGGCATTGAGATCCCGAATGTGGACAGGATCGGCGACGATATTGTATCCGAAATCGTCCGTCTTGCCGTAAACGGTCCCCGGTTTGATTCCCGCGCCGGCCATCCACATCGTGAAACAGCGTGGGTGATGATCGCGTCCGTAATTGGTCTGGGTCAGTTTTCCCTGGCAGTAAATGGTTCGGCCAAATTCCCCTCCCCACAGCACCAGAGTGTCTTCCAGCAGGCCCCGTCGCTTGAGATCGGTGACCAGAGCAGCTGCCGGTTGATCGACGTCGCGACATTGCAGCGGCAAGTCGCCGGGCAAGTTGCCGTGTTGGTCCCAGCCACGGTGAAAGATTTGCGTGAAACGCACTCCGCGCTCGGCGAGTCGGCGCGCCATGAGGCAGTTGTAGGCGAAGGTGCCCGGTGTGTGCACGTCATCGCCGTAGAGTTCGAGCGTTGACTTTGATTCGCTGCCGATATCGGTTAGTTCGGGCACGGAACTCTGCATCCGAAACGCCATCTCATACTGAGCGATGCGGGCGTGAGTCTCCGGATCACCCACTGCCTGATAGTGGCGCTCGTTCAGTTTCGCCAAACCGTCAAGCATGGTGCGCCTGACGCTGGGTGCGACACCTTCGGGATTGGAAAGATAAAGCACCGGGTCTCCCTGCGACCGCAGTGCCACGCCCTGGTGTTTGGATGGTAGAAATCCACTGCCCCAAAGTCGCGAGAACAGTGCTTGAGCATCGCGCTTTGCCGACCAGGTCGAGTTAAGCACCACGAAGGCGGGCAGGTTCTCATTTTCACTGCCAAGTCCGTAGCTGAGCCACGACCCGAGGCTGGGCCGCCCGGGAATCTGGTTGCCGGTTTGAATATAAGTGATCGCAGGATCGTGGTTGATGGCTTCTGTCCACATCGAACGCACGATAGCGATATCGTCGACAATCCTGGCGGTGTGCGGCAGGAGTTCGCTGACCCACGCACCGGACTGGCCGTGTTGTTTGAAATCGTAGATCGATGGTGCAATCGGAAACCGCGTCTGTCCGGAGGTCATCGTGGTCAGGCGCTGACCGTTGCGAATGCTGTCCGGCAAATCCTTGTCGAACATCGCCTTCATTTTCGGTTTCGGCTCGAAGGTGTCGAGCTGAGACGGCGCGCCCGACATGAACAGGTAAATGGCTCGCTTTGCTTTGGGAGCAAAATGAGTGACAGCTCGCTCTGCAATCTGTTGAGGAGTCTCGGCGTAGGATCGGGCACCCATGGTTGCCAAGGCAGCGCCGCCGAGTCCCATCGCTCCCTGGCGGAAAAACTGTCGTCGCGTCTCAAGCGTGAGGTAGTCTTCGATAGGATTCATGATCGGCAGTCAGTTTTTGGTGACCGTTTCATCGAGGTTGAGCAACTGGCTGGCGACCATGGTCAGGGCTGCCAATTCGGCGGGGTCATGGCTACGATCGCTGGCGCGATCGCCGTGGCTCAGCAATTGCGTAGCGGCATTGACGTCGGTTTTATAGGTCTGCCGAAATGCCTCCAGCGATTCCAAGATGATCGCCTGCTCGGCCGAGTCGAGCGAACGGCCCAAGATCCGTCGGCTCATGGTATCGAGCGCCGCATTCCCCTGCCCGCTTGCCAAGCCGTGCGCGGCGAGGTGGCGGGCGGCTTCGACAAACTGCACGTCGTTCATCAGCACCAGCGCCTGTAGCGGCGTGTTGGTACGCTCGCGGCGGACCGTGCAACTCTCACGATTGGGCGCGTCGAAGGCGGTCAAATTGGCAGGCGGCGCGGTGCGTTTCCAGAAAGTGTAAACGCTGCGTCGATAGAGATTTTCGCCGTACTGTCGAGCAAACTTGACGGTGTTGCTGTTGGTGTAGCCAACCGCACTCCACAGCCCGTCGGGCTGATAGGGCCGAACGCCTGGCCCGCCGATTTCAGCATTCAGCAATCCGCTTGCCGCCAGCGCCTGATCGCGGATGACTTCGGCATCGAGCCGGAAACGAGGGCCCCGTGCAAGCAATCGATTGTGCGGGTCTTTATTGAGCAGTTCGGGATTCACCCTCGATGACTGTCGATAGGTCGCCGACATGACCATCTGCTTGAGGGCGTGTTTTACATCCCAACCGCTGGCGACAATATCGACCGCCAGCCAGTCGAGCAATTCGGGATGACTCGGAGGTTCCCCCTGGGTGCCAAAATCATCTGACGTTTTTACTAAGCCGTATCCGAATAACTGTTGCCAGAGCCGATTTACGATCACGCGGGAGGTGAGCGGGTGTTCGCCATCGACCAGCCAACGTGCCAGTCCCAGGCGATTCTGGGGCGCATCGATCGGCATGGACGGCAGCACGGCAGGCACGCCGGGCGCGACTTCTTCGAGCTTCTTGTCGTATTCGCCACGCTCGAGCATGTGCGCCATTGGAACACTGTCGCGCTCGTTCATGACGTGGCTGACGGGCACGCGGTTGTGAAACGCATTCAGCGCCAATTCTGCTTCAGCCAGCTCATTCAGGCTGCTCTGATAGGCATCGACTGAGGTGATTAAGAAATGCTGACGCAGCTTTTCAGTGTCGGCGTCGGAGCGGGACTCGGCAGGTTTCTCGACGATTGCTGCGAGTTGACCGACCGCTTGGAGCGATTTGATCTCGGCATCGGTCAGGCTGCGGTCAAAGATCTGAAGTTCACTCAGCACCGGTGGTCTGGCCTGGATCTTGACGGCGGTTCCGTCGGCCACAGAAAAGGTATCGCTCAGATTGTCACTCTCGAGATAGGGATAACGATTGCGAGTCATCTCTCGGTCGTCGACGAATACCGTCGTGCCCTTGGGATCACGGCTACCATCACTGCGCACAGTGATCTGCATTTTCGCTCCAGCTTTGAAGCTGTGAATCTGACGCAATTTTAGAACGCCACCCGCACCGGCTTCACCACCTTCTCCGAACAGGTCGAGCTCGAAGCCTCTATTGCGGAGATCGAGACCGAAGGCGAATCCCCTGCCCTGTGCATCGATCTGCGAAGCGAGCGGGAGAAAATCATCGTTGCCTTCAGGGACGGTGACCCGCGCCACCAGCGAAAATGCCTGGCCCTCCTCGACTTCGAAACCGTCGACTGAATTCGTTTTCGGCAACTGTTCACTTGAGACGTGAACGGCCCTACCCAAGGGACTTGTCCCGGCAATAACCGCACTCACCGATTCCGGTTTTAGTTCGTTCTGCCAGATACCAAAAGCGGCTTCAGCTGCGGCTCGAGCTTCGGCCATTTTCTTTTCGGCAGCCTTTTTCGCGGCGTTCAGTTTCTCCTCGTCAGACTTTTCTTCGGGGCTCGGATAGACACGGATCACTGGCGGTGTATTGGGCACGTTGCCATCCATCGCAGCTTGAGTGGTGTTGTTGAAGTAGGCGAACAGTTGATAAAATTCGCGCATGCTGATCGGGTCGTATTTGTGATCATGACACTGCGCACAGCCGGTGGTCAGTCCCAACCAGACGGTCGAGGTGGTCGACACACGATCGATCGCGTAGCGCACGGCGAACTCTTCTTCGATCGCACCACCTTCGCTGGTGGTGACGTTGCAGCGATTAAATCCGGTCGCGACCAACTGCGATTGGCTCGGGTTCTCCAACAGATCGCCGGCGAGTTGCTCGACCGTGAACTGATCGAATGGTTGATTGTTGTTGTAGGCGGAGATCACCCAGTCGCGATACGGCCACATCTCCCGGTAGTTATCGAGGTGCAAGCCATGGGTATCTGCGTAACGAGCGGCATCGAGCCAGTAGCGAGCACGATGCTCTCCGTAAGCCGGCGAGGCCAACAATCGATCGACGACTTTTTCGAGAGCTGAGTCCGTCTCAGCCGTATCGCCGAGAAAGGCATCGATCTGGGACGGCGTTGGTGGCAATCCGGTCAGATCCAGAGTCACCCGACGGATCAGCGTGTTGCGATCAGCCTCCGGTGACGGCTGAAGTCCTTCCTGCTGCAGGCGATCAAAAACGAAGCGGTCAATCGCGTTCACCGCCCAATCGTTGCTGACAGGCATCGACGCACTCGGCGCGACAAATGCCCAGTGTTCTTCCCACGGAGCACCGTCTTCGACCCATCGCTTCAGTAACGCGATTTGTTGGGTGGTTAAGACTTTGTGAGAATCCGGCGGCGGCATCAAGTCATCGGCATCATCGGCTTCGATGCGCGCGATCAGTTCGCTGAGTTCGGGGTGACCGCGCACGATAGGTGCCTCGGACTCGCCCGCCTGAAAAGCTGCCAGTTCGGCGATGGCATCCTGTTCGCGGTCGAGCCGGAGTTCTGCTTTGCGCGCTGCGGCATCGGGGCCGTGGCATTCTACGCAATTGTCGGAGAGGATCGGCCGGATATCGCGGTTAAAAGAAACTCGTTGTGCCGGACCCGCTGCAGCAGCCGAAGAAGCGGCGGTCGAAACAAAGGGGGTTGGCGGGCGACTCAGGCTACCCTGCTTAACTTCGGCAAGCAGCATTTTTTCGTATTCGCTGCGGCGGGCTGCTTTGCCGTCGTCGGACGATCCAGATTGCTTCGCCGAATCATCGGTCACAAGTGGTGTCGAGTCATCGTCGTCAGATGTGGATTGTGCGCCGATCTCGGCGACCACGGATTGGCTACTGCCGGATTCGCCCGTTTCCCGCAAAACCAGAACCGTGATCGTTACCAGCCCCGCAAAAACTGCCGCAACAGCGAGCCATTTGCCAGAGCTGCCAGCCGCTTGCACTGCCGCCTTTGGCTTTTTGCCGACGGAGTGACTGCGGTGTGATTGACCCGGCAGGGATACGACATTGTCTGGAAATCGCTCTTCGATAATCGCTTCAGCGAGCGCATCGTCGCTCTCCAACATGGCGTCCGTCAGGCAATGATCGATCCACGCCTGGCGTGCGGCGTCGTCATCGCTCAGCATGCGATTCAAGGTCAAGGCTGCTGCTTGCCCCTGCGCGCCATCACTTTCCAGAGCACCAAGTAGTCGCTCAAAGTTTTCAGAATCGGCTTTGGTCATGATATTTCTTCCAGCTCGGTTTGGGTGAATCGGTCAGGATTGGGCCACGCCCGGAGAGTCAAGGGTTTGGCGCACACAACGTGCAAGGTTGCGTTTGGCGCGAAACAGCAACTGCGAGATCGCATTCGCCTTGATGCCGGAGCTCTCAGCGATTTCTGCCACACTGCCGTCGTCGAAATAGCACTGTGAAACGACTTCCCGTTGTCGTTCGGGCAGCTTTTTCAAACACAACTTAAGAGCATCGCGGCGCTGCTCTTCGTGGAGCGTCATGATCTCAGCCTGCTCGGCGATGCGTTGCACCGTATCGTCGTCAAAAATCAAACGCTCACGACCCATCTTGCGCCGCCAGGTCAGCACTTCGAAATAGGCCACCCGCAGCGCCCATGCGGTGAAATTCGTCCCTGGTGTAAAGTCCTGCTCTTTACGTAGCAGCACCATGTTAGCTTCTTGAAGCACATCGCGCGCAATGTGAACGTCGCCGATCAGTGAGCGAATGTAGCCGAGCAGGCGCGCCTGATGATTTGCCACCAAGGCCGCAAAGCTCTCGGGCTGGCAATTATCTTCGCTGCTATGGTCGCTCAAAATCACTTTTTTCGATGGGCTGCCAGTGATAACTCCCTCTCGATCCCCTATCTTACGCTTGAGTAAAAAGAAGATGGATCGAACGAAACGGCAGTTCAATGACGCATCTACGACACCGTCCGCAAAAAAGGGGCTGCCACCGATTGCCAATTGCCAAACTCTTTGTTCCAATAAGCAACTCCCTCATGAGCACTGTTCACACCCTTCGCACGCGGTTGCTCTGTCTCCATGGTTTGAATCAAATTCGCCTGTGGCTGGTAGTGAGTGCACTGCTTGTCGTTTATCTGCCACTGTCCGCCCAAACCGAATCTGGCGCCCCGAGCGCACAGCGAACATTTGTCACTAAGGACGGCGACAAATTCACGGCGAGAATCGTCAGACTCTCCAGTGACGGAAAAAGCGTCACTTTGCGCACCTCCGATGAACTTGATCATCAGATGGAAACAACATCGCTAAGTCTGGATAATCAGATTTTCGTTCGTGATTGGATCGAGGCGCAGGTGGCTCAGCAATCACAAAAATCGCCGAGCCAAGTGCAGCTAACGGTCGAGCCTGACGTGACGAAATTTGAGCGCCGCACTTTTGCCGTAGATGGACGCAGCGTCACCCACGAAGAGATGCACGAGTCCTACCGGCTCAAA
This sequence comes from Verrucomicrobiales bacterium, assembly GCA_037969585.1. Taxonomy (GTDB): domain Bacteria; phylum Verrucomicrobiota; class Verrucomicrobiia; order Verrucomicrobiales; family DEV007; genus JBBKXR01. Next base: position 6,972 of record JBBKXR010000253.1, read on the forward strand.
CTCAACCAACCGACTGCCGGCTCACGCGTCGCCTTGCGAGTCACCTACCTGATCCTTTACTGGGAAAAAATTGCCGTCTACGAAGTTGCCGATGGCACGCGATCCGACTGGAGCAGCGTCAGTGGTCGGGGACGGATGCACTATCGTTACGAGAAAGTTCGGCTACCGGTAGATCGGCTTTCCGCCCTGCAAGAAAAGATCACCGCCCCGATAAAAATTGATCGGTTGGAGGGGCTAACTGAAGCGGAGCGCCTCGGCCACGATCAACTGATCGGAATTTATGTCCGGACAGAGGATCCCTTTGGTAATCTCGTCGCCGAGTACACCGATTTACCGGAACAGTATGCGAAACTGGGCTGGACGGCGCTCAATGCGTCCCGGCAAGGAGAGGACATTTCGGAGGACTCCGGCTCAACGACTGGTGTGCTAAACCTGAAGTCTGCCGATCTCAGACAATAGTCCCGTTCCGACGAATCACTCAATTTCCCTGACCTCTACCTCGACGCCACCCAATTTGTTGGCAAGCCCGTTGTAAAGCAGTGCGAAAATCGCAAAGAAGATGAAGCCGAAAATAGCCATCACGAGCGGCATCAGGATGTAGATAATCGCCATTATCCGTATGCCTTCGCCACCGAATATCAGCATAGGAATTCCGATCAGAGTGTAGATGAAGCCCATCAAAACATAGAGAGCCGTAACGATCTTACTCGACTGCATAACAGAAATTTTGCTGATTTGTTTTTTCATAATGGCTGGGGCGATGGGTGGCCGGTAAATTGTAATTTCGAATTCCGGTAGGCCATCATTACAAACGAGTTGCAAGTATGTCGAGAACCTTGACCGGCAAAATCGCATCTTTCTAATTAGCTAAGCGGTGGCGCGCCAACAACAAAAACAGGCGCACCGGACAATGCCGGGGCGCCTGCTGATAAAATCGGAATGCGTCAGATCCGAAGCCGTTGGCGGGAATCCTAGACTTTGACGTCGAGTTCCCAGCCCTTGCGGTAGTCTCGATGGATCAGCTTGTCGGCTTCGGGAGCGTTGGTCGCTTTCATAGCCTCGTTATCCCACTCAACCTTTTTGCCGAGACGGACGGCGAGGTTGCCGAGATTGACGAACTCGGTGAACGGGCCGGCGTGGTGCACGTTCGACAGCGCTCCCTTGGGATCGCCAGCTTTGACCGCGTCGAAGAATTCGTTGTGTGGATTCTCGTCACGGGCGCGCGGGATCGTCTTCGGCACGTCTGCGAGACCATCGAGACGGTGGCCCGGTTTGATGATCCAGTTATCGTGCGAGCGATTGAACCACATCTTGCCTTCGGTGCCGATGACTACGGTGCCGTAGCCGTCCTTGCCTTCGGTGAAGCCGAGCCCTTCGAGAACATCGTCCGATGGCAGATTGCGCTCCTGCGGCTTATTGCCAGGATTTTTGTTACTTTCGAGCGCCCAGATTTCTGGATTAAAGACCGCGTCTTTGTAGCCGTCGTACCAGACGTATTTAACGTCGCCGTTGCCTTTGGTCTTTAGATTGTAGGTAATCGTCGCCCAGGTTGCGGGAGAGATGTCGGTCGTCGCACCCTTGCCATCGGCACTGATCGCCTCCACCGAAACCGGCGTCGGATAGTCGAGCGCCCAGTAGCTCATGTCCATGATGTGGCAGGCCATATCACCGAGCGCGCCGGTGCCGAAGTCCCAGTAGCCGCGCCAGTTGAACGGAAGAATCTTGGTGCTGTAATCAGTGAAAGGTGCGGGCCCGATCCACTGCTCCCAATCGATGTGTTTCGGGGCCGGCTCGGCCTCCGGCCATTCGGGAACTCCCTGCGGCCAGATCGGACGATTGGTCCAGCAGTGGATTTCTTCGATTTTGCCGATGACGCCAGCTTGCAACAGCTCCACGCAGCGACGCATGTGATCCTCTGCATGCGCTTGATTGCCCATCTGAGTGATCGAGCCAGTTTCTTCGGCGACCTTGCGCAAGGCGCGTGCTTCCCAGATGCCGTGAGTAAGTGGCTTCTGTGTGTAAATATGTTTGCCGGCCCTCATCGCTGCGATCGATGCGTGGGCGTGATGATGATCCGGCGTCGAAATCGTGACGGCGTCGATCTTGTCACCCTCGGTATCGAGCATCTCCTGCCAGTTCATGTAGAACGACGCATTGGGAAAATTGCGACGCGTGCCGATCAGGCCCTTCAAACGGCCTTCGACATTCGGATACTGAGCGACATCGACGATGTCGCAAAGGGAGACGACCTCAAAGCCTGCTCCGACGGAACCGGAAATGTCGCTGGCACCTTTGCCACCCGTTCCGATCGCACCGAGTGTGATTTTGTCGTTCGCTCCGAACACTCGGCTCGGCACAACTTGAAAGCCCCAGATGGCGGCTGCGGAGGACGTGGCTCCTTTTACGAAATTACGGCGGGAAAGTTGACTCATAGATCGAATTTTCGGTAGTGGAATGGCAGGATGGTTTCGGAAGGCGGCACCGAGACGCGGCGCAGGATGTGAATTAAACGCTACCAAGCAGGTCGAGGCAAACATCAAATCCGAGAGGGCTGCAAACGCGATGACGCCAAGCGATGCCGATTGTCGCACCATCTCGTCTCTGCCATTTTTAGAACTGTGAATCTGTCCTCCATCCCCCGACTGCTAAGCGCACTGGCTGCGTTTGCCGCAGCTTCTTCACTCTTTTCTCAGTGGTCGGCACATGCCGCCAGCGAATGGACTGAATTCCGCGGCGCTGGCAGCCAGGGGCATGCCGATGCTGCCAACGTGCCTCTCAAGTGGTCGGACACCAGAAACGTCGTCTGGAAAAGTAAGGTCGAAGGTATCGGTTGGTCGTCTCCAGTCATCGCTGACTCACGCATTTATCTGACCAGCGCCGTTGAAAAAGGCAGCAAGCTTTCGCTGCGAGCATTCGCCTTTGATTCCAACGACGGCAAACTGGTATGGGATACCGAGGTGTTCGCTGCTGAAACCGAAAAGATTCACAATCGCAACAGCCACGCCAGTCCGACTCCGGTTTTCGAAAACGGTCGAATCTACGTCCACTTTGGTCACGACGGTACTGCCTGTCTCGATGCCGTGAGCGGAGCCCTCGTCTGGACGCAGACCGAGTTGCGCTACTCACCGGTGCATGGCAATGGCGGATCGCCGATCGTCGTCGACGACAAGCTGATCTACAACTGCGACGGAGCACAGGATCCTTTCGTTGTTGCCCTCAACAAGGAGACCGGGAAGGTCATCTGGAAGACGCCGCGCAAAGTCGAGGTCAGTCGCACGTTTTCCTTTTCCACGCCAATGGCGATCGAAATCGCCGGAAAAACTCAGATCATCAGTCCCGGTAGCGGTGCTGTAATCGCCTACGATCCCGCCAACGGCGCCGAAATCTGGCGAGTCGGTTACGATCAGGGCTTCTCGGTGGTGCCGCGTCCCGTTTACGATGAAACACTCAGCATGATCTATGTTTGCACCGGATTCGGGCGCGCCAAACTTCTTGGCATCAAGGTCGACGCCGATTCTAAAGGCGATGTCACCAAGACTCATCTCAAGTGGGAAGAAGGCAAAGCCATACCTAAAGAGTCGTCGCCCGTTCTCGTAGATGGACTGCTCTACATCAATGATGACAAGGGCGTCGCCAGCTGCTTCGACGCCAAAACCGGCGAGATTCAGTGGCAGGAACGCATCGCCAGCGGCTCCTACTCGACCTCACCGACCTATGCCGGCGGACACATTTTCTTTCAGAATGACGCGGGTCTAACCACCGTTATCGAGCCCGGGCGCGAGCTCAAAGTTGTTGGTGAAAATGACCTCGGCGAAAAAGCCATGGCCTCGTTCGCCGTCATCGATGGCGCGATTTTCATCCGCACCGAAGCGCATTTATGGCGGATCGGCAGCTGATTCAACAGTTTTACGGCTCGACAATCGACCGTATGGTGTGCAGTTTTCTTGATTCTGTGTCAGGATTCGCCTAGTAGATACGAAGCAATCGTGGCACTCATCGCCCGAGCCCAGTTTCTTTACTTCCATAGCACCACATGAACAAGGTAACGCGCAGCCTTCTCACTCTCGCCGTCTGCTCCATCGCAGCCGTCGCCATGTCGGGATGTGCCGGCTACAAAATGGGCTCGATTAAGCCCGCAGCTTATAGCCATATTCACACTATCTCGGTGCCGACGTTTGAAAATCGCACCCTTGAGCCGCGTGTTTCAGTGCTGGTTACCAACGCGGTGATCAAGCGGATCCAACTGGACGGCACCTTTGAAGTCGACACCAAATCAAAGGCCGACGCCGAGCTTCGAGGCTCGATCTCCAGGATCGAACGCCAGCAATTGCGCAGTGCTCGGACCGATTCCTTCCAGTCAACGGAGTTACTTAGTTATCTGGTCATCCGCTGGGCGCTTCACGATCCAGTCACCGGCGAAAAACTTGAATACAATCAGGCTCGCGAAATCGATGACAACAACGTCGATGGCACCAGCGGCCTGAAAGTTCGTCCCGGCCAAAATCTCGGACGCACGATCGTTTTCCTCGATCCGAATTTCCAGACTTCGGAGCGCGGCGCAATTCCGGTGGCCGCTCAGAAGATGGCCGAACAGTTGGTCAGCCAGCTGACCGAAGGCTGGTGAGCGATATCGCAACCGAGACCGGTAGCGACGACGTCCACAGCGGTCTGGTCAGTTTCGTCGCCGGCCCCATCGGCAACCTCGGCGACATCACCGCACGAGCGCTGGAAACACTGCGATCTGCAGATGTGATCGCCTGCGAGGATACCCGCCACTCGCGACGATTACTGGATCACTACGAAATCGTAGGCAAAGAACTTCTCAGTCAGCACGACCGCAATGAAGCCGCGCGGGCGATCGAGTTAGTCGCGCGCGCTCAGACCGGCGCACGCATCGCCTGCATCAGTGACGCAGGCATGCCCGGCGTCTCAGACCCAGGCTATCGCATGCTGCGAACCTGCATCGAAGGCAATGTCGACATAGACGTGCTGCCTGGCCCCTCGGCGGTGTTGACGGCTCTAGTTGGCTCCGGACTGCCGACGGATGCATTTCGCTTCGGCGGCTTTCTGCCCCACAAATCGGGCAAAAAGGAGACTGAGCTGAAAATTGCCCTGGCCGACACCGCGACCTCGCTATTTTTTGAGTCGCCTCATCGCATCGCCAAAACGCTGACCTTACTGGCAACTCTCGACGCCGAACGTCAGGTCTGCGTCGCCAGGGAGCTGACTAAGAAATTTCAACCCTGGCACCGGGGCAGCGCTGCCGAACTGGCCGCAGAATTCAACGATGAAGCAAAAGGAAAGGCCCGCGGGGAAATTACTTTGGTGATCGCCGGGATGAACCGTGAGCAAGTCCGCGAACATCGCCGCGAAGCCCGGCAACAAAATCGTCACACGCAAAAAGGCTGAGTGAGGATAACGCATCGTTGAAAAACGGTGGAATGCGCGTTGATTTCTCCGCCTCGTCCGAATACCTGCCGAATAGATTTTCCGGCAGGCATCAGTCCTGAATCACCCGTCATGCTCGCCTTCTCGACCAGTTGGAATGCCCATCGCCACGCCGACGGCGAGCATTTGATCAACGAAGTGTTGCTGCTTGGCTTCGACGCAGTCGAATTCAGCTACGGCTTTGGCAAAGAGCTGTTTCCGGGATTTCGCAGAGGCTTCGATCAAGGACGGATCAAAGTCAGCGGTGCCAAATTCCCCTGTCCGGCCCGGCCAGCAGACTCTGAGCTTGGTCTTGCCAGCCTGAGCGCCGCCGATGGTGCGACTCGCAAAGTCGCCCTCCAACAAGTCATGATGGCCATCGATCGGATTGACGAATTCGATGGGCGATACCTGATCCTTCCCCTGGGAGAGATTGATAGCGGCATTTCAAGCGACGCGCTGGTCCAACGCCTCCGCAGTGGCGAACTGCACCAGCGTGACTACGTGACCGAAAAACTGGCACTGATCGAGCAGCGCGAAGGCAAAGCCGATGAGGCCATGGCGCGCATCGTCGATGCCTTCAAGCAACTGGTGCCTTATGCCAAGGCGCGTCGTGTGAAGCTGGCAATCGAAAATCGGGCCCGCTATGAGCAATTTCCGACCGTCCGCGAGATCGAGACCCTTCTCGCTCAGTTTGATAGCCCCTGGCTCGGCTACTGGCACGACTTTGGTCACGCAGAAAGGCAGGCACAACTGGGGTTTCTCGACCACGGCGAACAGATCGACCGCCTTTCCCCACGAATGATCGGCTGCCACGTTCACGATCTTGTCTGGCCCGAAGAGGATCACTCTATTCCCGGCCAGGGAATGATACCTTTTGAACAACTGATCCCCCGGTTGCCAAAGGAGGTCAGCGTGGTATGGGAGATTCAGGCGCGCCGTAAGACCGCCGATATCAAGGCCGCACTCCTCGATTGGAAACAAAAATTCCCGTGATAAAGCAAATCCAGCAAGCCACCCAATTCGTTCGCGACAACAACTTCGCCACCGTGCGTCGTCACGTGCTGTCTCACGACGCACATCCACTGCTGCAATTCGTCAAATACGGCGTCTGTGGAGTCGGCGCCTTCGTCGTCCACATCATCGTTGTAAACCTCCTCGGTGCGACCGTCTTTCCTTTCAGTGATGAAATCAAAGACATCGAACTGCGGGAAAAGAACACGATGATTAACAATTCGTTCGGTTTCCTGGTCTCCTGCGGCTTCGCCTATTGGACCAATATCACCTTTGTGTTCAAGCCCGGACGCCATAGCCGCAGAAAAGAAGTCAGCCTGTTTTTTGCTATTTCCGCGGTCAGCTTTTTTGCCGGACTCGCCACGGTACCATTTATTTTCGGTATGATTGTAGAGCACTTTTCCGAGGTGGAGAAGTATGCTCAGCACATCGCAACCTTAGGTTTCGCCGTCACCTCAGCGCTAGTGAATTTTGTTTGCCGCAAGTTCATCATTTTTGATAAGTAACAAACCTTTTTCCGTAATTCACGGATAGAAAATTAGGACGAATATCAGCATGAAACGCGCGGTGATCACCGGCCTCGGACCGGTCAGCCCGATTGGTACCGGAGTCGCTGCCCTGTGGCAGTCGATCATCGAGCACCGCAGCGGCATCGGGCAGGTTACTGCGATTCCTCTACCACCCAAGGGACAAGCGCGCTGCGCTGCCGAGATTAAGGATTTCGATGCCGCGGCTCCGTTTTCAAACCGCGACCGCAAACGTCTCGATCGATTCGCACAATTGGCGATCCTTGCCTCCCGACTCGCCGTCGAAGACAGCGGACTCGACCTGACCAGCCTCGACGACCAGGCTAGATCTCGCGTCGGATTGAGCTTCGGCACCGCCATCGGAGGTTTTGCCCACGCTGAAGAGCAGCACCGGCGCTTTCTCGAAGGAGGAATCAAAGCCGTCAGCCCGGCACTCGCCTTTCAGGTATTCGGAGCCACGGCGCACACCAACGTCGCCCTCGATCTCGACCTGCACGGGCCCGGAGTCACCAACACTAATTCCTGCGCCGCCGGCAATATGGCTATCGGCGATGCTTTACGCCAAATCCGTTACGGAGAGGCCGATATCGTCGTCGCTGGCGGCGTCGAAGCCCCAATCGCACCCTTGACCTTCGCTTCGTTCGATCGGCTCAACACCATGAGCCGCTTCGATGGCGATCCTGCAGCCCTGGCCTGTCGCCCCTTCGATCAGGCTCGCGATGGATTCGTCATCGGCGAAGCCGCCGCCGTGTTGATCGTTGAAGAACGCGAACACGCCCTACGGCGCGGTGCCCACATCTACGCAGAAGTGGCAGGCTTTGCCCACAACACCGAGGCTCACCACATGACGACTCCCGAGCCGAGCGGTCGGTGGATTCAAGCGGCGTTGCTAGGCGCTCTCGATGACGCCAACATTTCCCCAGATGCGGTCGATCACATCAATGCACACGGCAGTAGCACTACCTACAACGATCTCAACGAAGGCCGCGCGATCCAGCAAGTCTACGGCTCGCGAGCGGCCAATCCGAGACTGACCGTAACCGCGACCAAAGCTTACACAGGGCACCCGCTCGGTGCTGCCGGTGCCCTTGAAGCCCTGATCACCGCCCTCTCGATCGATCGCAAACTTTGCCCAGCGACCTTGAATCTGGAGAATCCCGAGCCGGAACTCGATCTATCGATGTCCCCCGCTTGCCGCGAGCAAAACATCGACATCGCCGTCAACCATTCCTTCGGCTTCGGCGGCATCAATTCCGCCACGGTGCTGAGAGCAGACCGCTGACCTTCTCCCCGGTTAGCGCGCTATTTCGGCCGAATCGAATCAGTGCGCCTTTTTTTCGGCATCGCCGTGCGCATCCGCAGGCTTCTCAGCGTGATCCACATGATCGGTATCCACGTCACCGTGCTCAGCGTGACCGCCGTGCGGCTGATGCTGGACCTTAGTTTCGTCCCATGAGTGACCGTCACAGGCACCAAGAAAAAGCAAAGACGCCGAAGCTGCGAGCACACCGAGAGCGAGGAAAAACCGTTGTATCATGGGGCAATTGGGTAACTTCGATTCCGCCTCGTCGCAACCTCAAAATGTGTTTCGCCGAGGCTACACAGAGCGCTCGGTCGGTGCCCAGATGAACTTGTGCATCTGCAGTTGAAAGCGTGCGTCGAGCTTATCACGGATCATCCAGTCTACGATCGACGCCGCCTCAACTTTGCCGAACACCGGTGACAGCAGCACCGCTCGGCAGCGCTCGCTGAGCCCATGCTCGCGAATTTTCTCCCGGGACCACTCGTAGTCCTCCTCCGATCCGATCACGAACTTCACCTCGTCGCGATCGGTCAGCAGAGGGATGTTCTCGTAGAGATTGCGCGCGCATTCGCCACTGCTCGGCGTTTTTAGATCCATGATCCGATGTACCCGCGGATCGATCTTGCCAATGTCGTGCGCGCCACTGGTTTCGATCAGCAGCGTGCAGCCCCGATCGCACAGGTCCTTCATTAAAGGCAAAACATTCGGCTGCAACAACGGCTCGCCACCAGTGATTTCCACCAGCGGACAGTCTAAGGCCAACACCTCCTCGACGATCTCCTCGAGCGGACGTTTTTTGCCCTCATAAAACGCATACTCCGTGTCGCAATACGTGCAGCGCAGATCACAGAAAGTCAGACGAACAAACACACATCGCTCCCCCGCCCAGGTGCTCTCTCCCTGGATCGAAGCGTAGATTTCATTCACCGTCAGCGTCGGTTTTTTAGCGGTCGCAGCCATCGGCGGATACTAGGCGACAAACGCGAGGTCCGCCAGTCACTGTGCCGTCGGGTCAAACGAACGACGCGCCTTATGGGGATTGGACGTGGCTTGCCACCGTTCTCCGATCACCTGCCACTAAACTCCCACCAAAAGCCCGCGTGGCTTGCCTCCGTCCCTACCCCAGCTCGAATAACGCGACCAACTCAAAATGAGTGCGCACAGGGCCACATGCATCATCAAGGCCTTTCGCACCCGCACGAGCAAGGCGAAAGCCAGAGCGGAGGCAAGCTTCCAGTAATCCACTGATCACCAAGCATCCAAACTATCGGCATCCCCGAAATACATTTTTCATATTTTTCCTAATAAAGGCGCTCGCCGGGAGTCCTAACGACAAGAGAAGATGAAATCCCGTGTTTCCTGAACCACAACCGCGACCCGGCGATCCCGAAAGCGCACCCGCCACTGCTCCGGTCATGTCTATGCCTTCGTCCCGATCAAAAGAGTCCTCGACGAAGGCTGACAAGGCCGGCGGTATCTTGGCGGTGTTTGAAACCGAGCAAAGTCCCCTGCTCGGTTTTGCCATCTCGATCGTTCGACGGCGTGCCGTCGCCGAAGAGATCGTTCAGGAAGTTTTTATGCAGCTCCACTGCCATTGGGACAGCGTCGACAATCCCAAGGCCTGGCTCTATCGCAGCGTCCGCAACCGGTCCTACGATCACCTGCGCAAAGACAAGCGTGAGGAATTCAGTGAGGACGGCGGGCCGGCCAGCGAAGCGACCACCCGGGAATGCGACCTGCCTGCCGAAGTGGTGCAGCGACTGGAAGCAGCGGGTTATTTGCGCCTGCAAATCGCTGAGCTCAGCGAGGACGACCGCGAACTGGTCGAACTCAAGTACTTCCAGGATCTCAAGTATCGCGAAATCAGCGATCGCACCGGCCTCACCGTCGGCAACGTCGGTTATCGCCTGCACCACATTTTAAGTCGCCTCGCCGAGCAACTTCGCCAGCTGGGCATCGATGGAATCACGTCATGAACGACAACCAAAAAGAAAACGATCCCAAGCTGCGTCCATGGATCGAGCCTGAGCTCGAGGCGCGCATCGTCGCCCTCGTCCTCGGTGAAGCCTCCGACTTCGAGCGCGAACAACTCGAACGCCTGATCGCCGATGACGCTGATCTCACTGCGTACCGCGACCGCATCGCTGGTGTACATGGCCAGATCAAAACCTTGGCTGATGATCACGATGCAAGCGGCGACAGCCCTCAACTTCCCGCCGCCATGCAGGCCGAACTGCGGGCAGCATTTTCTGGCGAAGCCGCTGCTGCGGTTCCTTCGGTAGCGGAAATTTCAGTGGCCGAAGCCAGCTTTCATTTCCCCTGGCGCAAAGTCCTGGCGATCGCAGCAGCGATCGTATTGATGGCGATCATTGGATCGATGACGATGCCGAGCTACAACCGAATCGTGTCGAACGAACGGTCGGCGATGATGCCCTATTCCGATCAAGCTGCCGATGCCGCTGATAGCGCCGATTCCTACGCCTATTTTGATACCGCGACGGCCGATTTCGAGAAGCAACAACAGGAATCAAAACAGGCGGCCAGCGATCGTGGCCGCGACGCTTTGTTATCATTCGGAATCCCGGAGATTTTCTCCATTGAAGCACGAGAGCCAACCCACTTAAATGATGCTGATCTTAGATCTCCGCAAAAGCTTGTTGGAGATATTCGAGTGACCGCGGAGGCAAACGAGGAACTTCAGCTTCCGCAACTCACTCAATCGCCCAAAAGCGGTCGGCAGGATGGGGATTTTGAAAATGGCATGGGCGCCGGTGCCGGCGGTGCATTCATCGCCAAGCCGGATGAGGGGAATACTCACTCTCTGTTCAAGCGTAAAAGTGACGAAGCGGCTGATCTCAGCGATCTCTTGACGCGGGCGCCACAGATAGTCGGTGGAGGCAGTGCTTCAGCTAGCCAGCAGCCGCCCGCTGACGCGCCCGGGCGCCTTGGGCGACCGTTATTGGAAA
>JBBKXR010000254.1:0-14724 GCA_037969585.1 Verrucomicrobiales bacterium
TGCTTTCGATCAGGCCGGACTCGATGCGGCGATGATTGATCTCGATGGCACGCCGAACAAGTCGCGACTGGGAGCCAACTCGATCCTGGCGGTATCGATGGCAGTGTCGCGGGCGGCAGCGGAAGCTCGTGGCATGCCTTTGTTTCGCCATCTGGGGACGGGAAATGTTTTGCCGATTCCGGAAATCCAGTTGGTCGGTGGAGGGGCGCACGCGAACTGGCGGATCGATGTGCAGGATTTCATGTTGGTGGCGGTTGGTGCGGATTCGTATCAGCGGGCGCTGGAGATGACCTTCGAGGTTTACCACGCGGCCGGCGACTTGTTGAAGGAGCGCGGTCAGCATTTTGGTCTAGCGGATGAAGGTGGCTATTGGCCGGATTTTTCCAGCAACCGAGATGCCTTCGATATCTGCCTTGAGTCGATCGAACGGGCGGGATTTAAGCCGGGAGAGGACATGGCGTTGTCGCTCGATGTTGCCGCCAGTGATCTGTTCGATGGTGAGCGCTATCATTTTCGTTCCGAGGAAAAATCGTTCACGCGGGAGGAGTTTCTCAGTGTGATAATCGATTGGTGTGACAGCTATCCCATTGTCTCGCTGGAAGACCCTTTCGCGGATACCGATACCGGAATGTGGAAGGCGCTGCAGTCGCAGATCGGCGATCGCGTGCAACTGATCGGCGACGACTTGTTCACTACCAATCCGGAACGCATCCGTGCCGGAATTGAACAAGAGCTCGCTAATGCGGTTTTGATCAAACTCAACCAGATCGGCACCGTCACCGAGACGCTTGAGGCGATTCGACTCACGCAGGAGGCGGGCTGGAGTCCGGTGGTTTCGGCGCGATCGGGTGAGACGGAAGACGCGTTTATTGCTCATCTTGCCGTGGCAACCAACGCCGGGCAGTTGAAGGTGGGGTCGTTTGCGCGCAGCGAACGCCAGGCAAAATGGAACGAGGTTTTGCGTATTTCGCGGGATCTGGGTGAGGGCGCGCGTTTTCTGAACTGGAAAAACCGCTGAAATGCGCGAGTTTCGGGGCCGCGTTTTCGGGATATTTTTCCCAGTCTGCCTATGAAGAACCTGCTGCCCTATTCGATCGTTGCGCCACTTTTGGGTGTTGCTGCTCTATGTGAAGCCGCTGAGCCGGTGGTCATCCCTCCGACTGCGGACGCGACGCTGCCTTATCTCTCCGTTGAGGAAAGTCTCAAGACTTTCGAACTGCCCGACGGCTATCGCCTTGAGCCAGTGTTGACGGAACCCGAGATCGCTGAGCCGGTGGTGTGCGTCTTCGATGGCAACGGTCGCATGTATGTCGCCGAAATGCGCACTTACATGCAGGACGCAGACGCCACCGGAGAAGATCAGTCGATCAGCCGCGTATCGCTGCACGAGGATACTACCGGTGATGGTAAGATGGACAAGCATTCGGTGTTCGCCGACAAGCTGTTGTTGCCACGAATGATCCTGCCGCTCGACGATCGGGTGTTGATTCAGGAAACCAATACGCTCGATATTTACGCGTATCGCGATACCGACGGCGACGGCGTGTCTGACGAAAAAACGCTGTTCTTCGAGGGTGGCGAGCGCGGCGGTAACATGGAGCATCAGCCCAGCGGTCTAATCTGGTCGATGGATAATTGGCTCTACACCACCTACAACGCCTATCGCCTGCGCTACAATCCTGCCGGGCCGACGCTGAAGGAGCCGACGGCCGCGAACGGTGGTCAGTGGGGGCTTTGTCAGGACGATCACGGCAAGCCCTGGTATGTGAATGCGGGTGGAGAAATGGGCCCGCTGAATTTTCAGCAGCCGATCGTCTACGGGAATTTTAACGTCGCCGATCAGTTTGACGTCGGCTATCGCGAGGTGTTTCCGCTGGTGGGCATTGCGGATGTTCAGGGCGGTGCAGATTTGCGCTCTCGTCCTGAAAATAACACGCTCAATCATTTCACCTCGACCTGCGGTGAGGAGATTTTTCGTGGTGATCGATTGCCGGAAGATCTGCGCGGCGACCTGCTGTTTTCCGAGCCAGTTGGGCGGCTGATTCGGCGCAGCAAGATCGAGGTGCGCGATGGGATCACCTATTTGAAAAATGCTCACCCGAAGAGCGAATTTATTCGTTCAACGGATCCCAATTTCCGCGCGGTTAACATGAGCAATGGGCCGGACGGCTGCCTCTACATCGTCGACATGTATCGCGGTATCATTCAGCAGGGTAATTGGACCAAGCCCGACTCGTATTTGCGTGGAGTGATCGATGAATATGGCTTCGCAAAAAATGTTGGACGCGGTCGCATTTACCGCTTGGTGCACGAGGATTTCGAACCGGGGCCACAGCCAAACATGCTCGACGAATCACCGGCGCAGCTGGTCGCTCATCTGGAGCATCCGAATGGCTGGTGGCGCGATACTGCGCAGAAGCTGTTGGTGCTCAGTGGTGACCGATCGGTGGTGCCGGCATTGGAAAAGGTGGCTCGCGACAGTGAGATCGATCTGGCACGCATGCATGCTATCTGGACGCTTGAAGGGCTTTGCAGCTTGAAGGCGGAATTGGTTCGTGAAAAACTGACTGATGTAGCCGCTTCGGTCCGACAGGCGGCGATCCGTGCTGGTGAGACTTTGATCAAAGCAGGAGATGATTCGTTGCAGAAAGATGTCGTTGCAATGGTCTCGGACAAGGATCCTTCGGTGATCACGCAAGCATTGATGACGGCAAAGCTTTTGAAATTTCCTGAAAACAAAGAACTCATCACAGCTACCAGCGCTAAGCACTCGAGCGCTGGTGTCAACGAAATCGGCAAGCAATTGATTTCCGGTGGTCAGGGCGTGCCGCCGAAGTTGAAGCCCGCCGAGATGGCACAGTATCGCGAAGGCAAAATTATCTACGAATCACTTTGCTTCGCATGCCACGGTCCAGACGGGAAGGGGACACCTTTACCGGGCACTGGCGGAATGACGCTTGCGCCACCCTTCGAAGGATCGCCAGTTTTGGGAGGGCATTCTGACTTGGCGGTTAAAGTGGTTCTGCACGGATTGGCGGGGCCGATCAATGGCAAGACCTACCCCGGCGAGATGATTGCCATGGCGACCAACGGTGACGCCTGGATTGCCAACGTGCTGTCCTATGTGCGTAACAGTTTTGGCAACATGTTAGGATTTGTCAGCGAAGCGGACGTTGCGCGTATCCACCAGCAGACGGCCGATCGAAAGACGCCATGGACGATGGAGGAACTACTTGCCAGCGTCCCGCAGTCGATCGGGAACCAGGCATCATGGAAAGTCAGTGCCAGCCACGGTGAGAAAGATGCTGGCAAAGCGATCGATGGAGAACCTGCCTCGCGGTTCACCACGGGCAAGAGCATGTCCCCCGGCATGTGGTATAAGGTCGAACTTCCTGAAAAGACGGAGTTGGCGGGATTGATCATCGACGCTGGATCTTCGAAGAATGACTTCCCGCGCGGATACAAAATTCAATTTTCAGATGACGGCAAAACTTGGGCAAAACCCGTGGCGGAAGGCAAAGCCGAGGAAGCGCGCCTGGAACTGGATTTTGAGCCACAGTCGACACGTTTTGTGAGAATCACCCAGACGGGTAGTCACAAACTGTTCTGGTCGATCCATCAGTTCGATTTGCTTGGCGCCGCCAAACGATAGGTGTCGACACGGCGCAGCACGAGTTTCGAGTGCTCCCCTATGAATCGTGATCTGGCAAAGCCGTTCGAAGCTGCGATCCTTGAGGCCACCGGTGCTGAATCGATGCGGATCGACTCAGTGATTCAGGAGTTGTGGAGCGGTTACGGGCAGATCTTGAGGGTGGCTCTTTCGGGCAGTGATCTGAATACGGTGGTGGTAAAGCATGTCTGCGTGCCGTTGCAGCAGCGTCATCCGCGTGGATGGAACTCGAACTTATCTCACCAGCGCAAGGTGTTCTCGTATCGGGTGGAGACGGAGTGGTATCGGTCGTGGAGTTCTCGCTGTGACTCGTGCTGTCGGATTCCCAAGTTTTTGTCATTTGCTCGCGATGGAGAAAATGTATTGCTGGTTCTTGAAGATTTGGACGCTTCGGGTTATCCGCTGCGACTGACCAGTTTGCGCTGGTCGCAGATCGGAAGCTGTCTGCGATTGCTGGCCGAGTTTCACGCGACGTTCATGGGAGAAATGCCCGAAGGCTTATGGCAAATTGGCACCTACTGGCATTTGGAAACGCGCCCAGAGGAGCTGGACGCACTGAACGATGCGATGCTCAAAGATGCTGCTGGGGCGCTCGATGCGAACCTCAGCGGGGCAAAATATCAGACGCTGGTTCACGGCGATGCCAAGCTGGCGAACTTCTGTTTTTCGGAATCGGGTGATCAAGTTGCGATGCTCGATTTCCAATACGTCGGGGGTGGCTGCGGAATGAAGGATGTCGCGTATTTCATCGGCAGCTGTCTAGACGAGAGATCTTGCGAGGAACAGGAAGCGGCATTGCTCGATAGCTATTTTGCCAGTCTGGAAAGCGCGCTGGCCCGTCGGCAACCCAGGTTGAATGCGACTGCGGTCATCGCGGAATGGCGCGACTTGTTTCCAGTGGCGTGGACGGATTTCCATCGCTTTCTAAAAGGCTGGTGTCCGGGGCACTGGAAGATAAATTCGTATAGTGAGCGCGTGGCTCGGGAAGTGGTGGCGAAATTGCAAAACGACTCATGAATTTTTCCGATTGTGATCTCAAGAAACTGTTCGCCGTCGCGATGGCCGCGGCGGCCCGAGCTGGAGGGCAGATCCAAAGTGAAATGGGTGAGCACCGCGAGGTGCAAAAAAAGCAGGGCGGCGGTGATACTTTGGCATCACAGGTGGTCACCGAGGTCGACTTGGCAAGTCAGCGACTGATTCTGGATACACTCGCCGACTCGATTGCTGAGTATGGGCTGGGCGTGCTTACTGAAGAAAGTGAGGATGATTCGAGCCGGCACGAGAGAGATGCCTTCTGGTGTATCGATCCGCTCGATGGCACGCTGCCGTTTGTCGAGGGTAACCCGGGCTACTCGGTGTCGATTGCGTTGCTGTCGCGGCAGGGAGAACCGTTGATCGGCGTAGTTCGCGATCCTTCGAAAGCTCAAACCTTCCACGCGATCGAGGGGCTGGGAGCGTTTTTCAATGGTGATCCGATCGAGAAGCATCAGGCACCGAACGACGACGGGAAACTGACATGGCTCATCGATCGGAGCATGAAGAGTCGCAAGAATTTTCCAGAGCTCAATGACGTGATGGAGCAAATCGCCGCCGAGATTGGCTGCGAAGATGGCCTGCGTATGATCGATCATGCCGGTGCTGCGCTGAATGGCTGTTGGGTGACCCAGTACGCGCCGGCAGTGTATTTTAAATTACCCAAAACCGAACGGGGAGGTGGGTCGGTGTGGGACTTCGCGGCGTCAGCTTGTGTGATGCAGGAATTCGGCATTGCCGCGACCGATATTCATGGTGAAGCGCTCAATCTGAATCCGGAGGGAAGCACGTTTATGAACGAACGCGGCGTGCTGTACGCGTCGGATCCGGAATTGCGACAGCGGGTGCAAGCGCTTGCTTGTTCGCTGTTGGCCGGCTGAATGAATGCATGCATGCATGCCGGGGGCCTATTTTTTCAGCCGCTCACGTTTGGCTGGGGAAGCGTCATCCCTGTCCAAGTAAGCGCCAGTTGATTCTGCGAAGCGAGGATCACTACTGGCGCGGAGGCTGTTGGCCAGACGGGCTGCGAGTTTTTCGCGCTGTGCCTGCACTTTATCGGAGAGGTTGGCTGCGGAAAGGAGATTGGAGATCTGATCGGGATCCGAGCGCAAATCGTAGAGTTCCTCGGCGAGTCGGGGACCGAAAGCTTGCTCGTTCTGCGCGCAAGCGTTGTGTTGCATCCATTGTTTGGTCGGTCCGGGATCGACGTTGTGCGAAAACGAACCAGGCTGCGTTGGCCACGGAGTCTTTTGAAAATCGATACGCGCTAATTCATCTTTCGATTCGCCGGTGGGCCAGGCCTCGGGACCGAAATTGCGGACATAGAGAAAATCGTGGGTCCGTATCGCGCGTGACGGATGCGAATAGACATGGCGTTCCATTCCGGTGAGAACATGGTCGCGATTGGCATCGATCTGACCGGATTTCTCGGAGAGGAACGACGAAAGCAAAGATCGCCCGGTCATCTCACTGGGGATCTGCAAGCCGGCAGCCTCGAGAAAAGTGGGTGCGAGGTCGGTCAGCGATACAAAATCGGAAATCGTTCGCCCTGCGGAAATTTTGGCCCCCCAACGGATCGCCAGAGGAACTCGTGTTCCGGAATCGAACAGGGTGGCTTTGGCGCGCGGGAAGGGCATTCCGTTGTCACCTGACATGACCACAATGGTATTTTCGAGCTCTCCCGATGCTTCGAGTTTTTCTAGAATATCCCCGGCGAAACGATCCAGTTGCTGGACTCTCAAGTAGTAGTCACCGAGATCGGTTCGGGTGGTTTCATTGTCCGGCAGCCAGGCGGGAACGATGATCGAGTTCAGGTCGAGATCGCTGTCGCGGCTGGCCTGCCAGTCATAAGGGCGGTGGGGCTCTCCGGCGCCGTACCAGAAACAGAAGGGCTTGCCGGGGGCGCGGTTTTCAAAGAATTCAACGAAATTTTTGAAGCGTTTTCCGAATGGATCGCTGCCACGATACGTATGCTGACTGGGCCCTGCGCCCTTGCGACAGAAGCCGGTTTGGAAACCCGCTGCGGCAAGAAGGTCCGGATACACCGGGATAATTTTCGCCAGCGAGCCACCTAAGTTTGCGCCTTCGTCGAGACGCCAGTGATACTGCCCAGAGGCAATCGCAAATCTCGACGGAGTGCAGGATGGCGACGAGACAAAGGCATTTTCGAACAGAACGCCTTCGCGAGCGATGCGATCAAAGTTTGGGGTTGAGACCGTCGGGTCTCCCAGAGCCGACGCGTGAGGCCATGACCAGTCGTCGCCCATGACGACGACGATATTTGGCGGATTATCCTCAGCGGACGCACAACAAGCGGCGGCCGTGAGGAGCGCCAGAATGGAAGCGTAATAGCGGAGTGAGAACATTCGGAAATCAGATTACTTGAAACCGTCGTGAAGACTCTAGCCCGAAATCGATTCGCGTGTCTTTAAGGGGGGGGATTTGTTTCGAATAGATTAAAATGAACAGGGAAAACTCTTTCGCGCTAGGCGATTAACTCGGGAATCAACTGGCCACCAAACTGGCTGAGCTGCTTGTATCTTCCTGCATGAAAGTAGGTGAGCTTGTTGTCGTCCAGACCTAACTGATGAAGCAGCGTGACGTGTAGATCGCGGATCGGGTGGGCGACGTCGACGGCTTTGGCGCCGACTTCATCGGTGGCGCCGACGATGCCGGGTTTGATGCCGCCGCCAGCCAGGAGCATGGTCATCGCATCGGCGTTGTGGCCTCGACCGATCGAGTAGACGCCGCCGCGTTTGTTATTGTCGGGGGTGCGGCCGAATTCACCGGTCCAGATAACCAGCGTTTCGTCGAGCATGCCGCGGCGTTTCAGATCTTTGATCAGTGCGGCCATACCTTGATCGACGCTGCGGATGCGTTTTGAATGACCGCGTTCGAGATAGTCGTGGCTGTCCCAGCCGCCAGAGAAGATTTGCACAAAGCGCACGCCCTTTTCGACCAGACGCCGCGCCATCAGGCACTGCCGTCCGAAGCCGGCGGCTTCCGTGTCGTTGAGGCCGTACATCTCTTTGATGTGCTCCGGTTCGCCATCGATGTCGACGACGCCGGGCACTTCGGTCTGCATGCGAAAGGCGAGTTCGTAGTTCTCCATGCGCGCTGCGAGATCCTCGTGTTGCGGGTTGGCCTTGGCATGTTTCTGATTAAGCAGACCGAGTTCGTCGAGCGCTCGACGTTGGTGCTCGCGGGTTTTGTAGGACGGCGAATCCAGATCGAGGATTGGCGATCCTTGCGGGCGCAATGCGGTTCCCTGAAAGTGAGCGGGCAGGAAGCCATTGTTCCAGTTGCGCGCGCCGCCCTGGGGTTGCGCGAGCTCGGTCATGACGACGTAGCCGGGCAGGTTCTGATTGACCGAGCCGAGGCCGTAAGTAGCCCACGATCCGACTGCCGGATCGCTGCCGAGCCGGCTGCCGGTGTTCATGTGGAACAGAGCTTCGGGGTGGTTAAGAGATTCGGCGGTGCAGCCTCGGTAGTTGCACAGTTCATCGGCGACTTCGGGATCGGCGAGATGCTGCCATTGGTCGCTCATGTCGAGACCGTTGGCGCCGACCTTGCGGCTGCCGAAGGGGCTGCCGACGTAGAATTTGAATCCGGTTTCGAGGCCGGCGGTGAGCTTGGATTCCTTCTTATGAAGTTCAGTCAGCTTCGGCTTGGGATCGAAGGTATCCATCTGGCTGGGACCGCCTTCCATGAACAGCATGATGACAGCTTTCGCCTTCGACGGATGCATCGGAGGCTTCACCGAGAGAGGCGACGGGACACCGCTGTCCGCGCGCAGCATGTCAGTCAGGGCGAGTGAGCCGAGCGATGAGCCGAGTCCGTAGAGGAAGCTGCGGCGGGAGGATTGGGCTTGGGTGAAGTTCATAGGCTTGAAGAGCTGTTAGCGGTTAGCGATTAGCATTTAGCTTTTTGATTAAACCGTTGAGCATTCGCTTTACGTCGAGGAGTTGCTCATTGAGTTGTTGGTAAGTGTCTTGAGCAAAGAAGTTGAGGTCGCTGGCCAGTTCGAGTTGATATTCAACTTCGCTGGCTGAACCCATGGCGATTTGGCAAACGCGGCTCAGTTCAGCATCTCCTTGCCGACCACAGCCTTCAGCAATGTTCGAGGCAATCGAAACTGCTGCTCGACGGATCTGAGAAGTGAGTCCGAAACGCTCATCATCAGGAAAAATCTTGGTTGCGGGATACAGCGCCAGCGTGAAAGCGTGAGCCTTCTGCCAGACTTGTAATTGTCGAAAATCTTTCAAATCAAAGAAGAGCTAATCGCTAAATGCTAACCGCTAATCGCCGGGCCTTAGTATACATAGGCGAATTCGTTGGAGTTGAAGAGCAGCAGGCAGACGTCGGCGAGGGCTCGTGTTTCGGGGGCGGCGTCGGCGGGCTTGAGATCGGCTTGGTAGTTTTCGAAGACGGGGAGGATCTCGGTGTATTCGAAGGCTTCTCCGGAAAATTCTTCCACCAGTGAGCGAGTGATCTCGGCGGGAAATTCCGTGGCTTCGGGGGTGGCCGACTGATGATATTTCGTCATTTCGGCGAGGTAGGTTTGCAGGCGTTGTTTTTCATCGCTGTCGGGGTTGCGGCCGAAGACGATGTGAAAGGCGCGATCGATCTGTTCTGCCGGAACGCTTGTTTGTTTTTGTAGGCGTTGCGCAAAGGCCAGCGAGCGATCGGTGATGGCATCACTGTTTAGCAAGGTGAATGCCTGTGGCGAAACGGCGGCGCTGTCTCGGGCTTCGCATGAATCGTTAGGGTTGGGTTGGTTGAACAATTCGAGGAAGGGATCGGCGAGGCCACGAACGCGATAGGCGTATATGGTGCGACGGTTGCGCTGCTCTGGAGTGGCGTCGGGCTGGTAGGCGGGGGCGAGTGAGAATTGGATCATGCGTGGCTGCAGGGCGACTTCCATGTTGATCTCGGGATTCGCGGGCAGGCCGCCGGGGGTGGAGTTGAGTTCTCCAGTGATCGCCAGCAGCGAATCGCGCAGTTCCTCTGCGCTCAGTCGGCGCGCGGGGTAGTAGGCGAGCAGGGCGTTGTTGGGATCTTCGCTGGCGATGGCGGTATACTGTGGGTGCTGTGCCGAGCGGCGGTACGCGTCCGAAGTCATGATCAGGCGATGCAGGCGTTTCATGGTCCAACCATTTTCTACGAAGTCGGCGGCGAGCCAGTCGAGCAGCTCGGGATGGGTGGGCTTTTCGCCTTTGACGCCGAAATTGTTCGGGTTGCCAGCGATCGGTTTGACGAAGTGATGCTGCCAGAGGCGATTGACGATGGAGCGGGCGGTCAGCGGATTGCGTGGGTCGGCGATCCATTGGGCCAGCCCAAGGCGGCGTCCCTCCAGCGTTTCGGGAAGGGCGTAGGGATTTTCATCGGTTGCGGTCGGCGAGGGCACGCCAAGCATGCTGAGAACAGCGGGCGTGACGGCTTCGCCGGGGGCTTCCAGGGATCCGCCGGTAAGGATGGTGCTATTCGGAGCTTCATTGTTGCCCGCTTTCTGATTGATGCGCAGCTTGCGGGCGTTGCCGGAACGCGCCTTGTCGTTGCCATTGAAGACACTTTGCGCCATCGATTGGTAGCGCTCGAGTCGGCGGGTCCAGATCCACACGTCCTGCTCGCGGACCTTCAGTTGACCTTGCTCGGGAATGCTCAGGCCGACGTGGCGCGGTGGCTTTTTGTCGTCATCGAGATCACGGCGTTTCTCTTCGGGGAGGTAGGGGAGGTTGTTCTCGGTGAACCAGGCCTTCGCCGCATCTTCGCGTTTTTTGACGAGGGCATTGGTCTCGGCGGTGGCGAATGCGAGCAGGCGTTCGACGTGGGACTTGCCTTGATCGAAGCCAGTGCGGTTTTCGGTTTCTAAAAAGGGCACCTTGCGCTCGACGGTCTGCGTTCCCGCAAATGTGGCATAGATGCTGTAGTAGTCGCGGGTCGGCAGTGGGTCGAACTTGTGATCGTGGCATTTGAAGCAGCGCATCGTGGTCGACAGGAAGGTCTGACCGACCGAGTTGACGACATCGTCGAGGTAAATTTGACGCGCTTCTTCCTTCTGCACCATGGCATCGTCCCAGGCGCCCATGCGCAAAAATCCGGTGGCAACGAGCCACTCGGCTTCCTGTTCGTTGTAGTCGCCGGCGAGCCGGGTAGCGGCGACCTTCTTTTCGTCACCGCCCTTGCGCTTGGCAACTGAGGCATCGGCAAGTTCGTCGCCGGCCAGCTGTTCGATGACGAAACGGTCGTACGGCTTATCGTCGTTGAAAGCGCGGATGACGTAGTCGCGGTAGCGCCAGGCGTTGGAGCGTTCGTAGTCGTTGGACATGCCGCCGGTGTCGGCGTAACGAGCGACGTCGAGCCAGTGCTGGGCCCAGCGTTCGCCGTAGCGTGGGCTGTCGAGCAGGCGGTCTATGAGAGCTGTCCAAGCGGATTCCTTGTCCTGCTTCCACGCTTGTTGAAAATCGTGAACTTCGCCGGGTGTCGGCGGCAGTCCGATCAGGTCGTAGGTGGCACGACGGATGAGCACCAGTGGGTTGGCCTCGGGAGCGGGGGTGACTTTTGCTTCGGCTAGTTTGGCTCCGATAAAGGCATCGATGGGGTTTGCTGAGGAGTTGGGAGCTGGAAGTTGGGAGTTAGGAGTCTGTCCACTGGAGGGGAGGGGAAATGCGGGCACTTCGGGTTTCACGACGGGCAGAAAGGCCCAGATGTCCTCGGGTTGGTAACGTCGATAGGTCCACTCGTCGCCGAGGCCACCTGACGTTGCCATGATGATGCCGTCAGCCGTGACCTCTTGCTTCTTCTCTTCCTCGCGGATGGCGAGTTGGGTGGCTTTGTCTGGCCACGGGGCGCCGGCATTGATCCATTGTTCGACCAGGGCGATCTGCTCTTCAGAGAGCCGATCGTTTTCCTTGGGCGGCATTTCGAAGTCCGGATCGCTCCAGCGGATGGTTTCCATGAGAAAACTTTTCACCGCATCGCCGGGGACGAGCACGTCCTTGCCAAAAGTTTCACCACCGGCCAGCAATTGATCCCGGCTGAGCATCTTGAATTCGCCTTTGATCTTTTCGGCGTCGTCACCGTGGCAGCCGTTGCATTTTTCCGAAAGCAGTGGCTGGACCTTGAGGGTGAAAAGGCGATCTGCGTCGGTTATTTCCTGGCCGTGGCTAATGCCGGTGACGATCAACAGGGTGCTGGCGAGGGTCAGCGTTGTTCCTAAGCGGGAATTCATGATGAAAAGGATTTGAATATCGAATATCGAACAAGGCATTTCGATTTTTGAAGTTTCTTCAGGGTTTGCCGATTTCGTAGAGCTCGCGGATTTCTTCGGCATTCAGTGCTTCGCCAAAGATTGCAAATTCGTCGATGGCACCGTTGAGGTTGCGCACGGCAAAACTCGGGTCGGCACTCTTGTAGCGAGGTTCGCTCCAGTTGCCGATCGAGGCCGCGCCGATGGTGACGGTTTCGACGAGCCACTTTTCGGCTATGGCTTCCCGGCTGACGATCTCGCCGTTGATGTAGTGAGTGACATTGCGGGCATCGATGTCGTAGGTGGTCGCAATTTGAAACCACTGGCCAGCCTGCGCCGGGGTCCAGAATTTAGGCGAGTAGTAGATGTGTTTGTCGCGTTCACCCTTGCTTACCTGCGGATCGTTTTTCTTCACTGAAAAGAACAGCCGTCCATCCTTAAGGATCTGCCAATGAGGTTCGTTCAGTTCGTGACCGTCGGTGAGGAATAGACTGTTGTACCAGCGGTCGAGGCTGTCGATACGCGCCCAGCAATACAAGGTCATCGAACGGTGTTCGCCGGGTATTTCGACGCGCACACGGCTACCTGCGGCAGTAAAATCCAGGGCAGCGTTCTCGGATTCCCAGCGATCGGCGGAACGATTCGCGCGCACAATGGTGCCGTTGATCGCGTGCGGGCTGAGGTCGACCAGTTGGCGATTCCAACCCCCTTTCTGGCTCATCGGATAATAGAGTAGAAGGCGCGGGTCGTTCGCCAGTTGTGCGGAGTGGGTAAGCCATTCTTGCCGGCGTTCGCTGCGTCCTCGAATCAGGGTGTTCTCCAATTCTTCATGGCCAATGAATCGGCTTGGATCATGACTGAGCGGTGAGGTTGTTGCCGTGTCATTCGATGCAC
Source organism: Verrucomicrobiales bacterium (assembly GCA_037969585.1). Lineage (GTDB taxonomy): Bacteria > Verrucomicrobiota > Verrucomicrobiia > Verrucomicrobiales > DEV007 > JBBKXR01. The sequence goes on from JBBKXR010000254.1 coordinate 12,846, forward strand.
GCAGCGCTTCGCCTTTGCTCATGTGTTGCATGTCGGCATCGGTCGGATGCCACTCAATCTCACCGTCGATCACGTGAACGTCGGCGTGGTCGGGCGTGACATCGAGGGCGAACTCGGTGCCGAGATCGACCACTTCTCCCGCTGCGGTATGAATGCGAAATCCTCGAGCTTGTTCGGGCACGCGGGCGCGGATTTTTCCGGAATCGACCCGCACATCCATCGGCGAGAGGATTTCAAAATTTGCCGATCCCTCGACCACCAATGCGACTCCGCTGAAGAGGTCGATTTGCACGATGCCGGCGTCGAGCACGAGGGGGCCTTGGGGTAAAATCTCACCGCGTTGGATCGATGCAGAATCGCTGGCCCACTTTGCATCGAGATGTTCGGCGACGACGCCATATCCGCTGGCGGTCGGTTCAACTTCATTCGTAGCGATGATATTTTGATGTCGACTGACGAACCAGTTGACCGACGCCACGGTGGCGAGGATAGCCAGAAGTGCCGCGATGCCAGTGGTGCGAAGCCATAGTGTGCGGCGGGGGAATGCGACGATTTTTTCGCTGTCAACTCCTGCGCTCTGTTCACGGGTTTCAACGTCGATCAAGGTATCGACTTGCACGCGATCGTAGTATTCCTGCCGAACTTCGGCATCGACGAGCATCTCCGCTTCGAGACGCACGAAGTCGGCTTCGCTGATATCGCCCTCGATCAGCGCGTCAATAAGTTGGCTGCGTTCTTCGCTGTTCATGCTTGTTGGCCTCCTGGTTTGGAGCTGGCCAGATTCAGCTGGTGGACGATGCATTTTTGCAGGCGACTGCGCAGGCGAAACAGGCTGACTTTGAGTGAGCCGGCGGTACGGCCAATTTGCGCGGCGTATTCGGCCAGAGACGTGCGGTGCAGGTAACGGTGTTGGATCAATTCGCGGTCGGTCTGTTTAAGTTTTTGCATGCACCCGCGAAGTGCGATTTGGCGCTCTTCGAGATCATCGACGCGCTGGGGAAGTTCGGCGGCGATGAAGTCCTCCATCTCGTCGCTAAAGGTTAGTCGGCGGCTTTCGCGAGCTTTCTTTTTTCGGTGATTAAGCACTTCGTAGCGGGCCACTGAAAATGCCCAGGCTTTAAAATTGGTGCCGACCTCGAAATCCTCGCGCTTCTTCCACAGTGTGGCGTTGGCCTGCTGGGCGACATCGTGTGCCGAGTGGTCGCCGGGAAGCAAAGACTGAACGTAGAGGCGAATCGCCAACTGGTGCTCGGTCAGCAGCGCGACAATTTGGGTGTCCTGATCGGCAGAATTCATGATGGTATTCTACGGTAAATGGCTCCCGACCAGCAAAGGTTAACATTTTTCTGGCACCGACCCGCTTTCCTCACGGAGACCAGCGGAGCTTGCCGTTGACCGTTTTTTGCTCAATGGTCGCGCCATGATCATCCGAATCCTTTATGCCCTCGCGCTGGTTCTTTCGATAGCTGTCTCGGCAAATGCCGCCGATCGCGCACCAAATATCGTTTACATGATGGCTGATGAGCTCGCCTATTACGAGCTCGGGCACATGGGCAACGACAAGCTTAAGACGCCGACCATTGATCAGTTCGCGGCCGGGGGGATTCGCTTCACGTCGGCTTTGGCCGGGGCGCCGGTGTGCGGCCCGCTGCGCTGTAATTTAATGACGGGCAAACATGCCGGCCATGCTTCGGTGCGAGCCAACGATGGGGGTTCTCCGCTACGCGCTGATGAGGCGACGATCGCATCGCTGTTGAAGAAAAAGGGGTATGCGACGGGTGGTTTTGGCATGTGGGGCACCGGGGGGCGGCATTCGACGGGAGTTCCTGAAAAGCACGGCTTCGACGAATTTTTCGGCTACTACGACCAGGTTCACGCC
>JBBKXR010000255.1:0-10028 GCA_037969585.1 Verrucomicrobiales bacterium
GGAATTCAAAGTCGGGGAGGCAAAGTTTCAACGAAGCGCGTTGAATCAGGTTTGGGATTATGGCCTGGACCTAAAAAATTTCCATGAAACCAGCCATTCTTGCACAATCGTGCCTATGCTCGTCTGTACTGGTGCCAGCGATGCCGGTAGGCCGCCAATTCTTAAAGTCGCAAAAGACCAACTCTACTGGCCGATTAAATCCAATGGCAGTGACATCGCTGAAATCATCAATCATGTTCTAAACGAAACGGAAGGCCCTACTATCGATCCCGGCGAGTGGGAGAGAGGCCGATATCATCCGACGCCTACCATTATCGAAGCGGCTCTGGCATTGTATAATAATCATGATGTCAAAGCGATTTCGCGGCGAGGCGCGTCTGAGATCAATTTGAGCAGCACTTCAACTCTAGTCAGAGACCTTATTTCAAAGTGTAAGGCAAACAATCAAAAGGCGATCTGTTTCGTGACTGGAGTTCCGGGCTCTGGAAAGACACTTGTGGGGCTCAATATCGCGACAGCGACGACCGGTCTTGGGGAGAGTATGAACAGCGTGTTCCTTTCTGGTAACGGGCCGTTGGTGAATGTGCTTTGCGAAGCTCTGGCTCAAGACAAAGTCGTGCGAGCGAAAGTGAAAGGGGAGCAGTTATCGGTTAGCGCTGCACGGAGTGAAGTGAAGGCATTTATTCAAAATGTTCACCATTTTCGAGATGATTCCGTTAGGGATCCTGGACCTCCTGTAGAGCACGTCGCTATCTTCGATGAAGCGCAAAGAGCTTGGAATCGAGACAAGACAATCGATTTTATGAGACGTAAAAAAGGTGTTCCAAATTTCGAATATTCGGAGCCGGAGTTTTTAATTTCTTGCCTCGACCGCCATAAAGATTGGGCGGTGGTTGTGTGCCTAGTAGGAGGAGGTCAAGAAATTCACACCGGGGAAGCGGGCATCGGAGAGTGGATCGCAGCTCGGAATCGGAGCTTTCCTCATTGGAGTGTCCATATTTCACCGGAGCTGACTGACAGTGAGTATGAATTGGGGAACACTCATGCAGAGATCGAATTGGTCGATCAATTGGTTGAGGAAAATGACCTTCATCTCAACGTGTCGATGCGATCGTTTAGGGCGGGAAAACTGGGGGCATTCGTTAAAAAAATGCTCGATCTAGAAGCGGATTCCGCACGAACGATCCTAGCGGAAATAGCGGCAAAGTATCCGATACGCTTGACCCGGAATTTCGATGTCGCCAAGCAATGGATTCGGACGCATGCAAGAGGGAGTGAACGCTTTGGTATGGTCGTTTCGTCTCAGGCGGTGCGGCTAAAGCCCTACGCGATTGATGTTAGGACTCCTATTAATCCTGTTCATTGGTTTTTGAAAGGTGACGATGATGTTAGATCTAGCTACTATTTGGAAGACGTGGCGACTGAATTCCATATTCAGGGACTTGAACTTGATTGGGCAATACTAAGTTGGGACGGTGACTTTCGGTATTCCCCTGATGGATGGGGGCATTGGTCATTTAGAGGAAAGAAATGGCAGCATGTTAGGAAGGCTGATCGCCAAACTTATATGAAAAATGCGTATCGTGTTCTGCTGACTCGTGCGCGACAAGGAATGGTTATTGTTGTACCTGAAGGTGACACCAAAGATCACACCAGAGTTCCCAATCACTACGATTCCACATTTAGTTATTTGAAATCGCTAGGCATTGAAGTTCTGGATTCGACTGAGATCGAAATCCTCTGACAGTAATCTGTCAGAAACTCAAACCCCCGCCAAACCCATCGCCTTCTTAATCGCTCCAACCGTCGCCTTCGCCGCCGGTTCATCGTCCAACTCCCGCAACGGCTGATTAAACGGCTCGGCGCGCACAGGCCCGTCATAACCGACTTGCACGAGCGCATTCAGAAATTCCCCGATCGGAATCACGCCGGTCGCTGCCGGCAGCTCGCGCTGATTATCCAGCTGCTCCTCAACAGGAATCCCGAGCGGGGCGTCGTTGAGATCGCAGGCGACGATGTCTTTATTTTCCAGGCTCAGAATGTCGGCGGCGCTTTCGCCGGCGGTCCACCAGTGCCAGCTGTCGAGCACGAAGCCGAGCGTCGGCTGATCGATCTCGGCGATCAGCTCTTTGGTCTCGGCCATGGTGTGGATGAACGGATGGCGCTCTTTGGTCCACAGGGTTTTGGTGCCGACGTATTCGAGGCCGAAGCGCAGGCCGTGGTCGGCGAGCACCTTGTTGACCTCGCCGAGGCGCTTGACGTGTTGCTTGAAATTGGCCAGCCAGGTCAGCTCGGCATGGGTGGGCATCAGCCAGGTGCTGATGCGGGTCACACCGGCATCCTGCAAGGCGGCGGCCTGCGCGGGCAAGGCATCCATGTCTGCGCGGAATTTGGCCTCGTCTTTGCGGAAATCGACCGGCATGCCGGCGGAACCCCAGGCGAGTTTTTTCTGTTTTAACAGAGCGGGCAGTTCGGCGCGCTTTGCGGGATCGAGCGAGGCAATGTAGTCGCCGTTCGGCTGCACAGATTCAAAAGCATGGCGCTGGGCGAGATCGATCACGGCCAAGGCATCGCCGCCGATGCCAAGCGCTCCGGGCGTCAGGTCGACCGTAAATTTCCGACCCGCCGCAGCGGCCGGTTGACTCTGTCCGAATCCGCTCAAAGGCGCACACGCCAGCGCAGCCCCCTGCAGCGATCGGCTGAGAATTTCACGGCGACTGATCAAATGGCGTGGCTTTTTCATAAGTTGATTAGCGATTAGCGATTAGCGATTAGCTGTTAGCTGTTAGCTGTTAGCTGTTAGCGGTTAGCGGTGTTCTCCTTGCTCCTTGCTCCTTGCTCCTGAAACTTACCCCTTCAGCGAAGCGAGATACGCAATCAAATCCACCAGCTGTTCTTCCTTCAACGACGCCGTCAACCCGGGCGGCATGAGGGTGCCGATCTCTTCGCGTTTGGCGAGTTGGTGCATGGACACGGGTTTTAGCTTTTGGGTGGCGGTGTCGCGCAGCCAGAAGTTGGCGTTGTCGGAAAGTTTTTCATCGACGTAACCGGTGTGCACCTGGCCATCGATGGTGGTGATGGCGGTGGCGAAGTAACCTTCTTTGAGTTGGCGGGCGGGATAGAGTACGGACTCGATGAGTTGGTCGAGGGGCAGGCCGGCGCCGACGGTGTCGAGCGGCGGGCCGATGGGGCCACCGATTTTGTCGATCTGGTGACAGGCGACGCAGTTGAGTTGCACAAGTTGAAAAACTTCGCGGCCCTTTTTGGCATCGCCGTCGCCGGCGGTGATGGCGGCGACCAGTTTTTTGACGCGTTCGGCGTCGTAGTTGGCATCGGCAGGACTGGCGTCTTTGATGCCGAGCACTTTGTTGAGCCGCGCCGTCAACTCGACGTCGGTGCGGCCGAGTCCGGCCATGGCACCGGCGATTTTCTGAGCGATGGCGGGCTTTAGATCGACCGCGACCATGGCTTTGGTCAGGGCGGGGGCGCCGCCGGTTTTGCTGAGAACGGGATTGAGAATCGATGACAGATCGGCCGTCGCCGATTCGGGGAGTTGGATCAATGTTGCGGCGGTCGTCGCTGCGGCACCGAGATCGGCGAGTGCGAGCGCTTCGATGGCGGTGTTGCGAATCGCTGTGGGGCTGTCAGCAGCGAGAGCGATTTTGGCAAGCGTCTTGGCGGCGGCCTTGCCGCGCAGACTGCCGAGACTGGTGATCGCGGTGGCGCGTTCGGCCGGTGCGGTGTTCGGGGCGATGGCGAGTTTTTCGATGGCGTCGCTCAGCTCGGTGGCTCTCCACAGGCCGGTTAACTGAATCGCTGCAAGGCGGACGCCGGGTGCCTTACTCTGAAGCAACTCGGTCAGCTGCGGAGCGAAGGGTTCGGTGGGTAGCAACCGGCGGATCGGCCAGGAACTTACCAAGGCGTTGAGCAGCGTCGGGTCGGCGTGTTCTTCATCGGCGAAAACACGGCGCAGATCCTCGGCGGTGCCGGTGTTGGCGAGGATGTTGAGAAATGCGCTGCGGGCACCTGCATCGAGTTCCGTATCGGGTTGGTCGAGTGTTTGGCGGGCGATGGTGGCGCTGATTTCGCCGCCGTAAGCGTTGAGCGCAAAGGCGAGATGTTCGGGTTTGGCGAAGGTGAGTTCGCCGTCGCGCGCGGCGGGCAACCACTGATCGCTGAGCGCGTGAACGGCTTGGTTGAGGGCGTAATCGATGAATTTGTCGACCTCGGAATCGAGCGCGGTGAGTGCCAATGGCAACGACTCCGGATAGGGGCGATTGGCGCAGGCGATAACGGCTTCGAGGCGTGGCCGGGGATGCGGATCGCGCAGTAGTTTTGCCAGACGTTCGTTGGCGTCGTCGATGTTTTCAGACGAGCGGGAGATGATGCGCGCGGTGACGGCACTGGCGTGTGGTTCGGTGGACAGTTGCAGGTGGTCGAGGAGTTCTGCCGAAACAGCGCCGCGCGCTTCGAGAATGCCGACCGCTTCGATCAGGGTATGACTGTCAGCGGCGGAGGACGGGTCGAGTTTTTTCGCCCAGGCGGCGAGCGATTCCGTGGCGTTGTCAGCATCCGATTCGGTGATCAGGCGGCGCGCCTGATCGCGCGTCCAGCGTTCGGGAGAACGCAGGTGCTCGAACAATTCTTCGACCGGGAGATCGACCAGAACGGGTTGCTCGACTGGTGGCAGACTTTTCGGTCGGAGCTTCCAGATTCGTCCGTGGTCGTAGTCGCGGTGCGGGTGGCGCAGGGAAACCTGATAATGATTGATGACGGGGTTGAACCAGTCGGAGATGTAGATGCCGCCATCGGGTCCGACGCGGATGTCGACCGGTCGAAAGCTCGGATGATCGGCCGTCATCAGGTTGACGGACTCGACTTTTTTGAAACCGGAACCGTCTTCGATGAGCGGCAGGGCATTGACCTGGCGGGCGAAGTAACCGGCGATAAGTGCGTGCTGCTGCAACCATTCCGGTTGGCCGGCGGTTTCGACGATTTCGGCGCCCATGCTCTTGCCGGGCGTAGCGCCGACTTCGGCAAACTCCATCAGTTCGCGCGGGTGGGTTGTCGGAATCAGGCCGGGGGTGGCGAAGCACAGTCGCGGACCGTTGCTTTTGATGAACAGGGCACCCCAGCGATCGATGGCGACGCCGCAGGGATTGGCGCTGACCATCGAAGGAAAGCCAAACGGGTCGAGTCGCGAGGTGCGGGGATCGAAGCGCCAGAAGCCGGCGCGTTCGCCGCGCGAGACACCCCACGGAGTTTCGACATTTGAGTAGGCGTGCAGACCCTGACTGAAATACAGAAAGCCACCGGAATCGAAGATGAAGTTGCTGATGTTCTGGTGGGTGTCGCCGGTGCCGAAGCCGGTCAGTAGCAGCATTTTTTTGTCGGATACATCATCTCCGTCGCTGTCGGCGAGGTGGATCAGATCGGGGCCTTCGGCGAGGTACACGCCGCCGTTGCCGAGCGCGAAGCCGGTCGACATGTCGAGTCCGTCGGCGAACACGGTCGACTTGTCGGCTTTGCCGTCGGCGTCGCTGTCTTCGAGGATGATGACTTTATCGTTGGGGGTCTCGCCGGGCTTGAGCTGCGAGTAGGCGAGGGTGGTCAGCACCCATAGGCGACCGCGGTGGTCCCACTGAATGGCGACCGGATTGGCGATGCCGAGGGTTTCATCGGCGAACAGGCTGATTTCAAAATCTTTGTGGACAGTGAACGATGCCATCTCAGCCTCGACGGAGTTGTCGGCGGCGGGTGGACGGTCGGGTGTGCGCAGGGCGACTTTGTCGTCGGCGTCGGCGAAAGTGGGGAGGCAGGTTAGGGCGAGTGCGGTCGTGATCGCGAGGAGGAGAGCTTGAGGGACGGATGCTCTGTGGACCGGCGGGACGCCGGTATCACACTTTCGTCCAATGGGGGCTGGTTGTGAGAATGGGGAAGCTGTCATGGGGCAGGGGAAATGGGATTGGCCTCGGCGGCGTAGCGATAGATATCGGCTTCGGTTTCGGCGATGAGCGGTGGCAGGGCATCGACTTCTTCGACCAGCCAGCGTTTATCGGTTTCGATGTGATCGCGTGAGGCGGGGACATGTTGTCGGTCGCCGTAGAGGAAGGCCCAGTTGGTCGGGTGGTAATACTGATTCCAGAGGAAGTTTTTGCGTTTTATCGACTGGCTGAGCGACTGCTCGATGGCAGGAGTGACGGCTTCGCTGCCGGGATTGGGAATGTCCAGTTGCTCGGCGATCAGTTTGGCGACGGCGGCTTGTCCTGCCTCGCTGAGGTGAATGCCGTTGGTCGACAGATGCGGGTCGAGTGATTTGAGCAGGGGCGAAAAGGTATCGACGGTGAGCAGGCCACGCTGGGTGGCGAGTTCGCGCATGCCGGCGGCGAACTTACCGAGAATGACATTGCGCGAGTCGGTCAATTTTGATGCCGGACCGACCGGGAAAAACGGCGTTGGCAACACGACGACGATGCGTCCGGTTCGTGCGCGCAGTTGGTCGAGCAGTCGGCCGTAGGTGACGAGGAACTCCGGGAAGCGGTCGATGCCGTCGAGCGACTCGACTTTGCCGAAGTTGATGAAAACGATTTCCGGTTTCGTGGGTTCACGGCTGTCGGGCGAACTGCCAGGCAGCGGATCGCCTTTGACGGTGTAGAAATATTTTGGCCGCGCCTGATGATAGAGCGTATCGCCCTGCCAGGCGAGGTTGCGGAAGCGCAGTTTGCGTTCCGGCCAGGCGAGATAACAGCGCGTTTCGAGGAAGGGGTGACGCTGCTGGTCGAAAGTATTGGTGCCACCAATGAAGGCGATGGTCTCGCCTTCGCGGGGTAGAAACTCGCCATTTTCGAAGGGCGGTGTCGGCGCCTTGACTTCAGCAAAGCTGCGCAGCAGCACCGGCAGCTCGTCGGCGGCATCGCCCTCGGGTGCCTGGGCCACGGCGAGGTTTGGCAAGCAGACCAAAGCGATCGCCGATAGTGCGCAGGCGATCAGATTTTCTCTGAATCTTGTCTTGCTCTGACTTTGCTGATGTCGTTTCACGCGGCAACCATAGGCGAGCGTAGCGAGAGATCACAAGCACGCGATGGCGGGTGAAGCCAGTGAGGTCTGCGGTTTTCCGGCCGATTTCAGTGTCACCTTTGAAATGGTGGCGCGGATCGGTGATACCGGCAACGGTGTGGCCGTGTAAAATCAGAGGATGAGAGTTTGCTGCAGATGGGTTCGCACGACGTTTCTGATTTCGCTTTTTACGCTCGCGAATTCGGCTAGCGGAGAGATCGAAGTCGAGACATTTACTTTCAAACGTGTCGATGATCTCGAAATCAAGCTCGATGTGCATCGCGAAAACGATGAGGTCTTGAGACCGTTGGTGGTATCGATCCACGGTGGGGCACTGATCAACGGCGGTCGGCATCAGGTCAGCGGGCAGGTGCGCGATCTGGTCAAAGCCGGTTACTGCGTGGTATCGATCGACTACCGGCTGGCGCCGGAAACAAAGCTGCCGGAAATCATTGCTGACGTCGAAGATGCTTTCCGCTGGATACGCGCCAACGGGCGCGAGAAATTTCACGCGGATACCACGAAGCTGGCGGTGATCGGCGGATCGGCGGGCGGTTACCTGACGTTGACGGCGGGGTTTCGGGTCGATCCGAAGCCTGACGTACTGGTGAGCTTCTGGGGTTACGGCGATCTGGTTGGGCCGTGGATGACGGAGCCGAGCGAAAGTCATCGGCGCGACCTGCCGCCGCCTACTGCGGAGCAGTTGTCAGCCGTTGAAAATGGCCCGCCAGTGGCAAATTCGGACGATCGCAGCAGCGATCGCGATGGCGGAGCTTACTATCGCAACACTCGGGTGCAGGGCATTTGGGCGGCGAAGGTCGGCGGCCTCGATCCGGTCAAAGCGCCTGAGAAGTTTTACCCGTTTATGGCGGTGAAAAATGTCACGCCGGACTATCCGCCGACGCTGATGATTCACGGCACGGTCGATACCGATGTCGAATACCGGCAGTCGCAGATGATGGCGCGTGAGTTTGAAGAACACGGCGTCGAGCATCGCCTGATCAGCATCGAAGGCGGTGAGCATGGGTTGGCTGGGGGTGATCCTGAAGAGATCAAGTCGGCGATGGCGGAGGTGCTGCCGTTCATTGCGCGGTTCGTGCCGCCTCCGAATTTCGAAAACGCAAAGTGAGGCATCAGTGATAGATCCACTCGGCGATGTTTTGCGGCGGTAGTGAGGGTAGCGAGGTGTGGTAGGTGACGATGGCGATGTTGGCGATGACTGCCAGCGCAGCCAGCGCGATGCCGAGCCCGCGTCGCCAGCCGCCGCAACTGCACAGGCGATCGAGCCCAAGCGCGGCGAGCGCGATTGGCACCGGCAACATCGGCAGGAACATGCGGGTGATGAAACCGGCTTTGACGAAAATGATCAGTGCCACGTAGAATGCCGCCCACAGACCGAGCAGCCAGATTTCAGGTCGCTTCCAGTCGCTGCGGCGCAGGCCGAGCCAGAGCAGGGGCAGCCATGTCAGCATCGATACGCTCATGATGCCGAAGCGGCGCGCGGTCGATACGTGGTGGTAGCTTTCGTTGCTATTTAACGCGGCTTGAAAATTATCGATCCAGTCGAAACCGACAAAAAGTGCGCCGAACAGCAGCGTTGGCGCGAGTCCGAGTCGGAGCGAATCGGCGATCATCGGTCCAATTTTTACCCGGCGATGAGTCCAGGCATCGGCGAGCAGCACGGCGCCGACGAGGAAGCCTGCGAATAGGAATCCCGGGGGACGGGAACCGAAGTGCAGGAAAACGACTGCGGCGATGGCGAGATTGTTTTTCCATCCAGGACTGCTGCCGTTTGCGCCGGCGCGGAGGCGTTCGCAGACGAGGCACAAGCCGCTCATTACCAGTAGCAGGCCGATCGGATCGGTGGAGGGTTTGGCGAAGGATTTAAGAAAAAAATGGTGGCTGAGTAGCAGCAACGTGCCGGCGAAAGCAGCGAGTTCGCCGAGGTCGAGGTAGCGACGCAGCAGCAGGTGAAACAGCAACAAGGTGCCGAAGCTGGCCAGCGCGGCGACGATGAGGTAGGCCAACGGGAAAGGCACGCCGCAGAGCATTTGTGCGGCGATCAGTAGCGGCGTGACTGGCAGCCACGAGTAGCGCCAAGTGTCCATGGAGTTAACCAGTTCGGCGCGGCGTTCGGGGCTGTCGGTCGTCAGCCACTCGACCAGCTGCCCGGCGTAGCGGCCGAAATGATCGGGGTCGAGGTGGGAAATCTCGGTGTCGATCGCCTGTTGCCAACTAAGACAACTGGCGACGGCAGCCATCAGCGCGATCAGAACGATGGCGGATAGTAGCAGGTTGAAACGGTCCGTCTTTTTGTGTCGGGCGAACGAGGTGAGAATGAATACGGCAAAAACCAGGATTGGAATCCACAGCCAGAGAAGTTGTCGTGTCGGCCATTCGTATTTCAGTCCGATCAGTGGTTGAAAGTCGACCGGCTCGCCGCCGACCCGAACATCCATCGGCAGGCGGGGAAGCGCTACGGACAGGTGTAAAGCGGGCGGTGGCACGCTCTGCCAGCGCAGTCTCAGTTCAAGTTTATCACCGGCGGCATTGCCGGGTTTCATGCCGTGGTCGCCCAGGTCTTCGGGGCTGCCGGTGATCGTGTATTTCTTAATCGATTTGCCAGTGGTGACATTGAAAAGCTCGACCCGGACGCGTGTCTTATGATCTTCGGTAACGCCAGGTAAATCGATAAGGTCGAAATCGGCTGTCGGGGCTACGAACTGCACGGTTAGTGTCTCGTCGGGTAACCAGGTATCCGGCCACCCCTCAAGTGGGATCGGTTGATGAGTGGCCCGGGGATCGTCCTTGCGGACGAGCAGGATGGACCCGGGAAATGTCGGTGGTGTTTCGCGTCTCCAGCGTAATTCGATCCGCAGCCGATCGCCGACGGCGTTGTCGCCGTGCCATTTCCAATCGCCTTCGTCTTCCAGCGCAGCGCCTGCTTTCTTATCTTCGTTGTCCCTTTCCGG
>JBBKXR010000256.1:0-51026 GCA_037969585.1 Verrucomicrobiales bacterium
ACATGACGCTGCCCAAATACGCCGCGAAGGTAAACAACGGGCCGGGCACCGCCTGCGCAGCGCCATATCCCGCCAGGAAATTTTCCTGACTGACGAAACCGGGCGCGACGGTTTCGGCTTCAAGCAAGGGCAGAACAACGTGACCACCGCCGAAAACCAGCGAGCCGGTGCGATAGAAGCCACTGATCACCGTCAGCGCTTCACTGCCGTTGGTGGCCGCGAGCGGCGGCAAACCGAACAACAGCAAGAAGAACAGAGAAAGCGAAACCCAGCCAATTCGCGAACTCGGGCCCTCACTGTTGGGCAAATCGGAATCGCCCCCGAGGTCCTTCGATGAGATCAGCCACCAACCGATCAAGCCGCCGACCAAAATAACACCCACCTGCGCCCAGGTTCCGGGCCAGGCCAACACCACCGCCGCGGCCGCAATTGCCAATGTCGCGCGCAAACGGTCAGGGCAGAGCGATTTCGCCATCGAGTATACCGCCTTCGCGATGACGACGACCGCCGCGATCTGCAGGCCACGCATCCAACCCCCGTCGGCCATATCACCCCACTTTGTCACTGTCAGACCAAACAAAATCAGCACAATCGCCGACGGCATCGTGAATCCCAGCCACGCCGCCAGCCCGCCAATCCATCCGCCGCGCTTCAACCCGATCGCGAAGCCGATCTGACTGCTCGCCGGGCCGGGAAGAAACTGGCACAGCGCCACAAGATCAGCGTAGGCCTGATCCGTCAGCCATTTTTGTTTTTCGACAAATGCCTCGCGAAAATAGCCAATGTGCGCGGTCGGTCCACCGAAGGAGGTCAGTCCGAGGCGAAGGAACACCGAGAAGATCTGCCACCAACTCGAACGCTCAGGGCGATCGATTCCGGTTTCATGAAGGCTTGCTTCGGACATTGCGGTTGGCCACCCATGATACAGGGGCAGAAGAGAGATCAAGCCACCAACAACGACCGCAATCAAGCCACCACTCCTGACATTTTCTTAACAAAAGCGCCTTGCTAGGCTAGGGCGTTTATCCCATATTCGCCGTACACGTCCTAAAAACGATGAGTTCTACCGCCACACCGGCCCCGAAACCTCAGTCTGACTCGCCCTCAGAGCCAACCTCCACCAACGGAGACCTTCAAAATGCCGTGATCCGCTTTGCGGGCAATTCACAGGATGGCATTCAAACTATCGGCGGCTTTTTAGCCAAACTGGCCGGTCGTTCCGCTCGCGAGGTCATGACTTACATGACCATTCCGTCGACGATCTCCGGTGGTCCTTCGATTTTTCAGGTTCATCTCGGTTCCGGCGAAGTGCTTTCCGCTGGTGACGAAGCCGATATCCTGGTGGCATTTTACCAGCACAGCTACGACGACCACATCGGTTCACTCAAGGAAGGCGGTGTGTGCATCATCGATACCGACCACGTCGAGGCGAATGCTGACGATACCCGAGTTCGCCACGTTGGCATTCCCATTACCGGTACGACCATCGAGGCGATCGGCGGCACCGCTCGTGACCGCGGTAAAAACATTTTCGTGCTCGGTCTTGTGACCGCCATGTTCGGGCTCGACCGCGACAAAGTCGCCGAGTTGATCGAGCGCACCTTTGGTCGCAAAGGCGAGGATGTGTTGCGCACCGCCATGCTCGCTTTTGATGCCGGTTTCGCCTACCCGATCGGCAATGTCCTCGATGCAAACTACGGCCTGCGTCCCGGCGAGTCGAAGGATACCGACCGGGTCACCACCGACGGCAACACCGCTATGGTGTATGGCTTGCTCGCCGGTGGCGTGCGTTACGGTGCCGGTTATCCGATCACTCCCTGGTCGACGATCATGGAGCAACTGCGCGTCGAGTTGCCCAAGTACAAAGGGCTCTTCGTGCAATGCGAAGACGAACTCGCCGCCGTCTCGATGGCCATCGGTTTTTCCTATTCGGGTCACCTTGCGGTCACCGGCAGCTCGGGTCCTGGACTTTCACTGAAGATGGAAGCCCTTGGCTACGCATCGATGGCCGAACTTCCGCTGATCGTCATCAACGTGCAGCGCGGCGGCCCGAGTACCGGCCTTCCGACCAGCGTTGAGCAGAGTGATTTGATGCAGGCGATTTACGGCAGTCACGGCGACACGCCACGAATCGTTCTAGCGCCTAAGAACGTTAAAGACTGCTTCTATGTGGCCATCGAAGCCTGTCAGTTGGCGAAAAAGTTCAGTTGCCCGGTGATCATCCTCACCGACCAGGCGCTCGCCACCCGCATCGAGGCTTTCGCCATGCCCGATTTTGACGAGGTGATCAACGAACCGAAACTCGATCAGGAAACCCGTGACGAAGAATTCAAGCCATATCCACTCGACGGACGCACCAAGCATGCGCCTCCCGGAACCAAGATGGCCGGTGGAAAATTCCCGATCATCACTGGTCTCGAACACGACGAGTGGGGCCACCCAAGTGGCAGCCCAGTGATCCATCAGAAAATGCAGGATCGTCGCCGCAACAAGCTCAAGGAAATGGCGATGGAGATCCCGCTTCCCGAGGTTCAGGGCGAGGACCGTGGCGATGTGTTGCTGGTCGGCTGGGGCTCTACCTACGGTCCGATCCGTGAGGCTACGCTGACGGCGGTGGAAAAAGGCCTGAAGCTTTCTTCGATTCACATCCGCAACATCAATCCCCTGCCGAACGGCCTCGAGGACATTTTTGCCAAATTCAAGCACGTCATCGTCGTCGAAATGAACGACGAAGGACTCTACGGCAATGGCCAGTTGGCCACCATGCTGCGTTCCCGCTACTGCGACCCGAAGATTCGCAGCCTGACAAAAACCGACGGACTGCCGTTCCGTATTCGCGAGATTCTAGACGGCATAACCGAAATCACCGGCGCCTGACCTGACTCTGGCGCCTTCCTTTCTGTAAATTTCTACACCACACGATTATGTCTTCCCCAGCTACCAGTCCGGCCGCCGAGCCCGAAAAGCTCACCAAGAAAGCTCTCACCGGTGACCACCCCACCTGGTGCCCCGGCTGCGGTGACTTCGCCGTTCTCGCTTCATTTTATAAGGTCCTCGAGAAGCTGCAGATTCCGCATGAAAAGATCGTGACCATCGCCGGTATCGGTTGTTCGTCGCGCTTTCCGTATTTCGTCAACGGCCACGGCCTGCATTTCATTCACGGTCGTGCTCTGCCACTCGCCACCGGCATCAGCCTGTCGCGTCCCGACCTTCACGTATTTGCCTTCGGCGGCGACGGCGACGGTTTCTCGATCGGCGGCAACCACCTCGATCACGCCGCGCGGAAGAACGCCAACCTGACCTACATCATCATGGACAACTTCGTCTACGGACTGACGAAGAAACAAACCTCCCCTACTTCACCGATCGGATTCAAATCGAAGACTGACCCCGCCGGCTCGATCGATCAGCCCATCAATCCGATGAAAAAACTCGTCGGAGGTGGCGCCAGCTTTGTCGCCCGATCGCACGCTGCGCAGGTTAAACACATGATGGAGATGTTCGAGCGCGCCATTCTCCACCCCGGATTTTCAGTGGTCGAAGTGCTCTCCGAGTGTGTCGTCTTCTACCCCGGTTCTTTTGACGACGGCAATCCTCGCAAAGGTGGTGAGTTTGCGACTATTGACGAAAAACAGTGGGATGACACCCCCGAAGACAACGATCGTCACGATACTACCAATCAAGACGCCGCCTTCCATCTCGCCAGCGGCCAGTACCCCGGCAAATTCGGCGTCTACTTCGAAGTCGACCGTCCCTCGAAGAATCAACTCGAGCAGAAGTGGATCGACGAAACTCAGGAAAAAATCGGCAATGCCTCGACCAAGGACCTTCTCAGTCAACGGTTTGCGGCGATGAAGTGAAATTTGGTAGCATTTCATGTGACAAAACCGTCATTTTCCACTTGCGGCTACCGCGATCCGGTTTTACAAACTGCATCGATTGAAATCGGTAAGGCAGTTTGCCCTCCAGGCTCCTGCTGAATAAATACCCAAAAAGTAGGGATTTATCCAGAGATGGCACACCTCGTGCTTTTCTTACGGCACCAAGCAAAGAGTTTGGCTGAAGAGCACCGTTCATTCGGTGCCCAATGGCATGGGCTTTTCCGGTTCGCAATAAAGGAACCGGACAGAGTTTCGCTTTCGGCCATCTTAAGATCCAACAATCCAACAATCCACCCAACCAAACAACAACCCAAGTCTAATGAAACTGAATCCTACCACTACATTGGCCGCGCTAGTCGCTGCTATTGCCCTCCCCGCATCCGTCGCCAATGCTGGTGACGCCAAAATGCCGGCGCCGGAAATGGCACCGCCAGTCGCTTACGAATCACCTTTCTACGGATCGGTCACCGTCGGCTACGAATCCACCTACATCTTCCGTGGTGTTGATTTCGGTGACCACGCCCCCTACGGCAGCGTCGATCTCGGTGTCAACATCGCTGAAGGCGTGACCTTCGATGTCGGTGCATGGTACATCAACCCGACCGAAGCCTTCTTCGACGATGAACTCGACCTCTACGCATGGCTTTCATTCCCGATCGCTTCGCGTGTCACCGGTTCTGTCGGCGCTACCTACTACTACTTCCCTGAAGCAGGCGGTGACGCATGGGAGCCGGGCGTAACAGTCGCATTCGACCTCAGCTTCGTCGAACTCGGCGTTGGCTACTACTACGACTTCGAAGCCGAAGGTCACTACATGGAGACTTCGCTCAGCAAATCGATCGAAATCAACGACGTGATCAGCTTCAACATCGGTGGTGGCATCAGCTTTGGTGACGACTACTACGGTGTCAGCAGCTTCAACCACGCTTTCGTGACCGCCGGTCCTTCGATCGCGCTCACCGAAAACGCCAGTCTCGACCTCTATGTCGGTGGAAACTTCCCCCTGGAAGACCTCGCTGACGCTGGTGAAGACGATGACGTCCACGGTGGTGCCAGCATCACGGTCAGCTTCTAGGGCTTTGTATCATGGGTCACCACATCGTGACCTAAACATTTTTGGAGTCGGGGATTGCCTTGTCTCCTCCTTGGGGAAGACCCGGTTCACAAAAGTGAATCGGGTCTTTTTTATGGTCAGTGATACTGAATATATTTGTATCCGGCGCAAAAAATTATCGATACAATCGAAAACTCCGCGATTTCCGCGGGGTTAAAACCCCAGGCAGCGTGCCGTTTATTGGTCGCTGTAGAAACCAATCCGAAAATCCACTCAACTCAATCGAACCATGATCAAGAAACTTATCACCATCAGCGTACTCTCACTCGGAATCGCATTCGTAGCCAACGCAGCCGATAAAGACGGCGACGACAAAAAGGGTAAAGGCGCTCCGGATCCTGCCAAACGCGCAGCCGCCATTATGAAAGCCGACGCCGACGGCGACGGCAAAGTCAGCGCCGAAGAATTTGGCAAAAGCAAAATGGCTGAAGGCTTGAACAAGCGTAAAGAAGGCTCGGCCGACGCATTTTTCGCCAAAGCCGACGCCGACAAAGACGGCTCGATCACTAAAGAAGAAGCTGAAAGCATCCCTGCCCGCGGCGACGGTGGCGACAAGGGCAAAGGTAAGGGCAAAGGTAAAGGCAAAGGCGACGACAAGAAAGAGAGCTGATCCTCTTCCAACACTTCGTTCCTTGGTTCATCTGAACCAAAACCAATAAAGCAAAAAGCCCGTCTCGGTTTACCGAGGCGGGCTTTTTCGTTACAGATTTCAGCGCTGCGAATCGATCGCCAAGCGCCCGCGGCGATGGCCTATCTCAATCTCAGGCAAACAGATCGAGCACTGGTTTACCTTTGTGAGAGACGGTGAACGGGCGTTTCGACGGTGAATAAATCACATTGTCGAGCGGTAGTCCCAGCGCGTATGCCACCGTGGCATTGAAGTCCGGAATCTTGACGGGATTCTCGATGACGTTTTCAGCGCCTTCGTCGGTCTTGCCCCAGACGGTGCCACCTTTTACGCCGCCGCCGGCGATGACCGAACTGAAGGCTTTCGGGTAGTGATCACGACCGGCATTCTGATTGATGCGTGGCGTGCGACCGAATTCGGTGGTCAGGACGACGACGGTGTCATCGAGCTTGCCACGTTTTTCGAGATCGTTAAGCAGCGCACCGACCGCCTGGTCGAGGATCTTGCATTTTTCGGGAGCGTCGATAAACACATTGTTGTGCATATCCCAACCGCCAAAGCTGACTTCGATGGCGCGCACATCGTGTTCAACCAGTCGGCGAGCGAGCAAGCAGCCCTGCCCGAACGAATTATCGCCGTAAGATTCGCGCACCGTTTCGTCTTCCTGACGAAGATCGAATGCGGCGAGATCTTTGCTGGTCATGATGCGCACCGCGTCGTCATACATCTGCGTGTAAGCACGCACTTCCTTGACGTTGTAGCGCTGATGAAACTCGGCGTCGAACTTAGACGCGAGGTCAAGACGATGATCGAAGGTCTCCTGATCGACGCCGCGTAATTTCGAGTTTTTCAGGCCGGCGTTGGGATCGTTGATCGCCAACGGCTCAAACTCAGGCTCGAAAAAGCCACCACCACCATTGATGCGGCTGTCGCCTCCGACAAACACCGCGCCGGGCAGGTTGGGATTCATGCGACCCTTGTATTTCAGCGCCCAGGCACCGAGTCCGGGGTGACGAATTGTCGCCCGTTCCTCATAGCTGGTGTGCATCATGTAGTTGCCCTGTTGGTGAGCACCCGCTGTCGAAGTCAGCGATCGGATGATGGCCAACTTGTCGGCATTCTTGGCCAGCGTCGGCAGGTATTCGGAGATCTGGATGCCGTCGACATTGGTGTTGATCGCTTTAGTCTGCCCTTGATTCTCGTGTCCCGGCTTGGGATCGAAGGTATCCATGTGGGTCATGCCACCGCCCATGTATAGGTAAATCAGATGCTTGGCGGCACCTGCGCGATTTGGCAGTCCCAGATTTGGCCCCAGTGCGGCCTGGGTTTGCGAGGCGACTCCGAGCGCTCCGACTCCGAGAAAAGACTTTGCAGTCGTTTCCATGAAGCGGCGACGGGTGAATTCATCTGACTTGTGGGCGGTACTCATGAGCTTTGCGTTGGGTCTGTTGGTTAACAAGTATAGGGTTTAAAAGCTTACTGAACGAACAAAAACTGTTGAGTGTTAAGCAGTGACCAAACAACGCCAGCGTAGGCGTCGTCGCCGAACTGCTCAACTTCAGTACTAACGATCGACAACTCTTTGGCAGTCGGCTCGCGGGTCAGCATGGCTTGAAAAATCATGCGAGTTTTCGCGTCGACGTCTCCGGCTTGGTGCAGACGGTTACCGAAAGATGCGTAGCGGTTGGTGAGTGCTTCAACGACCGGTCCGTTAAGTAGATTCAGCGCCTGCGGCACGGAAGCACTGTCAGCCGAATTCTCGATCATTTCGCGATCCGACTGACCAAAGTCACGCAGGAAATGGCCACGTGGAGCCGGGGAGTCAAGTTCTGAGGCCCGCGCCATCTTGGAAACCAACGCCCGGTAGCTGCGATAATCATCGTCGTCACGACGCAGTTTCTTGCGCTTGTTTTTGCCCTTCTGCCCGTCTTCTCGATCAGCAGATTGCTCTGACTTATCGGGCAGGACTGCAGGCAATTCCGTGATGGTCATTCCATTTCGCTCCGTGGAGTCCTGACTGGCAAGTTGCTCGAGATCCACCGTGGTCAAGCCGGCAGCGGCGATCAGCACCTCGTCATTGGCCATTTCCTCTAACTTGTAGTAGCCGACGTCGTTGATCGTGCGTTTCACCCCTTTGCCGGCCTCAGAAAATTCCGTGCGCAGCTCGCGCATCAAGCTTTGATCGTCGTCGTTCCTAGCGGCGAGAATTTTTTCCCGCAGTTCGTCGAGCTTCGGTTGAGCACTGCCCACCAACGGCGCCAGCTCTTCGAGCATCGCCTTGAACTCTTCGGGTGTGCGCCCCTCGAGGCTTTCATAGATCAATCGTTGCCGTTCGATCGATTGCAAATTCTTGGTAACCTGCGGCCGGTAGTGGTCGGCCTCGGGCAGGGCGAGCGCGACCACAGAGTCCCAGATCTGTTCGGCACTCATGCGACGCAGAACTGGTCCCGGAAAGTAGTACGGCGCGCCGAGAACCATCTCGGATGAATCGGCAGCACGCTGATACGTGTCGGTGCTGTAGAGTACCGTCAAAAACGCCTGCATGTCGTATTCAAGTTCACGCATCAGGTCTTCGAGGTAGGCGAGCACTTCGGGGTGGGACGCTTCTGTCTGATCGGTCAGTTCGTCGAGCGGCTCAATCAAGCCATGACCGAAAACCTCTTTCCACAAGCGATTGACGATCACTTTAGTAAACGTCGGATTGTCGGGAGAAGTCATCCAATTGGCGTAAGCATTGATGCCGCCGTTATCGAATTGTTCAGCTGAAATGTCCGCACCAAACATGGTCTTCGCAGCCACCGGACTGAGCGGTTCTGCATCGCTGTAATGATAATCGTGCGGCAGCTTTACCTGCGATTTGCTGTTTTCACTGACGCCTGAATACTTCAGTGGCTGATAGAGTTGCTTGATGACTTCTTTCATCGAATCCGCCTTGGATTCAGCTTCGGCAACAGCGGTTTTACCCTTGGCGATCAGGGCGCGAAATTCACTTTCGCTGAGGCCGTGTTTCTCCAGCCATTTGCTGTTTCGCGGATTTTCCAGAAAGGCGTCGATCTTCGACTCATTAATGGTCGGAAAATCTTCGATGCCGGTCGCTGCGATGAACACTTCCTTGCGCTCGCTGCGCAGTTGGGAATCGATCATCCGACGGTTATCACTGTTCTTTCCCCGGCTACTCATACCGTAGCTGAACGCGGCCATTTCGAAGTAGTCCATCTGTGTCCATTTGTCGAAAGGATGGTTGTGGCATTGGGCACACTCAAGCCGCGTGCCAAGGAAAAGGCGCACCGTATTCGACATGTTGTCGAGCGGCATGCCGCGGTCGCGAAAGTAGTAACCCGTGGCACCACTATCCCAAAACTCACCGGTGGCAGTCACCAGTTCGTATACCAGTTCGTCGTAAGGCTTGTTTTCGCGCAGCGCCTGCTTCACCCACATTTCGTAAGCAGCCAGCACCGGCGCATCGAGGTCGCTGCTGATCCGCAACAGGTCAGCCCAAAAGTGATAGAAGTTCGACACGTAGGCTTCGCTCGAGACCAGCCGCTCGATCAAACGCTGACGTTTTTGTGGGTACGAGTCGGCATGAAAAGCCTCGGCCTCCTCGATCGTCGGAATACGACCGCCAATGTTAATATAGGCTCGACGCACGAAGGTCGCATCATCGATCGCCGCGTTGGGGGACATCCCCTGCTCTTTCAGCTTCGCTTCGATCAGCGAGTCGATCCGCTGCGCAGCGTTCGATTTCGATGCACCCGATTGCTTTTCCGATTCCGGTGTGCCGACTCCTGCGAAAACCGCGCCAGCGGCAAGGCCGGTCAACGCGATCAACGAGACGTGAACCACTCGACACAGGCGTCGAGCGCTTCGAAAACGGATGAGATTCAGGTTTGTCATTTGCGCGATTAAACGCTGCCCTGGCCCGGAGGTTTCGAGCTCTGGGTGGATTACTGCACGAACAAAAATTGCTGAGTATTAAGCAGAGACCAGACGATTCCCTCGTAAGCGTCATCTCCGGATTTGGCGATCTCTTCACGCGCCAACTCCATTTCGAACTCGGTCGGTTGTCGGCTGAGCATGGCTTGGAAAATCATCTTGGTTTTCTGCTCAGCATCGCCTGCTTCATGAAGACGGCTGCCGAACACGGCGAAGCGATTGGTCAGCGCCTCCGAGATCGTTCCGTTGAGCAGATTCAGCGCCTGTGGCACCGACGCCTGGATGGCGGAATTCTCGATTACTTCACGGTCCGACTGGCCGAATTCGCGCAGGAAATGGCCGCGGCGTGCCGGTGACTCAAGCTCGGAGGCTCGGGCCATGCCGGCCACCAGTTTCGAATAGTCGCTGTAGTCGCGTTTGTTCTGATCCTTCCAAGCCTTGAGCTGCTTTTTATCCATGCCCTTGGCTGGCTCGGGCATTTTTGGTTTCGGCAATTTGGTCAGCACAGCTCCTCCGTCGCCGCCTCCGGCCATCGTGTTCATCGCCCCGTCCGCGCCCATAGTCATTTCGTTCATGCCAACTGCGGCGAGCAACTGATCGGCATCAACACGCTGATCGGTGTGCTTGAACCCGATCTCACTAATACTTGCGCGTGCGCCCTTCTGTAGTTCGCCAAGCTGATCGCGCAGCTTTTTGTAAAGATCCATATCTTCCTTTTCGCGAGCAGCGTACATTTTTTCACGCAAGGAGCTTTGTTCGGGAATATTGGCCTCCAGAGCAGTTCCCAGCTCCTGCATCATGGCGATGTATTCTTCAGCGGTTCGACCTTCCAATGCGTCATACATACGGCGGACTTTTTCGACCGCACCGAGTTGCTGTTTGAGAAGCGGGCGATAGCTGTCGGCTTCGGGCAAAGCTAGCGCAACGATCGAGTCCCACACCTGTTCAGCGGTCATACGGCGCAGGCGCGGTCCGGGAAAGTAGTACGGCGCCCCGAGCACAAACTCGCTCGAATCGGCAGCCCGCTGGTAGGTCTTAGTATTGTAAAGCACCTCCATGTAACCCTTCATGTCATAGTTCAAATCCTTCATCAGTTGCTCAAGATAGGTGAGCAACTCGGGATTACTGACCTGAGTCTGGTCGGTCAACTCGTCGAGCGGTTCGAACACGCCGTGGCCGAACACTTTTTTCCAAAGTCGATTGGCGATGACTTTGGTGAAGGTCGGGTTCTCTGCCGAGGTCATCCATTTTCCGTATGCCGCGATACCCTCGTCATCAACCTTCTTCAAATCGATTTCGGCACCAAACATGGTCGCCGGCTCCACCGCTGAGAGCGGCTCCGCATCGGAGTATTGGTAATCGTGCGGCAACTTTACGCTGCGTCCGTTCTCTTCGACAGAAAAGTAGCGCACCTGATTGTAGATTTGGCCATTGGCCAAATTGACGCGATCTGACATTTCTGTGGCCTCGGCCATTGCTGCGATACCCTTCTTCGCCAGCGCGATAAACTCCTCCTTCGTCACCTTCCAACCTTCGAGACGACGCTCAAAATTTTTGTCTTTCACGTACCGCTTAAGATTTTCTTCGTCACGGATCATTGGCAGTTTTTCGTTCTTTACCGCCCCGTAGTACAACTCGCGACGACGCTCGCTGACGTAGTCACTCATCGCCTTGCGGTTTGGCGCATCGTAGCGGTTGGCATCCATGCCGTAGCTGAACGCGGCCATTTTGAAATAGTCCATCTGCGTCCACTTATCGAAGGGATGGTTGTGACACTGCGCACACTCCAGTCGCGTCCCTAAGAAGGTGCGCACGGTGTTCGACATATTGTCGAGCGGCATACCGCGGTCGCGCTGGTAATAGGCGACCGCACCATTATCCCAGATGTAGCCTTTGCCGGCGACCATCTCGTAAACAAATTCGTTGTACGGCTTGTTGTCGCGCAGAGCATCTTTCAACCAGAGTTGATAAGCCGCTTCGGCGGCACCGGCACCTTTGCTGAGGCCATTGCTGATGCGCAGCACATCGGCCCAGAAATTGTATTGATGGCTGACGTAGCCATCGCTGTTGAGCAATTCATCGATCAGTCGCTCACGCTTGTGCTCATACTCCGAGCTGTGAAATGCCTCCGCTTCCTCGATAGTCGGAATGCGCCCGGCAATGTCGAGGTAGACGCGGCGCACGAAGGATTCATCGTCGATAGCGGCATTCGGCTCGACCTTGTTTTCCTTCCACCCTTTGGCGATCAGCGCATCGATCTTGGCGCTGGCAGACTGCACAGCTACTGCGGCATCGCTCGGGCTTTTAGCGTCCTTTTTGTTGTTTGCTTCCGCCGTTCCGGGCGTCAGCGAAATCAAGGTCAAATAAGCAAGAGGAACGAGGGCGAACGCTTTTAGATTCTTCATATCGGGTCTAGCAGATTCGGAGGACGGTCGGAGATAAAAGAGGCGTGAGATCAGCCGCGGCGCTCAAGGCATCGTCCCTTAGTTTTCAGGACGTCACCAACTGAATTCGCTCACGATCCGGTATAACGCGGTGGCCTCCACGCCGTTACAAGAAAGGTTCCGCGATCCCGCCTCGACCAGCAATGCAATTCGACGCGCAATCGCGTGATCGTTAGGAAGTCCTAACTAGCGCGTAGATCACGGTGTATCCGGGCTCTCCAGCCCCTCGTGACACCCTTTACGCCAATATCTCATGCAACACCTCGCCGTGCACGTCGGTCAGTCGAAAATCACGGCCTGAGTAGCGATAAGTGAGTCGCTTGTGATCGAAGCCTAACAGATGCAAAATTGTGGCGTGAAGGTCGTGGACGAGGACCGGTTTTTCAGCGACCGCGAGGCCAAATTCATCGGTGCTACCGTAAGTGGTCCCACCTTTGACTCCGGCGCCGGCCATCCACACCGTGAAGCCATCGATGTGGTGATCGCGACCGTATTGCTCGACCTTCTTTGGACCTTTTTGAATCGTTGAAGTTCGTCCCATTTCCCCACCCCATACCACCAGCGTGTCGTCGAGCATGCCACGGTGTTCGAGGTCGGTGAGCAGCGCGGCTATCGGCTGATCGGAGTCGCCGGTCAGGTTCTTGATGCGCGGGATCAGTCCACTGTGGCTGTCCCAAGGTTGGCCTGCCCCGTGGTAACACTGGATGTAACGCACCCCTCTTTCAGCGAGACGACGCGCCAGCAGCAGGTTGTTGCCGACCGGAGTATCGCCGTACATTTCACGAATCGATTGCGGCTCCTTGCTCAGATCGAAAGTATCCGTCGCGGCGCTCTGCATCCTGAATGCCAGCTCCATCGAGTGAATGCGCGAGTCGAGACGCTCCTCTCCCGGGTGGCGATTGCGATGCCGATTGTTGAGAAAATTGGTCAGCAACATCTGATTCCGCTGCGTGCCAAAACGGATATCGTCGCGGGTAAGATTCGGAATCAGTTCCCCGTTCTTGGCGTTGGTCTCAATGTGAGTGCCCTGATAGACACCGGGCAAAAATGAGCTGGTCCAGTTCCCCGACTGCGCCGTCGGCATGCCGCTGGGCATGAGCACCACGTAGCCTGGCAAATCTTCGGATTCCGTGCCCAAACCATACAGAGCCCATGAGCCGATGCTCGGTCGCGACAAAACCGAATGACCACAATTCATCAGCAACAACCCGGGCGAGTGATTGGCGATCTCACCCTTCATCGAACGAATCACACACAGCCTGTCGGCGTGTTTCGCGACGTTGGGGAACAGTTCAGAAATCTCCAAACCACTCTGACCGTGTCTTTGGAATTTGAACGGTGATGCCCAGATGCTTCCGGCACGACCTTTCTGAGTTCGCTGCAGGCTATCGAGCACGGATTGCGGTAGCGGTTTACCGTCGAGTTTGGCCAGTTCGGGCTTGGGATCGAAGGTATCAATCTGAGACGGACCACCATTCATGAACAGGTGAATGACTCGCTTGGCCTTGGCCGGAAACTGCGGATTGCGCGGCGCCAGCGGCGCCTCAGCGACACTGCCCTGATCGACCGCCGCGAGCAGATCGGACGCCGCCATGGCCCCGAAACCGGTGCCGACCGATTGCAGGAAGTTGCGTCGGGAAAATAGAGATGAGTGCATCTGAGGGGAGATAGTTGATTGGTCTCGTCGGAAGCGTTGGGCCACGCAAGCCTAATCGACGTAAAGGAACTCGTTAGACATGAACAAGGCCTGCGCCACAAGTGGCCACGGGTTCACCTTTCGGCCTTTTTCGATGTCGGCGAAGCGATTGATGCGGGTGTGTTCACCTTCCTCGGCTGAGCGGTGCAACACCGCCTGATAAATCGCTTCGATGCGCTGCTCGCGGGTCGTGTCTGCCTGAAAGTCGAGACCGTCGACAAGAGCCTTCGCTTGATCGATCACGAAAGCGGAGTTCATCGTGAACAGAGCCTGCGGTGCGACAATGCTTTCATTGCGACTTTCCTGCGACTGATTCGGTGACGGAAAGTCGAACGCCCGCAGTGTTGGGTCGAGATTAAAGCGATTGATGTAGCCGTAAATGCTGCGTCGCTTGGTGTAGTCGCCTTCCAGCAAAAGCCCCGCCCGACCGTGCATGCGCGCATCGAGCTGCCCGGAAACCGCGAGTATCGAGTCACGAATTTCCTCGATCTCAAGGCGCTGGAGTTTACCGCGATGATAAAGACGATTCTCTGGGTCGGCATCACCGATGTCCGCCCGCACGAGACTGCGTTGCTGATAAGTCCGTGAATTGACGATGCTGCTCACCAAGTGCTTCAACGACCAGCCGTGTGCGACAAAATCCGCCGCCAGCCAATCGAGTAGTTCGGGGTGCGTTGGTGCTGCGCCTTGCAGGCCGAAGTCCGATGGCGTGTCGACGATATAGCTACCGGTCAGCGCGCCCCACACTCGATTGACAAAAACTCGCGCCGTCAGCGGATTCTCCGGATCAGCAATCTTGTTGGCAAGCTCAAGACGACCGCTGTTATCACTCGCGAACGCCGGTTGGTCGGGATCGAGGATTCTCAAAAATCGACGCGGAACTTGCTCGCCACGCTGACTCGCCTCACCCCTTAAAAAGATGAACGAATCGATCGGATTTTTGCGCTCCTTAACCGTCATTGCGCGAGCCGGTGCGCCATCATGAAACAGCAGCAACTCGGCGAGTTCGGTTTCCTCGAGAGCTTCGGCAAGTGATCGATTATTGCCTTTCCCCGTCTTCTCTCCAGCCTCCTCAATTTTTTTCTGAATGACCGCCAGCTTCTGCTCGTAATCAGCCACCTCCTCTTCGCCTCGTTCATATCCATCGATCACCGGAAAGCCGCCCGACTGCATCGGTGCGGCACGCTCAAGCGAACCGAACACGCCATACAGTGAGTAGTAGTCAGCGGTCGGGATCGGCTCGAATTTGTGATCGTGACAACGCGAGCAGGCCACCGTCATGCCGAGCAATCCTCGCGTCGTCGCATCGATGACATCATCAATAAAGTCGGCGGACATGCTCCGTTTAGGCGACACCGCAAGGAAGCCGAGCGCCGCGAGTTCGGGAGCGCGCTCATCGACGCCCATGAGATCGGCCGCGAGTTGTTCGCGGATGAACTGATCGTATGGCTTGTCGGCATTGAAGGCATCGATGACGTAATCGCGATAAGTGAACGCATACGGATAATAGTGCGGCGTTTTTGTGTCGGGCCGATAAGTGTCAGCCGTATCACCGTAGCGAGCGACATCGAGCCACATGCGGGCGAAATGCTCGCCAAAGCGCGGTGAATCGAGCAGTTCGTCGACGTAATCTCTGCTGCTCTTTTGATAATCCACAGCCGATGCCGGCGGCAACCCCGTCAGGTCGTAGGCGAGACGGCGAGTCAGATCGCGCGGCGAAGCCTTCGGCGACGGTGTCAGTCCATTCTTCACCAGCTTGGCGAATACGAATCGATCGATCGGACTCGGACTCCAGGCAGGGTTGTCGACCTTGGGCGGCTCGATCGCATCAACAGGTTTGAACGCCCAGTGATCTTCTGCTTTTCCAAAGATAAACGTCTGGTCTCCGAGTCGAGAAAATTCCGTGTCGCCTATGTCGTCCGCCGGTCCCGGCGCGCCACGCTTCACCCACTGGTCGAGCAGCTTCATTTCAGCGTCGCTGAGCGCGGCCTCCTGCTTGGGCGGCATGGCACGGTCCTCGTCACCGCGATGAATTGCCGTGATCAGCAGCGATGCCTGTAGATTACCCGGCACCACCGCCTTACCGCTGTCGCCGCCTTCCAGCCAACCCGACTCGCGATCCAGCAGCAACCCGCCCTTTGAAGCATCCTCCGCTTCCGAATGACATTCGTAGCATTTCGACACCAATATCGGCCGGATGTGGCGCTCAAAAAAATCAATCCCGGCCTGATCCGCCGACTTGTCTGCGGCCGGTTTGGCTAAGACCATGCTCAGTCCTGAAAAGGCAAAAAGCAGCACGCCGGCACTGGCCCTCGATATTTGGGGGGAGGAAAACATGGGACGACGAATTATAGAGCGGTGTTCAGCGCTTGTCACAACAGGTTTGCTACCGCAATAACGACCGTGGCCCGCTTGGCAAGGTGTTCGATTTCCTTCACTTTCAGCGACACGATATGAAAGGAATACCCCTTCCGAACGTCACAGCAATCTTTACGATTCTGATCGCTCCGCTGACTCTGATCGCTGCTCCGGACACGCCCGGTATCGTCGGCGTCTATGGCGGCGACCGAGGTTACGCCACTCACTTGCTGAGAGGCATCCACCTTAACATGACGATTTCTTCTTCGATCACTATCACACATCTTGAATTCTTCCCCACAAGTAGAAATACGAGGTGTTCACCAGTTTCGAGCACAACGCTGAAGATGTGAACGACCTTCCCGCACCTCGACTCAGCGCTGAACCACACCGCAGGATAGATTGCCGAAAACCGATCTTTGTTAATTGTGATCAATCTCGATTTAGAATTCGGAGCCGGACGACATGAAGCAAGGATTGCGATCGTCGCGCCCAGAACTATCCGCATCAGCATAATATCCTTTGGGCCATCGCTTTTCTACGAAGCTATCGATTTTTGCTCACCTCGGTTTGGCACCGCCAATTCGAAGCATCAAACCGCTGCCATAGGGTGAAAAGACTTTTCGATTCCAGCTCCGCCCGTTGATGAAGTCAGCGATACCGGCACTTGGCAAAGCTGCCTTTTCAACCATCTTCCCTAGACCGCCTCCGACTCAGCAACTGCGCTCTCCCCGCTCACGACCATCCGACCCGCCTCGCTCCCTTGCGCAACTCAACCACCAACTCCCCGGCACCGGTCGGGCTCGGCAACGTGTTTTCCTTCGCGGCATTCAACGCATTGTCGTTCCAGATGATCATCGGCAGCCCGATGGTGCTCTACGCGAAAACTCTCAACGCCAGCGCCACCACGCTCGGCCTGATCGCAGGCATGTTACCGATCCTTGTCATCCTGCAAATCCCCGCAGCGCGTTTCGTCGACTCAACCGGCTACAAGAAATTTGTGCTGTCCGGTTGGAGTGTGCGCACCGTGTTCGTCGCCCTGATGGCGGTCGTGCCTTTCACCGGCACCTTCTTTTCGCCGACGGCTCGCCTTGGCATCGTTCTCGGCCTGCTGCTAGGATTCAACGTCTCGCGAGGCATTTCCAGTTGCGGTTGGTTGCCTTGGATTACCTCGATCATCCCGGCGAGAAGCCGCGGAAAATATCTCACTCGCGAAGGCTCAATGGTCAATCTCGCCAGCTTCGGCGCGTTCTGGCTGGCGGCGTTGGTTCTGGGCAGCGATCCGCAGCCGTGGCGCTTTGCCTGCCTGTTTCTGTTCAGTGCCGTTTGTGGCGCGATCAGCCTACTCTTCCTGCGCGCCATTCCCGAGGAGAAGCGCATCGAAACGCTCGAAGCCTCGCCTCGCCCACTCCTGTCGACCATGCTTGCCGACCGACCGTTTCGAAGACTACTGGAAATGAACGTCTTCTGGGCGCTCGCCAACGGCGGCGTGCTGACCTTTCTCGTCGCCTGGCTGAAGACGGAAATCAACTGGCCCGAGCATCACATCCTGATGCTCTCCTCAGTCATTTTTGTCGGCGCATTAGCGAACCAACTTGTCCTGTCGCGACTACTCGACCGTTTCGGAAGCCGCCCCATTCTGATGACCGGACTGATCATCATGCTCATGCTCCTCGCCACTTGGACGGCGATCACTTGCGGCCTTCTCGCGCCGATGACTTCGCTGGTCGCCGTGCTGATGTTCGTTCTCGGCGTCGGCGGATCGATGGTCAATCTCGCCAACCTCCGTCTCGCCATGCTCACCGTCCCCGAGAATGGGCGCAGCCACTATTTCGCCGTTTTTTCCGTCGTTAGCAGTGTCAGCCTCGGCGTCGCTCCGATGCTCTGGGGAATTCTGATCGATGCCACCGACGGGCTTTCAAAAATGCTGGGTAGTCGCATCGAAATTAACTCGTGGTCACTGCTATTCGGACTGCTGACCCTACTCTTCGCCGTCGCACTCGCCTTCGGCACCCGCATCGTCGAACCACGCAGCGTCCGTTGGGAAGCTGTGATGCGACTGCTCCTCTATCGCTCTAAGGTTCGCTACTGGCTGCGCCCCTTCTCGCGATCAACACCGCGATCGTAGAGCCAAGCCTTGCCTTCTTTCATAAAAGCCATTGCGCCGGAAAGTTCATCCGGTTGATACCGATTCTTGCCCATGGAAAACGATTCTCTCCCGCTCGACCGGCGCCTGCGCCAGGAAATCCTTCTCGCCCGCGAACGGGTCTATCGCTTTGGCGAACCTACGCCTCTGGTTCGGCTCACCTTACCCGGGTCGGAGCCAGGGCCGGAAGTATGGGTAAAACGCGAAGATCTGTCGGCGGTGAAATCCTACAAATGGCGGGGCGCCTGCAACCGCATGGCGACGCTCTCAGCCGATGAAGCCGAGCGAGGCGTCGTCACTGCATCGGCCGGAAACCACGCCCAGGGCGTGGCCCTCGCGGCAAAGCATCTCGGCATCCGTGCACGCATCCACATGCCTCGTTCGACCCCTCGCGTTAAGCAAGATGCCGTGCGTCAACACGGTGGCGAATGGGTCGAGCTGGTCGACTCCGGTGACAGCTACGACGAGGCGGTGGCGGCTGCCCGCGCCGACGAAGCGGCCAGCGGGGCGGTCTACATTCACGCCTACGACGACCTCCTCGTCATGGCCGGCCAGGGAACACTCGCCGATGAAATTGTGTTGTCAGGACACGGCCCGTTCGACGCGGCCTTTCTTCAGATCGGCGGCGGCGGCATGGCCTCGGCCGTCTCCGAATGGCTGCGCACCTACTGGCCCGAGATGAATTTTGTCGGCGTTGAGGGCGTCGGCCAAGCCTCGATGAAATTGGCACTGGTGGAGAACCGTCCAGTCGATCTCGACCAAGTCGATATCTTTTGCGACGGCACGGCGGTGAGAAAAGCTGGCACATTGCCTTTTGAAGTCTGCCGAGAAACGCTGTCGCGCGTCGAGACCGTGACCAATGCCGAAGTCAGCACCGCGATCCGCGTCCTTTGGGAAGGACTGCGCTGCATCTCCGAACCCTCGGGTGCGATGGGCTTAGCGGCGGTGTTGAAAAACCGAGCCACTCTAGCGGGACAGAAAGTGCTCGTCGTTGTCACGGGAGCGAATATCGACTTTCTGCAGCTCGGCTTGATCGCTCAAAACCAAGGGTCGGCGAGCGGACACGAGCGCACCCTGCGAGTCCGCATCAACGAGCGTGCAGGATCAATGCTCGCCCTGCTCGATGAGAGTTTCGCGCAACTGAACATCACCGATTTCCAGTACGGTAAACGCCACCCGAACGAAGCTTGGCCGACCTTCACGCTTGGCGCCAAAGATGCGGCCACCTTGGCAGATCTGCCCGGCAAACTTGACGCCCGCGGACACGCATGGGAAGACGTTTCCAGTGCCGTCGACGTGGCCTTTCGCGCGATCCCGATCCGTGGCGAACTGCTCGCGCACCCCCTGTTTCTCCGCCTCGATTTCTACGAACGCCCCGGAGCACTCCACGACTTCCTCGACACGCTGGTTCGCGACCGAGCCGATCTTTGCTATTTCAATTACCGTCAATCAGGCGAACGAATCGGACGCGCCCTGATCGGTCTGGATTTCGCGACAGCGGCGCAGCGCGATCAATTCCTCGCTGCAATGCCGGAACACGGAGAAGGCTATCGCAGTTGCGTGCCACTCGACGAGAGCACCTGCGCACGGTTACTGGGAGAAGCGTGAGCGGACACTTTTAACCGCCACCAGAGTCACGGAAAAAACGCCGGCGCGTCCGATTGACATTCGCCCGAAATCATCTTGCGCACGATTTCCGCATTGCGCTCCACGGCGCGCTGCAGAAACGCTTCACCCTTTTCGGCAGTCGCCATCGACGGTGTTTGATCTTCTTGGTCTGTCCACATATCAGTGCGCACGTTTTCAGGAAATGCTGCAAGCCCGACCGCTGTCTCAAACTCCTGCGCATGCCCCGGCAAGTCCTGCGGCAGACGGTTGCCGCTGTCGAGAAGCTCATCGGCGTCGGCCTGGGTGTAGACATCCCAGTAACTGCGAAAATGTAGATTCACGCCCTGAAACTCGCGCAGGTATTGATCCCACACACCACCCATCGGCGCCACATTTCCACCGTGACCATTCAGCACTAACACATTGCTAAAGCCAGCCTTGATCACGCTTCGAATCAGATCATTGAGCACCGCCTGAAAAGTCGCCGGTCGCAGTGTTAAGGTTCCGGCGTGGCTCATATGATGCTCACTGATACCGGCCATCAATCCACAGGCGACCAACACATTTGGGCTCAGCGCTTCGGCGATCCGCTCGGCGACCACATTGACACTGCGCCAGTCGTGCTCCATCGCCATGTGTTCGAGATGCTGCTCGATGGCAGCCACCGGGATGATCACCGCTTTCAGCTCGCCGCTCGCCATGCGCTCGCGAAACTCGCGTCGGGTCAGTTTGTGGAGGTAGACTTCATTGCTCATGGTTTGGGGATTTTTACCGCCTCGATCGATGGCGGCTGCGGCGTTTCGTCGGTGATGATCTGCCAGGTCTTGCCCATCTCACGAAACTTCCTGAAATCGGTCGCCTGATACTGAATATCCAACTGCGGCGTGGCGATCACTTTACCGCCGGCAATGTGCGAATCAATCGCCGCCTCCAACGCCCCGGTGACCAGCTGAGTTCGCTGCACCGGATACGGAGACGCTCCACGAAAATGCGACTGAATGGCGTGCGCCAGGGCCTTAAACAAATTTCGATTCTCCCAGGG
Organism: Verrucomicrobiales bacterium; assembly: GCA_037969585.1. Lineage (GTDB taxonomy): Bacteria > Verrucomicrobiota > Verrucomicrobiia > Verrucomicrobiales > DEV007 > JBBKXR01. Next base: position 20,851 of record JBBKXR010000256.1, read on the forward strand.
CCCGACCACATAGCGAGTCGCCACCGAACGGTCCTCGCCATCGAGCTTTGCAGAAAAATTCCACCTGATATCGCTAACGCCGATCTTCAAAACCATCGCCCGCAAGCCATCGCGATAGCGCACCAGAAATCCGTGTGGCGGTGTCTCGGAAAAGTCTTCCATTTTGACCAGTTCGCGCAATCGAGGCATGTCAGCGCCCAACTCGACCGCCATCGCAGCCATCGCCAAATCCTCCGACCATTCACCGGCGTCGGCTGCCGCCCACAAAGCATCGCTCTCCAGATACTGCACACTCTCGATCCCCGCTTCTCCCCCATCGCGTGACTCGACCATCGACTGCAGTATTTCCAGGCCGTGAAAGCCGAATCGCTCGAGCGGGCCGCCGTGGATCGATACCGCTTCGACCACCTTGGATCCGGCAGGAATATCCAGCGGCGGAATCCGTTGCGCGAGCGGCACCGAACTACCCGCCATTAGCGCAAAGCGCATCGCCTCAGCCGTGTCGACCATGGCATCCGCCTCCTTCCAAGTGTGGGAAAGGTGCTTATCAGTGTAAACCGGCACCGAACGGCCGCTGCGCTTGAACACCTCGACGACTGCATCGAAAAAACGCTGCTTGGGATACAACTCCTGCCCCTTGTCGTTGAACGGATACTCACCATGTTCACCGATCAACAGCACCGCATCCACCGCTAGCTGGTCGCCGCCATCGCACAGTGCCCCGGCGATGGACTCGTAGATTGCAATATCGAACTGCCCGGCAACCGAGCGCGCCATGTCACGCTCGGTAAATTGATCGACGTAGAACGACGCCATCTCAAACTCCGTTGTCGGATCGACCACTTCCCCGTTGAACAGATACGGCACCAGAAAATTCTCGAGGATCACATGCGCGTGACTGCGATAGTGAAACGAAGTCAGCAAAGCCGCGACGCGGATCTTCTTTTTCGCGTCCTCCGCTCTGGATACTATCGGAACCCCCAGCGGGATCGCAGCGGCCAGCGAGTGTTTAAGAATACGGCGGCGGGTCGTCATTTTTTGACAGCGGTTTCAGGGGTGGGCACGGGCGTGTCTTCGACCACCGGCGGCTCAGGTTTCACCGGCAGTTTTGCTTCACCAATCCATTGCATCAACAATCCCACTGCCCGGGCATCCGGACCGGAACTACCGATCGGCGGCATGTGACCCGGGCCCACCTTAATGCAACGATTTAAAAGGATCGACTTCACCGGATCGCCCGGCGCGACCAGTTTCGCATCCGCGCCGAGCCCCTGATCGCCGTGGTTTGGTGCGACACCGACGATGTTGAACAACTCGTCATCGACAAAATCGCGCATATCCATTTTCGCATTGCCCCCACCAGACTGAACGTGGCAGTGAGAGCAAGTCGCATGCAGATACGATCGGGCTCGCGTCGTGACATCCACATCAGTATCCGTGGCGAATGGATCGACAAGGCGCGGCTCTTCCCCGGGCGGCTTATGCAGCAGCGACGTGCGTTTAGCGGCCCCCGTGCGCAGGAAAAATCCGAGATCATCCATCACCTGCAATTGATTTGCGACAAAGCCATCGCCGTAATCAAAATCGCGATTCAGCTGCGACGTCTGCAAGCCGAGCACGAAGTTGGCCGCGCGACTGTGACAAACCATGCAATCACTCCGCGACGGCACCGTCCATTTCCCGCCACCGCTCAACTCGACTTCAGCACCGGCGGCATCGACGAGATCCGCATCCGTCTGAGCTTCGTTCCACAAATACGAATACGCCGCCCATTCGTTCTGTTGTTTGGTCATGACGCGAGTTTCGATCCAGCGCCGCTGCTCACCCGTCCCGCGCGCCACCGACTGGATCGCCACCGTTCCATCCGGCATCGTCCAGCCCCGCCGCGACGCGTAAGTCACGCTCGGCTCGCTCTCCGGCAGTAACAGATATCGTTCCGCTTGTGCACCGTCCAGCCACTCGGGAACGATGACGTCATAAGGCAGCACACGTTCGTTGACGCGATGATCTTTTACCGAGTCGAACAAGCCGGTCTCGCTCAACTTGCGCGGAAAATCTTCGACGGTCGATTTCGCCGTGTTGACGATCAGTCGATACAGCCCACCCGCCGGCACCGGCTCATGACTGGCGATGAGAATGTCGCCGGTCACCGGATCGACGCCGAACTCGGTGATCTTCAACGAGGTGTCGGCGATTTCCCAATTGCGCACCACTTTTTCTCCATCATGCAGAACCGCCCAGATCTTGCCGGTCGAGTGGTCGGCGTAGAGGTAGGCGTTTTTCAAATCGGCGTAACGCTCATCCTTTCCGGTGTAAACGATCCCTCCGGTCAACGAACGCGATTCACCGTGATCATGCTCCGTGGTCGGACCCGAAATAGGATCCGGCCCGCGCTCGCGATCTCCGTAAAAAATCCGGCTGCCCTCGTAAACGCTCCAGCCATAGTTCGCTCCGGCAGCGATCAGATAGACCTGCTCAAGGCGGTCCTGGCCATTGTTGCCAACCCACAAACGCTGCAGGCGACTATCCCAGTCCGAGCGCCACGGATTGCGTAAACCGTAGGCAAACGTCTCCGGCAACACATCATCGCGACCGATAAACGGATTGTCTTTCGGCACCGAGTAGGGCCGCCCGTTACTCGGCGTGTCGACATCGATGCGCAACACTTTGGCGTGCAGCACCTGGGTATTCTGTCCGGTCAGATTGTTGTCCGAGTCACTGGTTCCGTCACCACTGGTGATGTAAAACAGCCCCTCGTCATCAAACGCCAACGCGCCGCCGGTGTGTCCCCGACACGGCCATTCGACAATGATTTCGCCCGACTCAGCATCGAGAGGTGCGCCCGCTTCCCGATCCCAGACAAAGCGCAAAATCTGCACGCGCTTTTCGAAACGATCCACCTCAGCCGGCCCATTGTAGCTGACAAAAATCTGACCGTTATCGAGATAGTTCGGATGAAACTCGACATCGTAAATCACCTCCGGCGGATCCAGCAGCACAATTTCCTCACCCGTCTTCGGGTCGTAACACATTAAGCGCGAGTTCTTCACGCCGGGTGGCTGGTCGACGTAAATCATCCTTCCGCTCTCGGGCTCGAATTTAAAAGTGATCAACTGGTCGATGCGATGATCTTCGCCGAAAGGCTCAACAGTAAACGGCAGCGGCGGTTCGGGCGTGCCGACGATTTTTGAGCCACCGAATCCCGATATCTTCTGAACGTGTTTCGGCAGACCCTCGCGCGGATCCCACGCACCGACAAAGCGCAGCGGCGAGTAAGACTCGTGAGCGTGAAAATTCTTCGGCATGTTCGGACCACTGACTGAAAGCTCAGGGCTTTTCGCCAGATGGCTGCCGTAGTCGTAGCGACACAAGTTGAAACGCCACTCGGCGTCCAGTTCGGGCTTGCCCCCCGTCGGCGCGAAGTCGGTCCATGGAATCCTGCCCTCCAGCTGCCAACCCTTGTCTTTGTCGTCAGCCTTATTCAACGAGCCATCGACGATCACCTTGGCGGCGAGCGCGAACTTACGATCGCTCTTGTGCTTTACATACAAATCCGGCACTCGCTCCGGAATGTACATGTCGAGAATCGTTCCCAGGGCGTTGATCTCAAACTCGTAGTAACCCGGCTTGGCCGGGTCCGGCATGAAGAACAACTCGAACACGTCCTCCGTCCAGATCTCGCCATCCTTTTCGCGAATCTTCGCCTGCAAATCGGCGTCGTCCATCTCAGCGGAAAAGTAGAGATATTGGTCGTCCCACAGCAGCCTGGCACGGGTTAGCGTCTCGGTATCCGTCGGAGGATCTGCCCACGGCATGAGAAACGGTGAGATTTCCTCCGCCGTCGCCCACACTTTTTCGTCCGCCTTGCCGTCGAGCCGGATGGCTTCCTCCGTTTTTCGGCAAAGAAAAATCCTTTCCGAATCGGCTGCGACAGCACTCAAGTCACCGAGTGAAGCCGTAAAGATCGTAAGCAAGACCATCCCTAAACGGGAGCCGTGCGATAGCGTCGAGTTTATCATGTAGTTAGTTCACTATTGTTCAGTGTGAGGTCGGCCACGCGGCGGAGGTGGCGGCTGATGCCATTCCCAATCCGATTGATAGTCAAACTTCAAATAAGGCGTGTCCAGCCATTCGCCACCATCACGTCTCGAAATCAACAAAGCGTCGAGCAACCCGGTTGTCATCAGCGTTCGCTCGACCGGCCACGGCGTTTTACCGGAATGCATCATCGACTCGATGCTGCGCAAAAACCATGCAAAATGAAAATACGGTCGCAATTCCTGCGTCCAGAACAGCGTTGAATCGATCTGCGGAGTCGTGTCGTCGGCGTAGCGCCAGGCCGCGGTCCAGCTGGCAGCAGCTCCGTTGAGAACCAGCATCGACGCCCGCAATCCGTCCTCGTAATCGATCGAAAACAACACCGGGTCTTTCACTGCCTCCTCAAGCGGCCCGCGCCGCAAATACTGCTGCCGCTCCTGACGATCCAGCGCCTGCTCAAACAACTCACGGTCATACCAGTCGCTGGTCCAGACCTCCGCTCCGGTGATACAGCGCACCCGCTCGACCCCGGTCTCACCACCGGACCGCCGCTCGACCAAACTTTGCATCGCTTCCAGACAGTGAAAACTGTAGGCATCGAGCGGACCATAAGAAATGCCGACGATCTCCTTAAGCTTCGCGCCGCGCTTCACATCGGTCGCGGGATATCGCCACAGCCCCGGCACCGACGAGCCCGCCATCAGCGGAAAATCCATCGCCCTCGACTGATCGTAGATCCATTTCGCGTCTGCCCAGTTGTCGGCCAAATGTTTGTCACTGAAAACCGGCACGACTTGCCCGGTTTTCTTAAAAGTATCGACCACCTCCCCGAACAACCGCCGTTTCGGGTAAACGATCTGATCCGTGTCCGATATCGGATACTCCCCGTGTTCAGCGATCAGCATCACACCATCCACCGCCAGTTGATCGCCGCCCTCAGTGAGCGCATCGCGAACACTTTCCACCAAGGAAAAGCCATACTTGTCCGAGTGCGCCCGCCCGATATCCCGATCCGGATATTGATCGATGTAAACAGGCCCAAGTCGCAGATTCGGATGACGTCCGGTCCAATCCAGCGAATCACTCTCAGTGATTCGACTCAGCAACACATCCGAGTGCGAATTGTGATGATACACCGTGGTCACGGCGGCGACCTTCGGCAACGCATCAGGCTCCTTGTTGATTAATTTCAGCCGGGCAATCGCATACACCAGAAAGCCCGGCACTTCGAAACGGATGCGATCGCCCTCGCGATAGACGGGCACTTCCACGGAGTCACCCTCCGGAGTGATCACTTCGACCGCGCCGACCCTTTTGCCGTCATTATTTTTGAGTAGGTAACTGATCTTCACCGGCTCCGCGGCGATCGGCTTTTCGTCGCCGGTGCCTCTACCGGGATCTGGTCGACCGTTTTTCTTCGGCGGCAATTCTTCGCGATTGTAGTTCACCAAGTGAATATCGATCTCTCCCCCGCCCGCCGGCCGGCTCACCGACGCACGCACAAAAGGCCCTGCTTCGATCGTGCTTAACTCAGCTCGCACCTCGTCGCTCAGCGAGCCGTCACCCATCGATGGGTCGACAACCGTAACGTAGCGTTTGGCAGTTTTGTCAGGGTCAAATATATCGTCGGGCACCACGTCGAACAACACATGCTCATCGAGCAAGCGGCGACCGATTTCCTTGAATGCCTCGAGCGGTTTTAGATTCCCTTCGTGCACTGCTTTGCGCGGATAAAGTAGGACCACTTCCGCCATCGATTGATTGGCGTGGAAAATCTGATGGTAGTCCTCGAGGAAACCGTAGTAGTCGCGAAACACCGCACGCGCATCCGGGTCGGGAAACTTGGCGTAGAATCCCATCGGCGCCCCCCCGTTCGCCGCCAGTTCGGCAATCGCGTTCCTCGTTCGCACACCTTCGTATTTTCCCAGCGTGAAGGGTTTATCGTCGAACGCGCCGCGAACGTAACGGGCCTGCAGGGTCGCGTCGCCGAGCACACCATTTTTTAAATCCGTATACACCGCACTGGCACCGGTGCTGTACCAGAGATAGTCCTCGTCCTTTCCCCACAGTTCCGCCGGCAACAGGCAACGCTCGTCACCTTTGATCTGATTAAAATCGCTGAGGTGATTCCACTGCGCGACGATCAGATCCGACTTCAGCGACCGACCATGATTGATGAACACTTCGTCGAACACCTGCTTGTTAGAAATTTGTGACCAGCGCAGCATTTCCCGCCGCAGCGGCGTCGATTCCTCCGGCGCATGCCAGGCAACAATCTCATCAAAGACGTGTGACTTCAGATCATCGATACCCAACGCTTTCAGTCCGGGAGCGTCGTGGCGCTGCTCCAGATAGTTGCGAAAGTCCCGTTGGCAGTGCTGGCAGTGACAATCGTGGCGGTAGAAATAATTGGCGATAAAGCCATCCACCCCCTGCTTAATCCCATAGCTGACCCAGGCCTTGAGCACCTGTTGCCAGTTCGGGTTGCGCAGGCAGGCGTAGTATTCGTGCATCTTGCCGACCGAGTATTTGCCGATCGGCATCGGTTGACCGTCCTTGTCCTTCTCAACAAAATCGAGTGGATCGTCGACCGGCTTAGGGCCGAGCAAGTTCTCGTCCCACAGCTCGCGGTAAAATTTGAAAAAGCCACGCGGCCCGTCCGGCCCATCGGGTTCACCCATCAGGAACTCGACATTGAAATGACCGATCACCTTGATCTGGCGCTTGCGCAGTTCCTTGTTTTTTTCGCGAAACCACTTTGAGCATTCCGGGATTCCCTGCACCGGAAAATGTGCCGGATAACCACCAAACTGTGGCGTGTGCGAGAGACTCCAGAAATGCCCGCCGTAAAAACCCAACTGCACCAATTCCGGTTTCGCCTCGTCGATAAAATCCAGATACTCCGCCTCACCGTACTGTGACCAGTGCGCGACCATCCGAGTGAATTCCAACCTCGGCTCACCCGCGATCGATCGATCCGCCCACGCCACGCCAACGCAAACGACAACCACTGCGATCGAGAAACGAAAAAACGCCATGTCGGAGGCTGCGAAACCGCACGCACGATGTAAACGGCGCAACCGCGCAGTCTATTCAGCGTCGCAGTTTAAATTCACGCAGTCAAAATCCATGGACAGCGCCACGTTCGCCCACCCATACTGCAGCAATTTCCGGTCACCATTTCCGTCGCAGATCTCCAATGAAAATCGCTCACCTCTCCGTCTTCATCCTCGCGTCGGCGACCGCGATGCTTCTGCTTCCCTCAACAACACGGGCCGATCAGTTCACGCTTTTTGACCAGACCTTCAGCTTCGAGGAAAAAGACGCCGTTCCGACCAAATCGCATTTATTCGTTGAGGCCGACAATCTAAGCGACAGCACTCCGAGCGATTGGACTTCGCCCATCGACTACCGCAACGGAACCGTTCACGTCCGCATCGAAGTCATCGAAAAGCCAAAGGGAGAAACCCCTACTGTCTGGAGCATTTGCTACATCCCCAGCAAAGGCCGCGACAACAACTATGGCTGCACCAGCAGTCCGTCATACACCACGGAAGGAGTCTATGAAAAAGAGGTAAAGATGAACGAGTTCTGGGAGAACGACTCCATCATCTGGACGGAAGGCATCAAAAAAATGTCGCTGGTCATCAAGCTCGCCAACGCCGGCGGCAAAGCCCACGCCCATTTACAGCCCGACCTGAAAAAGTTTTTCCCCACCAAGATTAGGTTCACCGTCGTTCAGGTCGCCAAAGGCTCGGCCTACGATGCCGCGCAGGTGTCGGAATTGAGTGAAAACAACGACAAGGCGGCCAGCAAATGAGTCTCGCCCGCCATTCAGTATCTGAACTCCAGCAGCTCGGCTACGCTGTTGAACGTGGCCTCGGCGAGATTGATCGACGATGAAAACGTTAAGTGTCTCCCCGAGTTTAGGTGCGTCGATTGCCACTCTGATTGAGTCGGTAGATTCTATTGGGCCGATCGTTCGGATTCCATTCAGAACCGAGAAACGGGTCCAACGGTTTTCTGTCGTCCCACTTTTCCTTCTCACAATTCTGCTCTGCCTTTCCAGCGTTCGCGCGGATGAGGATCAACCTGTTGTAATCGCTCCCGGGCCGATCTCCGGTCACATTCATCCCTCCGTTTGCCGAACGGTCGAGGAAACTCTGGTCGTCGTCTACAGAGGTGACGATGTGCTGATGTGCTCGCGCTCGATCGACGACGGAACAACCTGGTCAAATCCCCTGCCGATCGGAACCTCGGCAAAGCGCCCTGATGGAATTCGAGAAGTAGAAAAATTCGAAATCTACCCCGGCACGATCGATCTACTTCCTGACGACCGAGTCCTGATCACATGGAATTACATCGCCGATGACAAAGCGACTGACGGCTACTACGAACGCGCCCTTCTCTACAGTCTCAGTTCCGATCAGGGCCTCACTTGGAGTGATCAAAAACTGATTGGGCCAGTCGATGGCAAACACCTCGGAGCGGTTCGACACAATGTTCTGCCATGGAGCGAAGGTCGCTGGCTGCTGCCACTTCGGGTCGGATCGCCACGGTTGTATGACCCCGCGACGGGCACTTTGACCGCGTTTCCGATCGTCGGACAAGATGGCAATCAGCACGAGTTTCAGCAGGTCGCCCGGACCACCAACGGCGGACTGCTGGCGATGGGCTTGGTGTTGTTTAACTCGCACGACGAGGGCAAAAGTTGGACAGCGATCGAGAACTTCCCCGCTGTTCCGGACAAAAGAGACAACGCTGAGGGACGCCACCTGACGACGCTCACCGACGGACGGGTGCTGGTTACCTGGGGAATCGGCACGGACAATAAAGGCCTTCGATACAATCTATCGGCGGATGGGGGCAAGACCTGGGAAAAGGACCACACCGTGATCCTGCTTCCTGAGACCAGTGTCGCCGCCCGCTACTACTCCGCCCGCAGCGTGCAACTCGATGATCGGCACATTGGAACCGTGTTCATGAATCGAGATGGCGTTCACTTCCTGAAGGTAAAACTGGATCGATTGCTGCCGGCCGAAGCGCCTGAACCGGACGTGAAAGATATCGTTTTCACAGCGACCTGTGATGGATCTGAGCAGAAGTATGTTCAGGTTTTTCCGCCCGATTTCGAACCTGCAAAGCCAGTCGATGTTTTGATCGCTCTGCATGGTCACGGCAGTGATCGCTGGCAGTTTGTTCGGCAAGATCGACCGGAATGCCAGGCCGTTCGAGACGTGGCCCGAAGTCATGGCATGATCCTGGTTGCCCCCGACTACCGGGCGAAAACCTCGTGGATGGGGCCGAAAGCCGAAGCCGATCTGGCGCAGATCATTGGCGAGTTGAAACAGCGATTTAAGGTCCGACGAGTTTTCCTCAGTGGCGCTTCCATGGGCGGCGCTTCCAGCCTTACCTTTGCGGCCCTCCATCCCGAACTGATCGCGGGTGTCGCGGCCATGAACGGCACGGCGAATCACGTCGAATACGATCGATTCCAGGATGCGATCAGCGAATCGTTCGGCGGAAGCAAAGCCGAGATCCCGGAAGAATTCCAAAAGCGCAGCGCTGAGCTGTGGCCGGATCGATTGACCATGCCGGTGGCCGTCACCACCGGAGGCCAGGACAAAAGCGTGCCTCCGCAAAGCGTGCTACGACTCGCTGAGAAGCTCAACAAATCCGGCCGCAGAGTGCTCAGCATTCATCGCGAAACCGGCGGCCACTCGACGACCTACGACGACGCCGTCGCCGCCGTCGAATTCATCCTGGCCGAAGCAGACCTCGCCGAGGAGGAACCTCGTCCATGAGCCGCTTCCGCCTGATTTTAACAATCCATCGAACCCTATCTATGCAACGCCTGATCCTTTTTTATATCGTAGCGCTGACCACTTCAATCAACGCACAGGAGCCTCGGCCTTGGCAGATTGACGATCTCTACTCATCTGAAAATTTTCACCCGGTCGCGGTTTCGCCAGACAGCAAAGTAGGGGTCGCCATTCGCAACTGGATCGATCCCGATACCAAGTCGCAACAACATTCGCTATGGCGAACTGTTGGCGAGCCTTTGAAATCCTTGCCGATGGAGTCCGGCGAACCGGATGCCAGCGCTCCCATGTGGTCACCTGATGGCACCTGGATCGTATTCCACTCGACCCGCCCGCGTCCCAAGGGCTGGAAGCAAACATCACCCGCGCCACCTTATTCCGAGGCAACGGTCGACCTTTGGCTGATCCCGGCGGCAGGCGGCACGGCCATTCCGCTGGCGGGACCGCAGAAGCCGTATGGTCGAGTCTATCCCGATCAGTTTTACGGTCGCGTGGCCTTTTCGCCCGACGGCAAACGCTTGTTGTTCGTGGCCGACGACGGCAGTGAACCGCGAGAGAAAACAGAGATCGAAAATGAAGTCGAAGTCGCCCGCCAAGATCAGGGCGAGGGTTATACCGGCTTCGGCCCAGCGCAGATCTGGATCGCCGACCTGACAGACAAACCGGACCAGTTTGCCGCCACCAAGATCACGCGTCTGACCGATGACGAGTTCTGGTATGGCGATCCACAGTGGTCTACTGATGGAAAAAAGATCGTGGTTCATGCCAATCTTAGCGACGATCAAGAGTCGGTGCGCTACAGCATCAACAAGGATTACAACCTCTGGGAAATTGATGTCGCGACGAAAGCGATGCGGCCATTGACCAGCGGCCCGGGACCGGAATTTTCACCGAGATTCTCCCCCGACGGATCGCGCCTGATCTGTCTGACCTCACCGCGCCGCGGACCTCATCAGGATATTTACAACCTCGCCGTGGTGACGACGGGTGAGAAGCCCGAGACGCGCATCGTCTACAATTTCCGTGCACCGGAGATTGATTTTCAGGCGACCCCTTCGCCTGGCATGACCTTGCTCAGCGATTGCTGGGAGGACAATGACCACGTCATCTACGATGCCAGCGTCGGACTCAACTCGAAGCGTTATATCATCAACGTCGACACTGGCGAAATCTCCGACGGCGGAGCCGACGACACGGTCTATGCCAAGGCCCGCGAAAGTGAGAGCCGTTTCAGGCCACCAGTCACGAACACATTACCTCCGAGATTCAATGCCTCGAGCCAGCGGGTTGCGTGGGATAACGGCGAGGGCATGCAAATCGAGGGCGCACTGGTCACGCCTCATCCCAGCATCGCCAAAGCTCCCTACAAACTAATCGTCCTCCCCCACGGCGGACCGCATCACCGCGCCGGGCTTGGTGCTGGTTTCGATGACCAGGTTCTCGCTTCCAATGGCTACGCAATTTTCAAACCCAATTTTCGTGGCAGCACCGGATACGGTCTGGCGTTTCTCGATGCCAACCGCGGCGATCTGGGTGGCGGTGACATGCGCGACATTCTCAGCGGCGTCGATTCCCTGATCGAGGACGGCATTGCCAATCCGGATCAGCTTTACGTTTACGGCGTCAGCTACGGCGGCTACATGACCAGTTGGGTGGTCGGTCAAACCAACCGGTTTCGAGCGGCGGTCGCCGAAAATGCGGTCACCGATATGACCATGATGTGGGCGCTCAGCGACTTGCAGAGTTGGACCGAGTGGGAGTTTGGCGGCAAGCCCTGGGAGGTCCCCAACGCGATGGATCACCACAGTCCCCTGACCTACGCCGGCCAGGTCGAGACGCCCACGCTGATGCTCAACTCACGCGACGACCGGCGTTGCCCTTTGGCAATGGGCAAAGCCTTTCACCAAGCGCTGCGCAGCGCCGGGGTCCCAACAGGACTCATTGTCTACCCGAACGAGCCGCACGGGATTCAGCAGCCCCGGCACCGCGCTGACAAACTGCAGCGGATCCTCGATTGGTTCGAGCAGCATTCAGGGCGATGAACTTTTTCGAATTAGACCTGATAAAGAGGCAGTAATCATCGCTCAAAGACTCTTCCGGGCCGGAAGCAGGGCGTTTGAAAAAAGGAGACCGGCAATGAGCGCGATGAAGCCAATCAGTGCTTTGCCACCGCTAATGTGGGGGAGGATATCTTCTCCGGATACCCAGTGGTTGAGGAGGGAGTAGATCCTGCTGCCGGGGACAAGGAGGATGATGCCGAGAGTCATGAGGATCGAACCGGGGCCGCGGGTAATTCGGGCGAAGAGATTACTGAAGAGGCCGATGGTAAGCGCACCAATGAACATGCCGGCGTACATGCCGAAGTGAGTTTCACCGAGTCGGGCGGCACCAAAGGCGATGGCTCCAGCGAGCAGACCCCATGGCATTTTTCTACCGGGGATGTTGAACACGACACAGAGGCCGAGACTGAGGACGGCGAGAGCAGGCCAAATTCTCCAATCGGGCAGCGTAGGAAGATTCCAGATTTTGGAAGAAGCTGGGCTCGCGAAGAAACTGGCGACAGCCATGCCGCTGATGGCTCCGAAGAAGAGCTTGAGCATCGTCATGGCAGCATCGACGAGTCGCGAGCTGCCGGAGATAAGGTGATTGGTGGAAATTTCGGTGAGCGCGACGGTCAGAGAGAGGCCAGGGATGAAAATGATGATCGATGACAGGATCACGAAGAGAGGATCAATGAACATCCCCACTGCCGAGAGGACCATGGCCGACGCTCCGGCGAAGAAGGCCGCGACGATAGGAAGAGTGGGGCGCCAGCGCGGGGTGCTTGAGGAGAAATGTGTGATCGCGAAGAGAAGCAAAGAGATGACAGCGGCTGCGACGGAATTGAGAGAATTGGAAGAGATGAGGGCAGCGAAAGCAGCCCCGGTCAGGGTCCAGGACAGCGCTTGCTTGAAGAGGGAATAGTGAGGTGGAGAAATGGAGATGCTTGCGAGACGGTCGATGCCTGCCAAAAAATCGCAGCGGCCTTGTTCCATGGATTCGACGAGGCGATCAATTTCCCAAAGGCGTCCGAGATTAAGACCTGGGGCGTCGAGGCGCTCAATGTGGACGCTTTGATCAAGTTCGTCGTCTAGCCAGAAGGCACACGTGAACGTGGTCGGACTGCTGAGGAAGCTGCCGTTGATGCCGAGCATTTGAGTGGTGTTAATGAGATGGCACTCGATGCGATCGCTGGAGGCACCACATTCGTGGAGGGCGCGACCGAGCTTGATGATGAAGCGGATGCGCTGGCGGTAGCTGGAGGGATCGATATTCACCAGTCAGCAGCCGTCGCAGAGCTTTCACAGGAAGGCAAGAGTAGGTTTAGCGAAGGCGGCCGGAACATGGAATGAGATCAGATGAATGGCATGAATGACGGTTAGTTCGTCTGCTCGATTGGGTTCGAACTTTGTTCAATCAACCAGCTTGATAGGATCCCCTGAACTGTCGTCGGCTGTGAGAAAAAGAGGAAATGATCCTCACCGGGGATGAAATGGGTTTCGACCTTGAGACCTGCATCCCTGAGGTGCATCGCTCCCCTTTCGACATACTTCACTGGAACGCGTCGGTCGCTATCTCCCGAAACGATGAGACACGCGAGAGAGCGATTTAACGAGAAGCTGTCTGAATCGATCCGATCTGGATCGATCACTGGAGAAAGATAGATCAGCCCCGCAAGCGCATCGGCGAAATGCGGTGCGGCATGAGTAAGGCCTGCTCCGCCGTTGGATATTCCAGCGAGGAAAATCCGCTCTGGATCAAATTCCGGTCGTTGCTGGCAATAGGCTAACGCCTCCTCGACAGTCCGCAGCCCGTCTTCATTTCGCCATTCTCCGACGCCGAAAGACGGGGCCACCAATGCGAATCCGAGATCGTCTGCTAACGACTTCCAAACCCACAGGTAACCCTTGAAGTTACCCAGGCTGCCATGAAGAAAAAGAATGACCGGACGTCTCTCCGAAATTGAGTCCGGAAGGTAAACAAACCGATGGCCGGTCGGAGTTTTTGACGAAAACGCATCCGAGTAAACCTGTCCTAGGACGCTGGGTATGTCATGAAACTCAGCCTCCTCGCGCATTGGCTCATAGATTTGCCGAATCGATTGGCGGAGACGCTCGCTCTGGCCGCTTGAGAGGTAAGGATCGAAAGTGCTGAAAAGTCGACTACCCATCAGTACTTGATCGACTTCTGGAACCAGATTTGACGGAGTCCAACTCCGAAATTTGGAACTGCCCCCATAGTGAGTCGAAACACCGGCGGGCAGGTGTTGTCCGTCCGTTGTCGACGGGGCAAGAATCCAGGCGACAAAAACCGATGTGATACCGCAGGCGAAGGCGAAACTTGCGCCAATCTCAAAACGAGATCGAAGCTCATAGATGGACAGCAATGCAGGAATCGAAAACCATGTGACCAATAGCCCCCCGCTGACAAGCCCCCCTTCCAAGGTCACCGTCGAAACCGCCAGAAGTAGTGTCATTCCGAGGACAGGAAGGGTCAGCAACACCCAGACAATTTTTGCAATGACCCGGAGATCCATCGTTGGATTCTCGCAGGTTCTCCCAGAGTGCAGAAACGAAAAACGAGATAGAAAACGGGATCAGGCGACCTGTTTCGACTTCCGTCCGATCCGATGGCAGAGGCTTGGAATGAGAAATATGAACTCTGCCCACACAACCACCCTTCGCTTTGCGAAACGGTTTCTTCAGCCACTCGATATACAAAATCACGGCCCTCCCCTTCAACGCTAGCCCCAGCCCCAGCCCGAGAGCGACATAAGTGCACAAAGGAGGGACTTCGGTCAGGCGATACAATAACAATTTTGGCGCCCCGAAGGTCAACATCCAAGGAAGTGAGGAAATGGAAGTAGCTGAAATTTTGACATCTATCGCCTGACCCGAATGGCCTGAAAACCTTTTCTCATCGCCAAGCCGGAACCCCTACCTCTATGATCGCCGACCGATCATGGAAACGCCCCTTTCGCCCCTCGATTTCGCCCGCCGTGCCCGCCGCTTGTATGGCAACCGCGAAGCCGTCATCGATGGCGACCGTCGCTTCACCTATCGGGAGTTTTTTGAGCGCTGCGACCGCTGGTCGAACGCGCTGCAAGAGTTCGGCATTCAGCCTGGAGACCGGGTCGCGACCATCGCGCCGAACACCCATGCGCACCTCGAAGCCTTCTATGCGGTGCCACAAATTGGCGCGGTCATCGTACCTATCAACTACCGCCTTTCGGCGACCGACTTCGCCTACATTCTGAAGCACAGCGGAGCACAGATCGTGTGCGTGCATGCCGACTACATCGACGCCGTCGATTCCATCCGCGACCTCGTGCCCGATTTGAAGCACTTCGTCGCCTTCAATCTCAATGGTAGCAAAGCTGGCTGGATCGACTACGAGGCGACGCTGGCGGCTGCGATGCCCGAGTTCGCGCCTGCTGAGATTGTCGAGACCGAGATGATCGCCCTTAACTACACCAGCGGCACGACGGCACAGCCCAAAGGGGTCATGGTCACCCATCGCAACACGGCGATGAACATCATGGGCCACCTCATGCACACGCATGTCACCGCCGCTGACAACTATCTCTGGGTATTGCCCATGTTTCACGCCAACGGATGGTGCTTCGTGTGGACCATCACCGCCGTTGGCGGACGCCACATCTGCCTGCCAAAAGCCGATCCCAAGCTCATCTTCGAAATCACCGCGCGCGAGAAGGTGACGCTTTTCTGCGCGGCCCCCACCGTGCTCATCGGTATCGCCAACGCGCCGGAAAATGTGCGCACCGATTGCCCGCGTGGCGTCCGAGTTTTCACTGCCGGCGCACCGCCCGCCGCCGCGACAATTGAGCGCGTCGAAGCCGAAATCGGTTGGGAAATCACCCACGTCTATGGCCTTACCGAGGTCTCCCCCATCGTCACCATCAGCGAGTCCCGCCCCGAGCATGCGCAACTCGACCCGGCAGCTCGCGCCGTCATCAAATCCAGACAAGGCGTCGAATACCTTGCCAACGCCGAGGTCCGAGTCGTCGATGACGAAGGTGGCGAAGTCGCCCCGGACGGTGCGACAATGGGCGAGATCATCATTCGCGGTAACGCCGTGATGCAGGGCTACTACCGCGACCCCGAAGCCACCGCCGCCAGTATCCGCGATGGCTGGTTTTACACCGGCGATGCCGCCGTCGTCCACCCTGACGGCTACATCGAGATCCGTGACCGCTGGAAGGATGTCATCATCAGCGGCGGCGAAAACATCTCTTCGGTCGAAGTCGAGGGCACCCTCTTGCGTCATCCCGCGGTTCAGGAAGCCGCCGTCGTCGGCCTGCCGCACGAAAAATGGGGCGAAACTCCGCATGCCTTCATCGTCCTAAAATCCGAGGCCGAGACGACACCCGAAATCCTGCGTCAGTTTTGCCGGGATCACCTGGCACACTTCAAGGTACCGCATGAATTTCAATTCCTGCCCGAGCTACCCAAAACCGCGACCGGGAAAATCCAAAAATTCATTCTTCGGGGTGGAAAGCCTAATCTTGAGCGGCAGTGATCCGGGCGTGGTTACCTTGATGAGCACGGTCGCTTCAGCTGGCTGCACTGCGAAGGTTTTGGGAGTGATCTAACTCCTCCCCTGCCCGTTTTTTTGCCGCACATTCCATGCCGGCGCTTAAACACTTGAAACTTAGCGCCTGATCCTGGCCTTAGGGTCTCGATGTCGAACAGCGACAGCGGCTTTGAGGGCTTACGTAAATTCGTTATTTCCTACCTGTCCCCAATTTCCGGCTTCATCGTCTACGGCGAGTTGGACTAGGATTGGGGCCGGGCGAGTATGGCACTGCTTTTAGCGTCATCTTCGATAGACATGAGGAAACGGCTAAAGTTGAATAATTGAAATTTATCGGCTGACTCTGGCTCCGACTGCTGAATCCGGGCGCGATGACCTGACCCTCCAACTCGTCCACCTTGCCTCGCTAGCGAGCCGGTTCGAAGAAGATTTCGTCCGTCACAAGCGCACAGATCATTCCGGACTGGAGGGGTCGAACTACGGCGTATTGGGGGGACGCGCGTGGATTGCTGTGACACTTTTCACTCTCGAATCGTCCCGTTCTGCGCCCCCGTACTCGCTGCCCTGTAGGGCATAAGGAGAAATCCTTCTTGCCGAATGGCTAAAATTCGTCAATATGGACAATCACTTGGTCTTAAAGATCAATGAAAACAAACCAATATTATGGCCAAGAAAAAGACTACCCTCGACAAGAAATACACCAAAACTCAGATCGTCGAACACATCGCCGAGTCCACCGAGCTTACCAAAGCTCAGGTCAGCTCTGTGATCAGTTCGCTGGGTGAGGTGATCGACCTCCACATCAAAAAGCGTTCCGTCGGTGAATTCGTTCTCCCCGGGATTCTCAAGATCACGACGGTCAGCAAGCCGGCCGTGAAAGCGCGCAAAGGCATCAACCCCTTCACCAAAGAAGAGCAGATGTTCAAAGCGAAACCCGCTTCGACGGTCGTCAAAGTACGCCCGTTGAAAGGGCTCAAAGACATGGCCGGATAACATCTTTCGACCGTTTCAAAGTTCAAACCAACAAAGCTGTCTTCCGGAAACGGGAGGCAGCTTTTTCGTTTCTTGCGTTAAGAATGAACTCGGACTTTTAGTCATTATTTTTTGCCTGCCCCCGAAATTTGCTGGCGCGATTCTGATTGGTCGTATAGGCGACCTGCACCTCGTAGGTTGCAGGTTTCGGCAGCTCGGTCGTGAAGATCGCCACGGCATGGCCATCGCCGGCGTCGCTATCGTGCTGGTAGCCGTGATGGATCCCCTGATTCAAGGTCGATGCGGTCCAGATTCCGCTCAGCTTCGCGGTGCTGTCATCGACGACCACGCCGTCCAGTGACTCGAGCTTGGTGAACTCGGGGCAGGACAAAGAAAATGCGCTAATCGAGAATTCCTTTTGGAGTGGAATCTAAAAAAACCGGACCGAATTTTAATCTATACTGAGGATTACCACGCATTCTAACTTTATAGATTAACAGCTGGAATGGCTGAGTCGATATCACTCAAGCGCTAGGCGTGAATCAGCCAGCCGAAGGTTCGAAGATGGAAATTAGGGTCCGGCGACAAAATGATCCTTTTGGCGCCTCGAAGTTCAATATCTAAGGAAGTGAGTAAATGGCAGGCGCTGAAATTTTTAACATCTAACGATTGCGGTTGAAATGGCCACTACCGGCCAATGGCTGACCCGAATCTCCTCTCGCCGACTTGTCCTGCGGTAGCTTTGGCATCGCGTGATGCGACACCCGCGATGTCACCACCGGCGGCTTACGTTCCAATGCCAGAACTACTGGCTCAGCTTTCTCTGTGAGACTCTTTCATTCTCTGATACAAGCCAGTTTGTCGCGGGGCTTCCCGTGCCCCTGATCCCGTCCACCAGTAGCCAAATCGCCCGGTCCGGCCAGCGGCAAAGTGCCGATCAACATCCGAGGCTCGCCGCGCGATCACCGCCTATTCCATGCTCAGCACGATCCGCATTTTCATCAGCAGCCCCGGCGACGTGGCCGACGAGCGGCAAATCGCGGGGCGCGTCATCGAGCAGATCCAGGGCAAATACTGGAGCTTCGTCCGCCTCGACGACGTCTTTTGGGAAGACCGCGCGGTGCGGGCGACCGCCCACTATCAGGACGAGCTGATCGATCCTGCCAGCTGCGAGATCGTCGTCGGCATCCTCTGGTCCCGGCTGGGAAGCCCGCTGCCCGAGCGCTTCCGAGGGGTCGACGGACTGGTCCCTACGGGCACGGAATGGGAGTTGGAAAGCGCGTTCACTGCCTACGAAAAAAGTCTGGCCGAAACGGGTGATCCGATCACGGCTAAGCCGGACATTCTCATCTACCGCCGGGAACCCTTCCCACCGTGCGACGCCGCCGAGGCGCAGGAACAAGCCGCCAAGCTCGAACGCTATTTCACCAGCCACTTCTTAAACGACGACGCACACCGCACGATCAAGCGCGCATTTCTCCCCTACCGCTCGCTGGAGTCGTTCGAAGAACTCTTCCGCAAGCACCTCGAAGAGCTGGTGCTGCGGCTGATCCCGGGGCTGAAGGCGGGCTACGAACCACCCCCGATCTCCGGTTGTCCGTTCAAAGGGCTGGACGCGTTCGACTTCGAGGACAGCGACCGGTTTTTCGGTCGCAACCGGCAGATCCGCGACGTCCAGCAGCAGCTCGCCGCCCGGCGACAATCCGGCCCGGCCTTTGTTCTCATCTATGGGGCCAGCGGCTACGGAAAGAGTTCGCTGATGCGCGCGGGTCTGGCGCCGACGCTGACCCGGCCGGGCGGCTTGGTGGAAAAAGCGTCAACGTGGCGGCGGATCGTATTTCAACCGGCACAGGGGCAGGGTTCGCTTAGCGAAAAGTTTACTCGTGAGCTGGTCGCGCTGCTCGGCGACAGCTGGGACGTTGCGCGCATCTTGCGGAACTGGGACGACGCGGAAGACTACATCTTTGTGGCCGCCGCCCTGCAGGACGCGCTCGAATGCGAGAGCGCGCAGCTCTTGCTTCAGGTCGATCAGTTGGAAGAGGTCTTCACCGAATCCTTGGGCGCGGACGAGCGGGCGGCACTCTTTCGTGGGCTCTACGCGCTGTGCTCGTGTTCCCGCGTCTGGGGGCTCGCGACCATGCGTAGCGAGTTCTTCCCGCGCGTCGCCGAACAGCCGGGCCTCGCGCGGCTCGTCGGGCGGGACGGCGGCTACATCCTGCCGCCCCCGGACGCGCAGATGCTCAGCGAGATTATCCGCTTCCCCGCCCTCGCGGCGCGGCTCGAATTCGAACGTAGCACTCATCTCCGCCAGATTGCCGGCGAGGCAGCCTCCGCCGAGTTCCTAAGCGATCAAATCTACAACGACGCCAAGGACAGCCCCGACGCGCTGCCTTTGCTCGAATTCTGCCTGACCCTGCTCTACGAAGTGGCGCGCGCGGAGGGCAGCGACCGTCTCACCTGGGCGAGCTACGAAGCGATTGGCGGATTGCGTGGCGCCATCGCCACGGTGGCGGACAATACCTTCGACGCACTCCGCGAAACGCAGCGCAGCGACCGCGCGGTGGCGACGCTGTTCGGTAGCCTGGTGCGGGTCGATCCGACCGCAAAGACCACGACAAGACGGAGGGCCGACCTCGGCGAACTGCGCGCGCGCCCGGGAACTGCAGCACTCCTCGACGCCTTTCTCGATGCCAAATTGCTGGTCACCGATGAAGACCGCGCGGCCGGTCAGACGGTCGTTTTCCTCGCCCACGAATGCCTGCTCAGCCACTGGGGCCGACTGGCGCTCTGGATCGACGAACACGAGAGCGACCTGGCTGCTCACCAGCGCCTCATCGAGCAGACCGAACTCTGGGACACGCACGGCGGCCACCCGAGTTACCTGCTCGCCGAAGGCCGGCTCGGCGAGGCCCAACGCGTCGCGGCTAGCGGAATGTTCGCCCTTACCCCGCTTCAGGAGCGGTATCTCGCGGCCTCGCTGCAGAAGGCGCGAAAACGCCTGCGTTTCTTCCAGGCGGCGGCGGCAGTGTTCGCCGTTGTGGCGCTAGCTGCGATCGCCCTCGGGTGGGTGGCCAAGCAGCGGACGGCGGAAGCGAAGTCGGCGCTGATCGACACCGAAGAAGCGCTGATCGAGTCCCGTCGAAACGAGGGCCAGGCCTGGCTCGAACGCGCGCGCCGGGCTGCTCAGGCCGATCCCGGCGACGCATTTGCAGCCGCAATGATGGCCGCCCGAGCCGTTGGGTTCGATGGATTCGGACGCGCGCACGCCGTCGGCGAGGACGACGGTTTCGCCCGGCAATTCCCCGTTTTGATCTCGCCAGAAAACGACCCCGAACTGGCGCGGAAGGCACGCCAGGAAGTCGGGCGTTACCTCGATGCTGCACGCCTGCCCGTGTGGTCCTCGCCCGCCTCGCTTCACCACTCTCACTTTCTCACCGAACTGGTTTTTTCCCCGGATGGCGGCAGGCTGACCTCGATCGACAGCAACGGTCAGGTACACCGCTGGGACGCGACCAGCGGACGACGGCTGCCCTTCGCCACCACGCAGGCGAGCTTCAGCACGGCACTGGCTCTGAGCCCGGACGGCAAGCGGCTGGCGACGGAGAACGCGGGCACCGTGGTGCTGCGCGACGCCATCACCGGCACCCCGTCCGGCCCGGAGCTGCGCGGCCACTGGCTGATGGTGTCCGACATCGCCTTCAGTCCTGACGGACACACGCTGGCAACGCTCGGTGGCAGCGATGGCACTGTGCGGCTATGGGATGCCGCCACCGGGGAGTCCGTGGGCGAACCTCAACGCTGGTCTCACGGTTCTTCGGCGGCACTAACATTCACCCAAGACGGCAGCTCGGTCGTGGTCGGCGGTGGTGGGGCCAACCTCCTTTTCCTCGACCTCGCGGGAGATCGGCGCACAATCGATCTCGCCTCGTGGCCGACCGGCACGCTGCGCGCGTCCGGGTTCGCATCCGGCGGCAGGACCTTCGCGGCCGCCGACGATAGTGTGGTTCGAGTCTGGACTCTCGGCGATAACGACGATGCTCACGAAGCCCTCGAAGTCGATTTCAAGAACGCCGCCACGCTGACCTTCAGCGCTGATGGCAGCCTGCTCGCCGTCGGCTCCGACGCCGGGGCAATCATCGTGGTCGAAGCGGCCAGCGGCGCGGTGATCGGTTATCTGGCGACCGAGTTCGGCAGCGAGGTCTTCGCCTTAGCCATCAGCCCCGACGGGCGAACCTTAGCTGCCGGCACCGGCGCGAAAACCGTGCGGCTTTGGGACGTGACACCCGGCAAGACTTTCGCTACGCCGTTAAATTCCCCGGCCACCATCGTCAACGCGATCGCCGTCAGCCCGGACGGATCGATCTTGGCCGAGGCACGCGCCGACGGGCACATCCAACTTTGGAACACGGCGACCTTCGAGATCAGCCGCGTGCTCGAAGCCGGCCAATGGGGCGTGCGCAGCGTCGCCTTCAGCCCGGACGGCCGCACGATCGCCGCCGGATGTTTCGATCCGACCGTACGGCTCTGGGACCTGGCTGATTCGACGGCGAATCCCCGTGAACTGCACGGGCACACTGGCACCGTGGCGAGCGTCGCCTTCAGCCCGGACGGAAAACAGCTCGCTTCCGGAGGCTCGGACCAACTGGTGCATCGCTGGAACCTGGCCAGCGGCGAGAGCGCCGGCGTTCCGCTCGCTGGACATTCCGGCGAGGTTTCCAGCGTCGCCTTCAGCCCGGACGGAAAACAGCTCGCTTCCGGGAGCGCGGACAAATCCGTGCGCCTCTGGGACGCTGCCAGCGGCGAACCGTTGGCCAAGCCGATGGCGGGCTCGACCGCCGCCGTCAACGCCATAGCCTTCAGCCCGACCCAGCGGCGGCTCGCCTCGACGGGCGACGACGGGTTCGTCCGGCTGTGGGATCCCGCCACCGGCGAGCCTCTTGGCCAGCCAATCTCTGCCCACGCGAAGAGCATTTACGGCCACAACGCAAAGGCCATCCACTGTCTCGCCTTTTCCCCCGACGGCCGAATCCTCGCCACCGGGTCGCGCGACAAATCGGTGCGCTTTTGGGACATGGCAAGTGGCGCCACTTCCGGGCAGCCAATCATCGCGCATGCGGACACCTTGCTCGGTCTCGCCTTCGCACCGGACGGGCGGACACTGGCCACCGCTAGCCGGGATGGGACGCTCCGCGTCTGGGACATCGCGCGCCCGCCGGGTCGCTCGATCAAAGTCGGCGCGGATGCCATCGAAGCGGTCGCCATCAGCCCCGACGGCGAGACGCTGGCCAGCGGCGCGAAAGACGGCACGATTCAGCTTTGGGACACCGCCAGCGGCCAGCCGCTGGGACTGAACTGGACTGGCCATGGCGAGCGGGTCGCCAGCCTCGCCTTCAGCCCCGACGGGCGCACTCTCGCGTCGGGCAGCGGCCTGGCCTTCGGCGGACCCTCACAAAGCTTACGTCTCTGGGAAGTTTCTTCCGGCGAGGCCATCGGCGAGCCGCGCACCGAACATGCAGGAACCCTTACCGCCCTCGCATTCTCACCAGACGGAAAGCGGGTCGCTTCGGCGAGCCAGGACGGCAGCGTGCGACTTTGGAACACGACCACCGCTCAACCCGAAGGCCCGCCGCTCAGCGAAGGGAGCGACGGGATGACCTCGGTCGCTTTTTCCCCTGATGGTCAGGACCTCGCTGCCGGCCACGCCAACGGCGACGTGACCCTCTGGGACCTGTCCGCCGATCCGCCCACGTCCCGCATTCTCCCGGGACATCTCGGTCCGGTCACTGTACTTGCCTTCACCTCCGACGGTCGACAGCTCGCTTCCGGCAGCGACGACACCACGGTTCGACTCTGGGAAACCGCGAGCGGCGATGGCAAGTTGCTCCCCTTTGGCACCGGTTACCACGCATCCATCAAAGCGCTCAGCTTCGGCGCCGACGGGCGTGAACTCACCACCCTCACCTCGAATGCAGGCGTCTATTCCTGGGATGCCGCAAGCGGACAACCCCTTGAGCGGGCCCGGGAGTTCTACCCGACCTGGTTCAGTAGCGCCACCTTCTCCGCAGACGCAAGCACCATCGTCAACGGCGGTATCGATGGAACCCTCACAGTCTATCGACGCGATGAAAGCCGGCCCACCGATCTCGCCGCCTATCTCGCCGACGGCCGCTACGTCCTCACCGAGTCCGCCCTGCAATCGGTCGCCGAAGTTGCGGACAATCTCCTGCATTCCCGCGCACGAGCCCCCCTCAACGCCGCCTCGGACGCGGGGTCCCCGCTGGCACGACTCATCGCAGCCGGAAATTGGTCGGCGGCGTTCATCGAGTTCGACCAAATGCCTCGCTCTGAAGCCGAGCAGCTCGACTTCGTGCGATCACTCATCGCCGCCGCCGCGAACGAGTGCCGCAATCCCGACAGCGCACGGGTCGAAATTTTTGTCGCCCAAGTCAGCGCCCGACTCACCCCCGAACTCATCCGCTCCGAGAGCCTCGCGCTCGCCCTCATCGGTCTCGCGACCGATGCGGCCGCCGCCGACCGGGACTGGCGCGCCGTTTTCGCCCTCTTGGACCGCGCAGCAACGCCCCTGCCACTCGAGCTGATGCGCAGCTACGCGGATCTCTTCGAGAGCGACTCCCCTGCCAAGCTCGCGCTCGACCGCCGCATCGTCCTCCACGCCGATGCCCCAGCCGAAGCACTCATCGTCGGCGCCTGGTCGCTGGTGACCTTCGAAGCTTACCCCGAAGCCATTGCCGCCTTCCAGCGCGCCGCCGTACGCGTCACCCCTGACGCCCCCTCTTCATTTCTGCTGCTTGGTCTCGCCGCTGCCCACTGGCGTGACGGCCAGAAGGACGCGGCCATCGCCACCTACCACCAACTCCGCGGCACCGATCCCTCGTGGGCGAGCGCCGAGGGCATCATCGCTCTCGACTGGCAAAAGGATATTACCGCTACCCTCCAAGCGATCCGGGCGGCAAGCCTTGAACGCGATCCTGAGTGACCGCACGATGGTTCATTGCTCCGCGGTTTATAGTTCCCGGCAGATGATGCAATGGATTGGGTCAGGATTGAGGGTAGGCAATAAAATATCACTGTAAAGAGCGCAAATCGCTCCAATCACGCACCGCCCAATCCACATCGGATTCGCTACCCCCTCCAATCCCGGCACAAGGGAGGCATGATTGCGCAAGGATCTGTGCGGAGCAGTCATTGCGCAGCCTTCCTGACGAGGCGATGTTGATCTATGAGGGCATCCCTAAAGTCTCCTACCCGACGCTACTTTCTGAAATCCGTAGGGGCAACTTTGTCGCTGCCGACACTGCACTCGTTGCTGCCCGATACACTGGGTGCCGGGAGCGCTCTGGCAGCGACGGTTTCGGATGCTTCGACCCCACGCCGCATGGTCGCAATTGGTAACTTGCTCGGTTATCAGCTGCCTTACCTGTTTCCGGAAACCCCGGGCAAAAATTACCAATCAACCCGCCTCCTCAAGTCACTCGAGGGTTTGCGCGAAGACTACACGCTCTACCGCGGTCTCGATCACGGGGTCAAAGGCGGTCACTTTGCCGTCCACGCCTTCATGACTGGAATTCTTACCATGGACGCCAAGGGGCGGCCGGATGGTAACATCAGTCTCGATCAACTGGCCGCCGAGTCCGTCGCCGGCCGAACGCGTTTTCCCTCACTCACGATCGGATCTGAATCTGGAATCCATGGCGGCTGTCAGCTTTCCTGGACGCGCAGCGGCGTGCGGGTTCCTCCCATTCCGGGTCCGAAGGAACTATTTGAAAGACTCTTTGTGGGTGAGCCGCTTTCTCAATTGGCACAGGTCAAAGACAAGCACGCGCTCCAGGGATCGATTCTTGACGCGATCAAAGGTGATGCGAAGACCTTGCAAAAGCGGATCGACCAGGAAGATCGAAATAAACTGGATGAATATCTCACCTCGGTTCGTGAGGTCGAGCAGCAACTCCAACTCAAGGAACAGTGGGTCGAAGTGCCGAAGCCCGACGCGCCGTTTGATCAGCCGAAAAACCAGAACATGGTGGAAGACCTGCCATTGCTCTACGACCTCATGGTGCTGGCTCTGCAAACGGATTCAACCCGTATCGCGACGCTGGAGATCGGTGGCGATTTTGAGCCTAAGCATCTCGGGATTACCAATGGCTATCACACCTTATCTCACCACGGAATGAAGCAGGAAAACATCGATCAACTTCTCGTCCTGGAAGAATACCAATTTCAGCAGTTTGCCCGCTTCCTCGAAAAACTGAAATCCATTGCGGATGGGGAAGGCACTTTACTTGACCACACATCGGTCCTCTTTGGCAGTGGCATGAGCAACGCCAATTCGCATTCAAATTCTAACCTGCCTGTCATCCTCGCCGGCGGCGGCTTCGAGCACGGCGAATTCAAGGATGTCCCGATGGACCATCACAAGGTGCCGCTTTGTAATTTGTATCTCAGCGTCCTGAATCGTTTTGGTGTCGAGCGGGAGAGCTTTGGAACCAGCACTGGAACTTTTGCCTGATCAGATTTTTTGAAATGAAAACTCTTGTGTCAGCGATAGCACTCCTCGCGCTTGGTGGAAGTGTTTTCGCCGAAGACAAAAAGCCCACTCTCAAGGCTAAGGTCGCGATGGACTTCGTAGCGAACTATTGCTTCGAGTGTCATGATGATTTGACTCAGGAAGGCGAACGCAGCTTTCACGATCTCGAGTTTCCAATCACTGATCTGAACGGGCTCATCGCTGTCCAGGAGATCATCGATGCGCTCAACTTGGGCGATATGCCTCCAAAAAAAGCCGATCAGCCTGACGACAAAGAGCGCCTTGCAGCGGTTGAAGCGCTCACTGCGCAGGTCGCCGATGTGTATGCAGGCCTCAAAAGCACCGGAGGCCAGACGATTTTGCGTCGGCTCAACGAGCGAGAATACTTGAACACGATTGAGGACCTGTTCGCGCGCCGCATTGACACCTTTGCGCCGACCCGAAACTTTCCCACAGATCAGACTTACGACCACGTCGATACGCTTGGTGACGTGCTCGTTACTTCCGGATTCCTGCTCGACAACTACTTTCACGCGGCAGATCAGATCGTCGAAAAATCCCTTGGCCAGATCGAAAAACCCGAACTGAAAGAGTGGACCTTCAAGGACTCCTTCAAGCCCGGGGCAGAGATGAGCTTTTCTCACAAAGCTGTTTTCAAAAATCGTTATCTCTGTGTCTACGAGGTGATGAATTCTTCAAATCACGAAGGTGGCTACGCAGGCATCAATGAGTTCAAAGAAGGCGTGCATGCCGATGGTTTTTACGAGGTGAAAGTCCTCGCTCAGGCGATGCACCGCGACTCGCACTATGACAAAAAGATCCTGAAAATGGATTTCTCGGAGCCTTACCGACTCGGCATTGTCACCGGCACCGGCAGTATTGGAGAACTGCATCATCCTCAGCCAATCGAGCCCGCACTCGCAGAGGTCACCTTAAAGGATGGCAAGCCGCAATGGTACACGATGAAAATCTGGCTCGAAAAAGGCCAGCAGCCGCGATTTACTTTTCCGAATGGAATGGCGAACTGTCGTGAGGCTTTCGGCAAAATTGCCAAAGACTATCAGGCTGACTGGCCGAAGGATGACCAACACGACGGCAGTATCGTTCACGCCCGCCGCAGGGTCCTGCAGTATGGCAAGATGCCTCACATTCGCATCAGCGAAGTGAATCTGCGTGGTCCGATTTACGATGCCTGGCCGCCCGAGTCCCAGCGGATTGTTTTCGGCGAAAAAGGATTCCAGAAAGAGAATTCCACAAAGATCCTGACTGAGTTCGCGCAGCGGGCGTTTCGGCGTCCGGTGAATCCCGGCGAGATGAAGCAGTTCATTGATCTCGTTGATGTGCGAACTTTGGCTGGGCATTCCCCAAGGCAGGCGACACTGGATGCAATCAAGGGGATTCTCTGTGCGCCGTCGTTCCTCTATTTGAACGAAGCCGCGGCTGAAGAGAAGGGCTTGCTCAATGCTCATGACCTGGCAAGTCGCCTTGCCTACTTCCTGAACGGAACTATGCCGGACGATGAGTTGACCAAACTGGCAGATAGCGGTCGCATTCTGGATCGGAAAGTGCTGCTTCAGCAAGTCGATCGCCTTCTTGATGACGAGCGCTCGGAGGCCTTTTTCGATGGCTTCCTCGACAGTTGGCTGAACCTTCGCGCACTGGGTGACCAGCCGCCGGCTCGAGATGCCTCAGGTGAGTATTTCTACGACGATCTGGAGACGGCGATGAAGGAAGAGGTGAAGCATTTCACCCGAAATCTGGTTGCGACAAATGGGGCCATTACCGATTTCCTCAAAAGCGACTACGTGTTTGTGAATTATCCTCTCGCGGAACTGTATGGGATTGAGGATCAGTTTCCCAACGACGACCGCTACACTTTCCAGAAAGTCAGTCTGACTGATTCCAATCGCGGCGGCTTGCTGGGAATGGCTGCCGTGCATACCGTCAGCGCGAATGGGATCGAGACCTCTCCCGTGGTGCGGGGCATCTATATTCTGGAAAATTTACTGGGCTCACCGCCACCGAAGCCTCCAGATGAAGTGCCCGAACTGGAGCCGGATACACGCGGCGCGACCTCGATTCGCGACCAGCTTGTCAAACATCGTGAGATGAAAACCTGTGCTGCCTGCCACGTGAGCATCGATCCTCCCGGCTTTGCTCTGGAGAATTTTGATCCGATCGGACGCTGGAGATCAAAATACCCGGATCACAAAGGACGTGCCGGTCAGGGACCAAAGATCGATGCTTCGGGGGAAGCCACAGACGGCACAGCTTTTGCGGGCCCGACTGAATTCAAAGACTACCTCATGAAGCGAAAAGATGTCTTCACCCAGCATCTCGCCGAGCGCCTTTTAACTTACGGAACTGGACGCCGCGTCGAGGCACTGGATCGCCTTTCCGTCGACCAAGTCGTGAAAGCGACAAAGGCGGATGACTACGGTCTGCGCACCATGATCCACGAGGTCGTCGTCAGTGACTACTTTCTGTCGCGGTAAAATTTGCCACGGCAACAGGGGCCAGGGAAGAATGGCAGTCAGTTGAGGCGCTTTTGACAAGATGATCCTTGTGTAAATTTCGTTGCAGCCAGCCCTCTCATCCAATCGTGCCATTCTTTGACCTCAATCACGCCTGCCCCGCCTTCAGGGAAATTTGAGATCCGGGTATTGATTCTGCAGGGCTTGCTTAACCCGAGGCATGAGTTTTGCAGCGTTGCTGTAATAAACTTTCCGCAACACTTCATCCGGTAGGTTAAGGCCATACACCGGCGGACGATTTTTGGAAAAGATGATCAGGTCGTCATCGGTCTCCAGAAAACGAAAATGGAGGCGATACTCCGCCACCGTTTTGGTTCCGTCCTGACCAAACAAAATGCGGTCTTGATACTTGATGAAAAACTTCCGCGCCAGGTTCGGCTGCTGACCGAACCAGATGTGCCGCTGGCCGATTTCCACATAAAAATTCGGATACTTGTCAAATGTCCGGCCGAGCTTTTTCAAGTCAGCTTCCAGGCTTCCCATGTGCGCTCCAATGATCACCAGGTCGGGGATTTCATCCATCAGGGAATTCCTGCGCTCCATCATTTCGTGGTGAGATAACACCGACGTGCCCCACAAATTGTATTTTCGGGAAACCCTTCCCCAACGCGCATTGGGATGTTCTTCGGGGCGGACATAATTGCCAACCGGTTCCGAGATATGCAACAGCAGCGGCAGCTTCAATCGCGCCGCCGCACGCCACAGCGGCATGAATCGTTGGTCATTGATATGCACCGGCCCTCTTCGGTTCGGGCGCAAGGCATGGCCAAAGACTCCGGCGCCCTTATCATGGGTTTCGCCCACGCCCGCGATCCCCATCGTTTTCACATCTGCTTCCAGCTTGGCAATTGCCTCTTTGGCAAAGTCCTCCTCGTGCCGCTTGTTGAAATCAATCGTGCCAAAAGTCAGGTAGCGATCGGGATAGGCAGTCTCTAACATCTGGTATCCGTCTTCCGTTGTCTGTCCAAAGCTGGCCATCGGCGAATCGACAATCACCGCGACACCCGACTCATCGAGAATCTGCAGATACTCCTTCGGATCCATTTCATAAAGGGCAACATGGGTGTGAACATCGACCACCGGGTATTTTGCCTTTTTGATCACCGTCTCTCTGGTGGCGATCATGTGGTCCGGGTCGAAATGCTTCAGCGAAGACGGCTCCTGAGGTTTGCGCAAAAAATACCAGCCCCAGCCTTCAGGCATGATTTCCAACTGGACGAAGTCCCAGGTGCTTCTCCAATAGTTGTACTTCGGTCTCCAGGGTGAGAACGTGTAGCCCTCCATGCCCTGAGCGCCGCGCATTTTCAGGGTCACCGTCTTTCCCAGCGCGGTCTTGTCGGGCATCACAACGATGTGCCAGCCGATGTCGTTGAAGGCTTTGGCCTTCACCTTGCCATCGCTCACGGAAAATAGATCGCTTGCTTCATAGTCCTCGTAGGCATCGAGGCTGTTGGCGATTAGTTCTTCCAGAGAAGGTTCCACACTGAGCAAGGGCCGAATGGCTGCGACAACCTGTTCGGCTAATTTTTTGGAACCGTCCTGAGTGTAGTGAACATCGTTGTCCGCAATCGCATAGTCCTTCCGATTCGAAGCCATAAAAGCATGCAGGTCATTGACCTGGATCTTGTGCTTCTTCATGACTCGCATCGCCGCTTCGAGGAATTCCTGCTC
>JBBKXR010000257.1:0-7133 GCA_037969585.1 Verrucomicrobiales bacterium
ACTCATAAGAAGGGCCTAAATACGCGCATTGGTTGGATTTTACCAGCACAGGTTCAAGGATGCAGAGGTTTGCAAACAAAAACCTAAGCTTTTCTGATGGTCAAGGAAATTTAACTATCTGCCGATGCTACCCAAGTAATACGGGGCTTGCCGGACGGCCTTGTGACTTTTTAATTGGTCCTATCGTGCTCAATTGATAGCGCCGGATTGACATTACAATGTTGCCAATAATTTGACATCGAAACCGCCAGCCGCCCTAGATACCCTCACAGACCGCAATTTCCCTCCAATGTCCGCCCCTTCCAATCCCTCCTCCTCCCAGCTTTGTCGTTGGGGAATTCTCGGTAGTGCCCAGATCGCCCGCAAAAACTGGCAGGCGATTCGTCACGCCGAAAACGCCACCCTCGTCGCCGTTGCCAGCCGCAGCGCTGAACGAAGTCAGGCATACATCGATGAAAATCAAGCGCACACACCGTTCGCTATTGCACCCGAAGCAGTCGGTGGTTACCAGGCGTTGATCGAGCGTTCCGACGTCGATGCTCTATATATTCCGCTGCCGACTGGGATTCGCAAAGAATGGGTTCTCAAAGCAGCAGCAGCGGGCAAGCACGTGCTCTGCGAAAAACCCTGCGGTGCCGATTCCGGCGAAGTGCGGGAAATGATCGACGCCTGCGCCGAGGCTGGCGTGCAGTTCATGGACGGTGTGATGTTCATGCACAGCGCCCGCATGAAAGCACTGCGTGAAGCGCTCGATGATCCCGCAAATGTTGGTGAGCTGCGACGAATCACCAGCCAGTTTACCTTTCTCGCGCCGGAGGAATTTTTCCAGGAGAACATTCGCGCCAGCGGCGAACTCGAACCTCTGGGCTGCTTGGGCGATCTCGGTTGGTACAATGTCAGGCTGGCTCTGTGGTCGATGCGTTTTCAGATGCCCGAACGAGTCGTGGGCCGAATGCTTGCGTCGCACGGGGATGCCAAGGTGCCGACCGATTTCACCGGCGAATTATTTTTCGCAGGCGGCGTATCGTCGTCGTTCTATTGCTCGTTCCTGGCCGAAAATCAGGAGTGGGCAAATATCGGCGGCACGGCCGGTAACATTCATTTGGACGACTTCGTACTACCCTACAAAAGTGCCGAGGTCGCTTTTACCATCAATAACGCGCAATTTAATCAGGAGGGCTGCGACTTTCAAATGGAGGGCCACAGCCGCCGAGTCGCCGTCCACGAATACAGCGACAGTGCGCCGACCGCGCAGGAGACCAACCTGTTCCGTACCTTTTCAACTCTCGTGCTCGGCGGTGAACCCGATCCCCACTGGCCGGAAATCGCGCTTAAAACCCAGCAGGTCATTGATGCCTGCCTCGCCTCCGCCCATGCTGGCGGAAAAGAAATCGCAATAACGTAGCTCCCGCTGGTTGCTTCGCCGATCGACTCAGGTCACAGTCCTGCCAGACTGACTACCATGGAATTTGCCCGCTTCAAACACGCCCGCTTTTCAGCGCGCTTTCCGGTCGATTTTCGCTATTCGAAGTCGCACTACTGGATGGCTCCGGTGGAAAATGAGACCGGACTATGGCGCGTCGGATTCACTAAATTCGCCACCAGAATGCTCGGCGAACTGGTCGAGGCCGAGTGGGAAAAGAAAACCGGTGACACCGTCGAGTCCGGTCAGCAAATCGGTTGGGTCGAAGGCTTCAAAGCCGCCAGCGATGTTTTTTGTGTGGTGGATGGCAAGTTTGCGGGCGGCAATCCGATTCTCGATGAGGATGCCTGCATCGTTCGCTCGAGTCCCTACGTAGACGGCTGGCTTTACTCCGTTCGTGGCGAACCCGAAGCGTCTTCGGTCGATGTCGAGGGTTACATTGAGCACCTCGATGGTATCATCACCAAAATGCAGGAAGACCCCCAATATGCCGACAGCTAATTAGTCAGTTCTGGCTTATTGCGTAGCGCCGGTAGCGGTGGTTTTCCAGATCAAAATAGAGGACACAAATCTGTCAGCCAACTCACGAAGAATTTAAGACAACAGAAAATTGCAGGGCAAGCGCTCCGCTTGCCACTCGAAGCTAGCGACGCGACCATCGCAAGTCAGCCCCTCGGAAGCCCATCTCCGCCAACGCACTGAGGCAGGCGCAGCGCCCGCCCTACAATCGTAGACCTTTCCCTCCTCCATCCCCCTCCCCACCATGACCAAATCTCGCTACATCATGATCGGTGGCTTTCTCGGTGCCGGTAAAACGACTGCCATTCAGAAGTTTGCCCGCAAACTTACCGAAAAGGGGCTAACCGTCGGACTGAACACCAACGACCAGGGAGCCGGTCTGGTCGATTCGGCACTCGGACGTTCCAATCAATTTCCGGTCGAGGAAATCTCCGGCGGCTGCTTTTGCTGTCGATTTAATTCGCTGATCGATGCCGCCCGCAAGCTTACCGCAGACACGCGTCCCGACGTGTTCCTGGCCGAGCCGGTTGGATCGTGCACCGATCTGGTGGCCACGGTAAGTCTGCCGCTGCGCAAAATTTACGGCGATGATTTTCAAGTGTCCGCCCTTTCTGTTTTAGTCGATCCGGTTCGCGCGCTGAGAGTGATGGAACTGGAGGACGGTAAGAGATTCTCCGAGCGGGTACGCTACATCTACCTCAAGCAACTCGAAGAAGCCGAGATCATCGTCATCAACAAAACCGACCTGCTTGACACCGACCGTTTGACGACCCTTCGCAACGGGCTCAGCGAACGCTTTCCCGAGGCTGGCATCATCGAAATGTCTGCCCGCGAAGGTGACAATCTTGAGCAGTGGTTCAAGGCAGCGATGGAGACAGAACTACGTCTCGATCGCTTTCTCGACATTGACTACAAGACCTATGGCGACGGTGAAGCCCTGCTGGGCTGGTTGAATGCCACCATCGAAATCGAAGCCCCCAACGATGGCGAGTTCGACGGCAATGCCGTTCTCGAAAAGCTGGCCCCTGCCCTGCGCGACCATCTTGCCGCTACCGACAGTCAGGCCGAGGTAGCGCATTTAAAAATGACGTTAACACCGATCGGTGATCCCAACGAAATTGCCGCAATCAATCTGGTCCGCGACGACTCACAACCTGAGTTATCGCATCGCCTTGTCGACCCCCTCGAGGATGGAGAAATCCTCCTCAATATCCGCGCCGAGGCCGCTCCCGAGCATCTCGACATCGCGGTGCAGGCCGCGCTGGCCGAGGTCCTCGACGGCGAATTCGGACTCAGCCATCGGATCACCCACAGCGAGCACTTTCGCCCCGGCATGCCGACGCCGACGCATCGGATGACTAAGGCGTAGGAGTGGAGGAGTGGGGCAGTTTTGTAAACTGCCTCAATGGACGAGCCTCGCTTACCGGCATGGACGAGCCTCGCTTACCGGCAGCCGCCAACGTAAAACGGCCCACGGTTTTGCAACAGCGGCTACTACTCAGCCTGCGGTTGGCGCATTTCTTTCTGCCATTTTTCCGGCTTCTCGGCACCGACGGTGTCGTCAACATAGTGCGCCCGCAGGTCCTCCAACTGCTGCTTCGTCGCTGCGATCTGATCGGCGTAGGCTGGATCGTTGTAAAGATTCGCCAACTCATCCGGATCCGATTCGAGATCGTAGAACTCCCATTCGCCGAATTCGTAGAACTGAATCAGTTTGTAGCGCTGCGTGCGAATGCCGTTCTGACGCGGCACCATGTGAACGCTCGGATACTCGTAGTAATGATAGTAAATGCTCTTGCGCCAGTCGTCCGGCGCTTCACCTTTGAGGAGCGGCACCAGCGAGCTTCCCTGCATGTCATCCGGAATATCAGCTCCGGCGACTTCGAGAAAGGTTTCCGCATAGTCGAGGTTTTGCACGAGATCGGTGTTGCGCGTCCCCTTGGTAACGCCCGGCCAGTTAACGATCAGCGGCATCTTCAGCGATTCCTCGTACATCCAACGCTTGTCATACCAACCGTGGTCGCCGATGTAAAACCCCTGATCGGAGGAGTAGATGACGATGGTATTTTGATCGAGGCCGAGCTCTTTCAAGGTGTCACGTAAACGGCCGACACTTTCGTCGACACCCTTGATGCAGCGTAGATAATTTTTCGCGTAGCGCTGATACTTCCAACGCACCAGATCATCGCCTTTCAAATCCGCCGCGTGGAACGCCGCATCGCGCGGGGCCCAGACATCGCGCCAGGCTTTGGTCTGAGCCGGCGTCATGCGCTTCAGGTTCTGCCAGGCGCTTTTGTCCTGATTCCTCTGCGTTTTCACTTCTTTGAAGTCGGCGGTCAGATCGACGAACAGATCGTAGTTGATGTCCATGTGCCGATCGATCTCCAATTCCTGATGGCGCGCCGGCGGAGCATTGTCCTCCCATTTGTCGAACAGAGTATCCGGCTCGGGCAGGTCTTCGTCCGCCCACATATCGAGGTGACGCAGCGCCGGCATCCAGTTGCGATGCGGCGCCTTGTGTTGAACCATCAGCATGAAAGGTTTGTCCTCGCCCTCAGCGCGGCCTTCTTTCAGCCAATCGACCGCCATGTCGGTAACGATATCCGTGCAGTAACCTTCAATCGTGATTTTCCCATCCTTGGTGAGAAAGTCCGGATTGTAGTAGAGCCCCTGTCCCGGCAAAACTTTCCAGTCGTCGTAACCTTGAGGCTGCCCTTTGAGATGTGACTTGCCGTAGATTGCGGTGCGGTAGCCAGCTTTTTGCAAAAGCTTTGGAAACGTCTGTTGGTTCCAGTCGAAACTGTTGCCATTGTTCATGAAACCATTTTTGTGGCTGTGCTTGCCCGTCTGGATGACCGCCCGGCTCGGACCACAGATCGAATTGGTGCAGAAGCTATTCTCAAACAGCATGCCGTCGGCCGCCAATGCATCGATATTCGGCGTCGGAGCCACGTCCTTCAGCCATCCTTTGTAGGCACCGATCGCGTGTGGCGCGTGGTCATCGGTGAAGATAAAAAGGATGTTCGGCCGCTCATCAGCGGCGCGAGCAGTGTTCTGAATCATCATCAGAACAGCAACAAGGGAGACGATTTTTGCAAACCGCAGGCAGGTCGATTTTTTCATGAAACGCCATTAAATCAGGATTGGAAAAATATTCCACCACCGACTTTCGAACCGACCATCCCCGCATCGCGCAGTGACTCCACTTGCTTCCCCCTTCGGTATCGTGTTTGATTCAGCAATACCGAGTTCAACGCTGTCTCGATCTGTTCCCATGTTGATACCAAGCCTCCAGTTCGCCACGCGCACCTTGCGCAGCGCAGATCTTCGCCATCTTTGGAAATTCGCGTGGAATTTCGGCGTCAAGGGCGTCCGCTCGGTTAACAAGTTCAAAAAGCGGATGAAGCAGGGCGATTACTTTCCGCCTTTCCTTTATCTATCGATCCTTAACTCCTGCAACTTGCGTTGTCAGGGCTGTTGGGTGGATGTCGATAAGCCGCAGGTGAAGATCGAGCTCGATGAGCTCAACAAGATCGTTAACGACGCCAAAAAGCATGGCAACAGTTTCTTCGGCATCCTCGGCGGTGAGCCGTTCATGCACCCGCAGCTACTCGATTTTCTCGCTGCGCATCCGGACTGCTTTTTCCAAATTTTCACCAATGGCCAACTAATCACCGACAAGGTCGCCAAGCGGCTGCGCAAGTTGGGCAATGCCACCATTCTCGTCTCGATCGAAGGCACCGAGGTCGCCTCAAACGAACGCCGCGGAAAGCCCGAGGTCCTCAATCGCACCCTGCGCGGCCTCGATAATTGCATCAAAAACAAACTGCTCACCGGCGTGGCCACCAGCCTCTGCCAGACCAACATCGACGACCTGCTCACCGAGGAATGGTTGCGTCAACTGATCGATCGTGGCGTCCACTACGCCTGGTATCACACCTATCGTCCGGTCGGTCCGAAGATTCACGAAGAACTCGCCCTGACGCCCGAGCAGGCTAGGAAAGTGCGCCAATTTGTGGTCGATATGCGCAGCAAATTGCCGATGGCACTCATCGACGCTTACTACGATGGCGAAGGTAAAGCGCTGTGTCCGATGGCCAACGGCATCTCGCATCACATTTCGCCGGGCGGAGCCATCGAGCCTTGCCCTATCATTCAATTCGCGGTCGAAAACACTCACGACAGCGATAGTGTCTACGATCAAATGAACGGCTCGGAATTCCTCCGCGATTTCCGCAAAGCGGCCGCCAGTCATACCCGCGGCTGCGTCGTCCTGGAGCGTCCTGATGTTGTCAAAGCCATCGTCCAGAAGCACGGCGCCAAGGACACAACGATCCGTAAAACCGCGATGGCCGAGCTTGATTCGATGACCCCTCGCGGCAGCCAGTGGCTACCCGACGGCGAGGAGATTCCCGAGAGGCATCCCGCCTATCGCTTCGCGAAGAAATACTGGTTCAACGACTTTGGCGTCTACGATGACCTGGAAAAGAATCCCCCTTCTCCACCGGAGTCCAAAGAGAAAAAGGACGAACAGAAAGTAGCGGTGTAAAGTCTCACCTCTCCATCCCCTTTCCCTCCGTCTCAAAACCGTGCCCGCTCGCATTCTCTACTGTCGCTGCGCCCACGCTCGTGTTGTCCCCGACGACGTGAAAAACGAGGTCTTGGAAAAACTGTGTGATTCCGGCGCCACCTTTGAGAGCGTCTCCGACCTTTGCGAAATGTCTGCGCGTCGGGATCCGCGATTGCAAAGCCTCCTCGCCGGTGCCAGCGAAGACCACCCGGTGCGCATCGCCGCGTGTCATCACCGAGCGGTAAAGTGGCTATTCCACGCCGCCGACGCTCCATTTCCCGAAGGCGACGGCTCCATCGAAGTTCTCAACATGCGCGACCAGAGCGCCGAAGAAATCGTCAGCCGACTAAAGGAAGGCTCTTGATTTAGGAAACAAAGAACCAAGCACGACGAACAAAGAACATCTCCCCATGCTCAGCAAAGTTCCCGACACCTTCGAAATCCTTCTCTACGAGGGCAGCGGCGCATCCGAACTCGCCGCTCCACAGCGCTTTGGCATCGTCGCCGGCCTGCTCGACAAGGGCTACACCGTGACCCGCGTCAGTGGAGTTGCGAGCCGCTCCTCAAGCGAAAAAGCCGAGCGCTATCTCGTGCTTGGGGACTTCGCTGGCAGCGCCCCCG
>JBBKXR010000258.1:0-17936 GCA_037969585.1 Verrucomicrobiales bacterium
CTGCCGAAGGGGAGAGGGGAGCAATCGTCGAGCAGGCGGTGCGCGATATCGTCGGTCAGGTGCTGCGCGTCAAGCCGGCGAGTCTGCGCTCTGATCAACCGCTCACCGATTTGGGGCTCGACTCTCTGATGGCGGTGGAGATGGAAACTCTGATCGAGAGTTCCATCGGTGTTGCATTGCCACCGGCAAGTCTCATGCAGGCGCGAACGATCGGTCAGTTGGCAGGGAAAATCGACGATCATCTCGGCAAGTCTAAAGGGGGAGATGCTGCGTCCGTAGCCACCCCAAGCGCGAAAATCGAGCATGAAGAAACCATCGACGCCGACGACGTTGATCTCACGTCACTGTCAGATGACGATATCGACGGATTATTCGACGACGATTCCGATTCCGATTCCACGGATGACGATCCGGTGGAGGAGGTCGCTCATCGCTAAGCCCCCGATGACTATCGACAATCGCAGTCGGCTGAAAGATTGGCTAAGCAGTGGTGAGGCCAGTCTCCATCCGGCAACCTTTCCTCAGCGCGAATTGTGGGCGGCATCTCCGGTGCCTCCTGCTGATGTTTGCAATCACATCTGCACGGTCACGAAGGTGTCCGGTCCAGTGTCACGCAACTTTTGCGAGAAAGCGCTGGCGATGGTGGTAGCAAGGCAGGAAGTGCTGCGGCTTTCTATCCTTCCCGGCAAGAATGGTCCTGTCCAGTTGGTGAGAAAGACCCGACGCCCGGCTCTGAATTTGCAGGAGGTTGAGAGTAGTGATGAGGAGGTCGAAGCGCTGATCGATGAACTGGTCCGCAAACCTTTCGATCTGGTCGCGGGTCCGCTGTACCGGTTCGAAGTAATCCGGCGCTCCGCCGAGGAGCACGTACTGGTTCTGGTCATCCATCATGCGATCGCCGACGGTTGGACTCTCGGCGTTTTCATGACGGATCTTTGGACCGCCTACGCCATGCTCGTGCTGGGTGTGCCCGGCAAGTTGGAGGCCGTGCCTCAATCCTACACCGATTGGGGAGTGGCCGATCGGGCGCTGTGGCAACCCCGTGAAATCCGTGCGCGTCAGCCGTTCTGGACCGAGCGTTTGGCTGGTTCTGAGCGCCTGTTCAACGCTCCTGACTCGGTTCCTTCCGACCCGGGAAAGCGCAACCGCTGGACCTCCGAGCTTCCCGGCGAGACCATTGCCAAGGTCAAAAAACTGGCCGCCAATTTGGGCGGGACTCCGTTTAGCACGATGCTTTCCGCATTTCAACTGGTGATGGCGAGGGCTTCCGGAAAAGACGATATCCTTGTCGGTAGTCCGGTCGCTCAACGCAGCAAGCGGGCGGTCTGGGATACCATGGGATCTTTCGCCGGGATCGTTCCGCTCCGCGGCAGCGTGGACCGCCGAAGCAGCTTTGCCGAACAGGTCACCGCCACCCACCGCATGACGGTCGACTGTTTCGCTCAAGCCATGCCGTTCAGCGAACTCGTAAAGTGTCTGAACGAACCGGTCATCCCGGGACGGAATCCGCTGTTCGACGTGCGATTCGCCCTGCAGAATCATCCCGTTCCCGATGTGTCGATGCCGGGAATCGAGGTCGAATACAGAACTCGTTCGACCGGAACCTCACGCTTTGACCTCGCCTGTGAGCTTACTGAAATCGGCGACACAATGGAAGTTGTCTGGCTGTTCCGGGAGGATATGTTCCCGGTGGCAGACATCGAAGCAATGAACCAGCACTTCAAGAATATACTGGAAACCATCTGCGAACGAGCCGACGCCCAAGTCGCTGATCTCGTCAACCTGCACCCATGAACCGAACCGAGCCCATCGACGAACCGTCGGCCTGGAAACCCCATCCGATCAGCCGTTCCGCCTTTTCGTTCGTGTCGATCACCTTCTACCTGTCGATGATAGGCTTGGGATTCGCCGTCCATTTTGAAAATTACTGGATCGCGGTTCCGCTGATTCTTCTCTGCAGTCATTTCATGCACGGTTTGCTGATCGGGTTCCATGAGGCTTCGCACGGCATGCTGCGCCACAACCGTAAGTTTAACGAGTTTGAAGGTCTCTTGATCGGCACCTTGAGCTTCACAAGTTTCACCGTCTACCGCGTCTCCCACCAGACTCATCACTCACATCTCGGTAGCCAGCGTGACGAGGAACTCTGGCCCTTCGTCGAGCCCGACGCGCCCCGGTGGACACGGATCCTGGCGGCATTTTTGGAACTTACCTGTGGTATTCTGTTCACGCCTTTAGTGTTTCTGCGTTCATTTCTACGCAAGGGGTCACCGATTCGCAGCCCGCGGATCCGGCGACGCATCTGGATCGAATTCGGCGCGATGGTGGTGTTTTGGACGGTTTTGTTAACCAGCGTCCACCTGCTTGGAATATGGCGGTATTTTCTGCTCATTTATGCCGCCCCGGCGATCATCGCCGGCAATCTGCAAAGCTGGCGAAAGTATATTGAGCACGTTGGCTTGACGGGCAACACGGTGCGCAGCGGCACGCGTAGTGTCGTCGCCGGAAACTGGTTGGGACGACTGGTTTCTTTCACCTTGTTGCACGAGCCGTATCACGGTGTTCATCACTTGCACATGGGCCTGCCTCATGCGGAGCTGCCGGGCCGGGCGTCGGAATTGGAGCCAACTGAATCTTGTGAGCTTCCGCCCTTTCGCAGCTACGGCCATGCTTTACTGCATCTGGTAAGTTGTCTAGGTGACCCGCGCGTCGGACCGCAATGGCACCCACAAAACGAAAACGCCGAATCGTCATTGCAGCGGACCAAGCATCCGGCGAAGTAGTAGCTATGGAATTCGTCTCATCGGTGGAGCCATCCGGTTGCGTATTTGATGCAGTCGATCTGAAGAAAGAATTCGACGACGGACGGGTCAGGGCTCTGCGCGGAGTTTCGTTCAAGATCGCGGCCGGCGAGTTTGTGTCGATCATCGGAACCAGCGGCTCCGGCAAATCGACGCTTCTTAAAATGCTCGGTGCCATCGATAAGGCCACGTCGGGATCGCTGCTTTACAAGGGAGCGCCAATCGCTGAGTTGCCGGATCCGGCAGAATACCGTGCCCGGGAAATCGGATTTATTTTCCAAGCTTTCCATCTCCTGCCGAATTTTACCGCGATCGAAAACGTTCAGTTCCCGATGTTCGAAACCGACCGACCTGCGCGCGAACGCAGGGACAGAGCGGCCGAATTACTCGACTCGGTCGGCCTGCACGACCGGCGCGATCATTTTCCGGACACGCTCTCGGGAGGCGAGCGACAAAGGGTGGCGATCGCCAGGAGTATCGCGAACCAACCTGAGGTCCTCCTCGCCGACGAACCCACCGGCAATCTTGATTCTAAAAACGCGGAATCGATCATGGACTTAATCAATACGATTCAAGCCGAGCGGAAAATGACGGTCGTTCTCGTGACTCACGACATGACTGTTGCTAGCTACGCTCCCCGTGCACTACGCATGGAAGACGGCATGATCACCTCAGACGGCAAATTTGCCTTAGACGAATGACCTTTCTGACCATCGTAATCCGGGGCCTTGTTCGGCGGCCGGTCCGCACCATACTTACCATGTTGGGAATCGCTATTGGCATTGCTTCGGTGGTAATGCTTGTAGGAGTGGCCTGGGGTTTCGAGAAAGGTTGGAGCGATGGATTCAAGGCTCATGAAACCGATATCGTGGTCGGCAATATGTCAGGTGGCGTGATGCCGAAATCGTTCAATGAATCAGTCGAACAACGGATTGCGACGCTTCCTCATGTCGCCGACACAACTTCTTTGATCGCAGAGCTTATGGGAGTGGAGAATCTTTCGATGATCATGGTGTCGGGCCGGGAATGGGGTGGTTTCGCATGGAACAGTCTAAAAATTCTCGATGGGCGCCTGCCGCACGATGATTCTGAATACGCAGTCGTGCTCGGACATTTGGCGGCCGGGTCACTGGACAAGAAGGTCGGCGATCCGCTGCAGATTGAAGCCACGGAGTTTACCGTTGTCGGCATCGTTGATGGCGGTGCGGTGGTCGAGAACGGCACGATTTTCGTCGCTCTGAGCCGCTTGCAGGAAGCGACGGCGAATGAGGGATTGATCAATTTTATCAACGTCCAGCTGAAACCCGGCACCTCGGATTCGGAAGCCGGAGAACTGATGGCGCAAATCGAAAAAGAGTTCCCCGAAGGCAAGGCCATGCCGGCCAACGAAGTGCTCGGCAGCAGCCAGGGCATCCAAGCTGTGCGAGCAATGAGCTGGAGCACATCTTTGCTGGCAGTGACCATCGGCGTCCTCGGAGTCATGAATACGATGCTGATGTCTGTCTTCGAACGCACCCGGGAGATTGGCGTTCTGCTTGCGCTCGGTTGGAGGCGCGGTCGCATCATGCGCATGATTCTTTTGGAGTCGGCATTTCTGGGGCTGCTTGGCGGTGTCACGGGGGTTTTGCTGGGAGTAGGCGGGCTGCAGTTGTTGCAATTCGTGCCGGGGATCGAGGGTTTGCTTGACCCGCATATCAGCGCGAGTCTTATTGGTAGTTCGATCGGCATCGCTCTCGTTGTTGGAGTGTTCAGCGGAATCTATCCCGCTTGGCGCAGTTCACGCCTGTCGCCCGATCTCGCATTGCAAGGCTGAGAACCAACTGAAATCGATGAATACGTTCCCCCGACTATTGATTTTCGCCGTTGGACTGATGCTATTTGCGGCGTCGGCCAGAGCGGAAACCGCTTCCGAACTAGCCGCCAAACTCGCAACGGTTCAGAGTGGTAGTTCGTTCGTTCGCCTGCGCCTCATTGTGCAGGATTCTTCAGGTAATGAGATCTCTTCGCTGCAAGTTCAGATCAAGGAGCGTCGGACTGAAAGTTCGGCTGAGGTCCTCTATCAGATTCTTTTTCCCAAGGAACGGCAGGGCGAGTCGGTGCTCATGAAACAGGTCGCGGGCGGTGCCGCATCGGGACATCGTTTCTTGCTGCCGCAGCAACTCAGTGCCCTCGCAGCATCCGATTTGAGCCAAGCCCTGTTCGACAGTGATCTCTCCTATCAAGATGTCATCGAGAACTTTTTTGCTTGGCAAAATCAGACCCTCGCCGCTGCCGAGACTGTGATGGGCGTGAAATGCGTCGTTCTGGTTTCGAAACCATCCAGCGGTCAAAAATCCGCTTATGGAAGCGTTAAAAGTTGGATCGATCCTGAACGTCTGGTACCGCTGCGCGTCGAGAAATACAACGATGCGGGCAAGCTCGTGCGCACGATTGAAACCGTCAAAGTTCATAGAAACGACAACGGCAAGAATGTCCCGGCGACCTTTGAAATTCGTCGCGCGGATTCGAACACAGTGACCATTTTTGAAGGGACCCGTCATCGCGCGAACATTCCCTACGACGAGGCAACTTTCACTGCGCCGAAAATAGCGGATCTGACGTTGCCTCGTAATTCTCAATCTGAGTGACACGCAAGGCCGCAGAGACTTCCGGAATTACTTGTCTTTGCACTTTAGGATGGCAAAGAAGGTCCCCGATAAGCGGTTTCGATACTGACATCAGCAATCTTTGCAAACAGAGGTGCGCCTTCGGCATTGCCTTGCCTTGCTTAGGAATTTCGCATTGTATGGATTAGAAAAAAGCGGACGGAAAGTTCAAAAAATAGCGCTTCCTTCACTCTTCACTATTTGTTGATGTAAAGCGATAAGATGCTTTAACTAAGCAGTTAGATCAGGGGTTCGTAATCCCTTGGTCGTGAGTTCGGGCGCTTTCACCGCGATTTGGTTGAGGGGTAGGAGTAGGCGAAGCCAACTTGCATGGCGCGACGCGCAATCTCGACGGGCCCGCTATAAAGAGAGAGTCGAACGAGCAGAGTTCGAACTTTTAAGGGCGATCCCGGACGCGTTCAGAGCCTGATCGCGGCTGCGATTCAATTTTGCCAACCCGATAAATGGAAGATAAGATTTGCCGAGAAAACTTTGCGAACAGAACATCCAGTCAAGTTCACGGTGGTGATTAATGAATCATCCGGCAATGGGTCGGATGACCCGGGGCAAGTGGAAAAACGCATCCGGGAGATGTTTGCCCGCCACGACATCGACGCCGCCGTCCATTGCGTCTCCGCCGGGGATATCGCCGATCTAACTGAGGCGGCCTTGCAGCAAAAAGTGGACGGCATCGTCGTCGGTGGCGGCGACGGCACGGTCAGTACAGTCGCCCATATTCTCGCCGACGCCGAGGGAGCGCCGCCGCTGGGGGTCCTGCCCTTCGGGACGTTGAATCATTTCGCGAAAGATCTGCACATGCCGATGGACGTCGAGGACGCGGTCGGTGTCATCGCCGCCATGCAGGTGGCTACGGTCGATGTCGGCGAGGTGAACGGAAAAATCTTCATCAACAACTCGTCGATAGGCGGTTATCCCCAGACAGTGCTCGGCAGGGACTGGCAGCGAAAACGTCTCGGCCGCAGCAAGTGGCCTGCCATGGTCATTTCCGTGTTTCACTTTTTAAAACGGTTCCGGGTGATGCGCGTCCGAGTCATCCTCGACGGCGACGAGGTGTATAGGCGCACGCCGTTCGTGTTCGTCGGTAACAATGATTACGAGTTGGACAAACCACCGCTCGGTATGCGCGACAAACTTGATACCGGACGGCTCTGTCTCTATACCGCGAATTGTCACAGTGGACTTGAGCTGCTCAAGCTTGGCTGGCTGATGCTGAGGAATCGGCTCCAGGACGCCCCGGAGTTTCAGGCACATCAAGTTGCCGAAGCGTGGATCCACACCGACAAGAAACATATTTATGTGGCAAAAGACGGCGAAGTGATTCGCCTCGAAACGCCCCTCCACTACCGCTCTCGGGGTGCCGCCCTGCGTGTCTTCGTGCCACCGCTGAAAAGCGACTGACGAACCACAAGGGAAAGGGGAAAATGGCGCGAGGCATCTTGTCCGCCGCCGAGCTACACCGGCTACCCGCGCGACGAGGGAGCGGGGTCTTATCCGCCACTTAGGAAGATCGACGTCAGCGAACAAAATAGCCGCCGCCGGGAGCGTCGGTCCGGTATAGGTGGACTGGGATGTTCCAATCGGCAGTGGGCAGTGGGCAATATTGCATTTCGCCACAAGCGGCATTGCAATGTGATGGTTATTCGGGCGCTTCTCGAGAAGGGTGGGAACCCCCGCATGGCGGGAATGGAACGGCGTAAGGCTTGCGCCTGCACAATTTGCGAGGCGGCAAGTCGTCGATCCGTCCCTCCTCCTGCACCGTGGCACGGTGTGTGCGTTCTGATCGAATGTCCCGTCCGCTGCGACGGTCTAAACAGAATCAAAATATACCTACAAGAAAATGAAAAACCTCCAGGACTTATTTGAGCACGAATTGAAAGATCTCTACTCCGCTGAAAAACAACTGACTGAGGCGCTGCCCAAGATGGTGAAAGCGGCCACTGACAGTAAACTGGTCCAAGCGTTCTCAGATCATTTGGAAGAGACGAAAGAGCATTTACAACGAGTGGACGACATCTGCCGCGAACTCGGGGTTAACCCGGGCAATACGAAATGCGACGCGATGGAGGGGCTGATCGAGGAAGGTGAGGGGATGATCAAGGAAGACGCCCCCGGCGATGTGAAAGATGCGGGACTCATCGCGAGCGCTCAGCGCGTCGAGCACTACGAGATATCCGGTTACGGGACAGCGGTTCGGTTCGCCAAAGAACTCGGGCACGA
The DNA here is from genome assembly GCA_037969585.1 of Verrucomicrobiales bacterium. Classification (GTDB taxonomy): domain Bacteria; phylum Verrucomicrobiota; class Verrucomicrobiia; order Verrucomicrobiales; family DEV007; genus JBBKXR01. The sequence goes on from JBBKXR010000258.1 coordinate 7,685, forward strand.
CAAGATCGCGGCGGAATTGCAAAAAACGCTCGATCAGGAATACAAAGCCGACCAACACCTCGACGATCTGGCCGAAGGTCGCCTCAACCGGAAAGCGAAATAGTATTCACACACGTCCCGTGGCGTCGCCAACTTGGTCTTCACTATTGGCGACAACACGGTGGCGATCGTTTATTTCTTAGCAAACAGGGAAATAGAGGTCGGAATTGTCGTCGCCGGCAGCGCGGTGGTTCGGAATCGTTGCTGCTGGTAAGGCTTCTGAGCTGCTGCCCTGATGGGGGAGATATGCAACTGCCGCAGGGGGGGGCATCGAAGCGTCGGTCATCGCCGCAACGACGTACATCTGATGCCCTCATTTCGAAACACAAGAATCTCGTGCGGCCAGCATGAACAGGGTTCACTGGGCTGTCGTGCTGCTCCGGGGGCGGCGGAAGGGAGGGGAACTGGCGCGACTCCGGAAAATCTGACGCTCGACCGATGGGCCTGAGGGGATAGGGTATCACTCCATGAAATCCAGCGCATCTCTTTCGACTTCCTCATTTCTCGCTGCCGTTCTGTTGGGCGTCTCGCTTGGCTCAGCCTCGGCCGCCGATCCGGCCCCGCCGGAGGGCTTCCAAGCGCTCTTCAATGGCAAGGATCTTTCCGGCTGGTATGGCTGGAGCACCAAAGATCCGACTGAGCTTTGGAACATGACGTCGGAGGAGCAGGCGGATTACAAAAAGAAATCCGTCGAAGGTGGATTGACGGATGCCAAGGGTAACGACCCGGGGAATCACATCAACGCCCATTGGAGTGTCGAGAACGGCGAGCTGGTCAATGACGGCAAGGGCCTCTACCTGACGACCGATAAGGACTACGGCGACTTTGAAATGTGGGTTGAATACAAGGCGCTGCCCGCAGGCGACAGCGGAGTGTATCTGCGCGGCATTCCGCAGGTGCAGATTTGGGATCCTGCCGAGGACGATCCGAACGGCCTCGGTCGGGCCAAAGGCTCCGGAGGTCTCTGGAACAACAGCAAGGGCGCGCCCGGCAAAGACCCGAGCAAGAAGATGGACAAGCCGCTTGGCGAGTGGAACCAATTTAAAATCCGCATGATCGGCGAACGGGTCACCATCGTTTTCAACGGCGAGACCGTGGTCGACAACGCGGTGCTGGAAAACTTCTTCGCCAATAAAAAAGCCGGCTACCTCGCCTACGGAAAACAGAAGGAAGGCGAAGCCAAGAATCAGGAAAAAATGCCCAACGGCTGGATGAAAGATCCTGCGTTTGCCAAGGGGCCGATCCAACTGCAGACCCACGGCAGCGAGATTCGTTGGCGCAATGTGTTTGTCCGCGAGATCAGTGCAGAAGAAGCCAACAAAGAACTCGCCGCACGGGATGCCGAAGGTTTTGTCGAGCAGATCAACGGCAAAGATTTAAGCAACTGGCAGGGCGCGGTCGACAGCTACGAGGTCGTCGACGGCAATGTGCGTTGCAAGTCCGGCAAAGGTGGTGACTTGCTGACCATGGAAGAATTCGAGAACGGCAAGATTCGGGTCGAATTCAAGCTTCCCAAAGCTGGCAACAACGGCATCGCACTGCGCACGCCGCTCGGTGGCAAATCGGCGTCGGATGGACTTGAGCTGCAGGTCATCGACAGCGATGGCTACAACGAGAAACAGGCCGCCGCAGGTAAGAAAGGTTTGGAGCCGTATCAATACCACGGCTCGATATATCACTGCGCCGCCGCGAAGCACGGGTATCTGCGTCCGGCTGGAGAGTGGAACTTTCAAGAGATCGAAGTGCAGGGACAGCACATCATGGTGACGCTGAATGGCACCAAAATTCTCGACGCGGATATCTCGAAATTCGACCGCAGCCAGATCGCGCATCCGCCGAAAGGTCTGGATAGCACCAAGGGCCTTATCGGTTTCGCAGGACACAATGATCCGGTTGAGTTCCGCAGCTTCAAAGTGAAGCGGAACTAGGCGACAGGCCTGCCGCGAAATTTTTCCCGCGAATGGTCGGGAAAAGTTCGAGGGTGCCGACGTCGGTGACGCTTGGTTGCACGCGAGATCAGACGATAAAATAACACTATTGAAACCAGTCAACTCCCCCGGCACGGTTCGCGTATGCCCCGCCAAGTCCGTATCGATCTGATTGGTGTCAGCCTGCAGGAATCATTGTCAAAGCCTGCGCCGTTGAGTAAAGATTGGGCATGCACCAGCCCGCCACGCCTGCTCAGGTCAGAATCGTAACAGGTGTGACGTTGCTGTATCTGCTGGCGGCGGCGATCGGTGCCTGGGCTCTGAGTAACGGGGAGTTCGTGTTCTACATCGTAGTGATGGCGGTGCTCATCGTTACGCTGGTCGTAGTGCATCGGCGGGTTGGGTTGAGCATCGGCGTGTTGGTGGGATTGTCGTTTTGGGGGCTGCTGCACATGGCGGGAGGTTTGGTTCCCATCCCCGAGGCGTGGCACAGCGGTCTCGATGAGAGTGTTCTCTACAATCTTTGGTTCATTCCGCACAAATTGAAATACGACCAAGTCGTTCACGCCTGGGGCTTCGGTATTACCACCTGGCTATGTTGGCAGGGCTTTTGTGCCGCTGCCCGCAACCAGCAATCCGAGCCTCGGCGGCCTTTGTTGCCGACAAGCGGTTTGCTGATTCTTTGCGCCGCGGCGGGCATGGGCTTCGGAGCCCTGAACGAAGTGATCGAATTTATTGCCACCTTGTTGCTTCCGAAAACCAACGTCGGGGGGTACGAGAATACCAGCTGGGACCTCGTCTTCAATCTCATCGGCGCGACGATTGCGGCGCTGATCATCGCCATCACTGGAAGGCGGTCTGCCGGTTCGGGAATGAGGGGATGAAGGACAGGAAAGAAATGCCAACATAACTACCCGCAAACTAAGCCACGTTGCTCCTGAGTTGGATGGGGATTATCCGTTTGTTGAGAGTGCCATGTCGGTTACCTTTGCGCGATGGAGGGATTGTCCGCCGGCGGCGGAGGCTCTGATCGACGTGATGAAGCAAGAAGTGATCGAGTGCTTGAGGGACCCGGGTCGTTATCCAGGATCTCCGCAGTCAGTGCGGATTATTCAGACGCATCTGTCCGTGGTGTGCATTGCCGGGGATTACGCCTACAAGCTGAAGAAGCCGGTGAAACTACCCTTCGTCGACTTTTCCACGATGGAACGGCGCGAGCATTTCTGTCGCGAGGAAGTCCGCCTCAACCGTCGGCTCTGCCCTGACGTCTACCTGGGCGTGATGCCGCTGTTCGCTGGAACGGGTGGTGTGAGCTTCAGGCCGGATGGTGGCGGCGAGATTGTCGATCACGCTGTGCACATGCGGCGGCTGCCACAGGACCGGATGCTCAACAATTTGTTGCCGCGCGATGAGGTCCCGGCCGGAGAACTTCGCCAGGTGGCAAAGGTCATCGCGGCCTTTCATTCGAGGGCGGAGCGGGGCGAGGACGTGAACGCCGCCGGTGATCCGGAAAACTTGCAACGCTTTGCGATGCAGAACTTCCTGGAGACCCGCGACTTGCGAGGCACCGTCTTCGACGCCGGGTTGCACGGCGTTCTCGAAAAACGGACGCGCAACGATTTCAAAATCCTGTTGCCGAAGCTGCGCAAACGCCTGAAAGCGGGACGCGTGGTGGATGGCCACGGTGACCTCCATGCGCGCAACATCTGCATGACCGAACCGCCGACGATCTACGATTGTCTCGAGTTTTCGGACGACTTCCGCTGTGCCGATGTGGCGACGGAGAACGCCTTCCTGGTGATGGATCTGCTCTTTCATGGACATCGCGAGTTGGCGGAGGCTTTCCTTGAAGCTTATGCCGGTGAAAGCGGCGATGACGGCCAGGCGGAGCTGATGCCGACGCTGGTGCGCTACCGGGCGATGGTGCGCGCGAAAGTCAGTGCCATCGCCGCGAGTGAGCCGGAACTCGATTCCGGGGATCGTCAAGACGCACGGGCTTCCGCGCGACGGTATTTTCATCTCGCCGCCGCGTCGGCGGTGGCGGAACAGGGGCCGCTGATTATTATGGGCTGCGGACTGCCGGCGACGGGCAAGTCGTTCGTGCTCGAAGCATTGGCACGCCAGGCATCGTGGCCGATGCTGGGCAGTGACCGCTTGCGCAAGCAGCTGGCGGGGGTTCCGGAAACCGAAGCATTGCCGGCGCGCCACTACGAGGCAGCCTTCAGCCGGCGGACCTACGACGAGATGTTGCGCCGCGTCGGAGCGGACGCGTGGGAGACGCCGCTGCTATTGGACGCCAATTTCCGCACGCAGGCCTTGCGCAGGCGGGTGGTGGAAGCGGGGCGCGATGCCGGCTTGCCTGTGTGGGTGGTCTGGTTTCGCACCGTTGACGAGGTGGTTCACGAGCGGATGGCTCAACGCGCGAGTGATGCGACGGCGGTGAGCGATGCCGACCAGGAGGTGTACGAAAAATTGAAAGCGAATTTCGAACCGCCGCAGGCCGAGGTGGAGGGCTTTCAGTTGTTGGAGGTGGATGGCGGTGCCCCGCGCGACGAGTTGGTCGCGCTGATCCTGACCGCGTTGCTGAAGAAATCCGCTCCGCAGCAGAGTTGAACCCGCAGAGGTTTTTCTTTCAAAAATTGGGCCCGGGATCAGGTCCAAGCTCCGGCGATAAATATCAAAATTTCAGTTTCTTTCAATTCCTCCCATCCTCAGAGGTTGATCCTTGGGGCCTCAAAAGTGTTATTTTATTGCCTGACGCCAATCCTGACCTTCGGATGGAGAGGGTGATCGGCATTCTCGTGGCGGACTCCGCATGAGGGTGGTCTCACCGTCAACGCTCCGGCTAGATTGCGGCAGTTGGGATCCGTTGGAATTGGTAGATCGCGTAGCCGGACTTCAGCGTCGGCAAGAAGCAGCGGACGGCTAGTGCGGCGAGCGTTTCTCCCCGCAGTGCGGCGCCACGGGCAGTGATCGATGTCTGCTCGGCTAAGTGATAACCGGCCTCGCGGAACGGCAGATCGGGACGATCGCTAAGATCCCCGAAGGACGCTCCGAGCTCGCTCAGTTTCTCATGGAGATGGCGACCATAGCGGTTGAAGAACGGTACTGTCATGAGGTCGCAAACAAGTTCGTGCTCCGGAAAAAGGCTGCCGAGCTCGCCGAGGAGACGATTGAGCTGCCCTGACTGGAAATAGAGAATGACTCCCTCGACGATGACGAGGGGCGGCTGCGTGACAAGGCCATCCAGTTTCTCCGCGACCGTTTCCCGACCAAAGTCGATGGCTATGCGGGTGAGCGGGTTCGGACATTCCTCCTCGGGAAGGCGCTCCGCTTTGGCGGCAATGATCGACGCATCATCGAGCTCGATCCAGCGTCCGCCGGCAAGTCGGTAGGGCCGGCTGTCGAAGCCCGCACCAATGATGACAATCCATCGCCCTGGATCGCGGTCCAGCACCTGACGGACGTGGTCATCGATGATGCGGTGACGCGCAACGTTGGATTGGTTGGGTCGGAATTCGTCGGCAAATTCTGCAAAAATCGTCTCACCTTCCCCTGCGAGGAAGGTGCTCGCATGGATGTCTCCACAGATCGGCCGGGCGGAAGCCGCATCTTGCGCGCGGGTCCCGCAGCAGTAGTAGGCCGTCTTGGAAATGGCATTCATGAATCCGCGAGCTGAGCATTCGAACTCTGGGACACGCCTTGTAGATCGGACGCCCAGGATTTATTTCTCATAGTCTGCATCAGTTTGGGCGGCTTGTCGGGGCGGGCTGTTTTTGTCACGGCCTCGAATGTACGGTGTGATCGATCGGTGCTCAAGTAGCCGGGATCACTGCTATAGCCCCGGTTTCACGATTCAGCGAGGAGATGATAGGCGAGACTCACGGTTACGGGACCGGCGTCAAAATTGCCGCTCCCGATCGACTGAAAGGTGACGCGATGGTGTTGGCCAATGGCTTTGACTCACAACGAGATAGACCTGAGAATTTCGTCTGGCGTCGCTTATCGAAATCACATCATGAAAGCTTTTACCTTTTTTTCCGTTTTCTCCCTCTTCCTGTGTTGTCAGAGCCCCTTGATCGGAGCTGATGAAGACAGCCCGGCAACGCTGGCAAAGATTCACGGTGGCCTCGTGGTGCAGCTTGGAGTAGCTGACACTGAATTCGCAACGCAGCTTGCCGGGACCGGGCGCTATATCATTCATGTCCTCGATGCCGAGCGCGAGGCGATCGAGAAAGCTCAGGCGCATCTGCACAAAAAGCAGGTCTACGGCGTCGCTTCCGCCGAGACGGTTTCGGATTATACGCATCTGCCGTACACCGAGAACCTGATCAACCTTATCGTCGCGGGGCCGAACACCGCGACTGCCGAGGAGATTTTTCGTGTTCTAGTTCCCGAGGGAGCCGTGGTCGTGACTCATCCGGGTTCGATGAATCAGGAAGCCTTGGAAAAGGCCGGCTTCGAGTTCATCGAGGAAATTCCCTCTCTGGTGAATGAGAGCGAAAAGTGGCTCGTCGCCCACAAGCCCTGGCCGGAAAGCATGGGCCACTGGACACACTCCCGCCACGATGCCGACGGCAACGCGGTGTCTCCGGATACCGCGGTTGGCGAACCGAAGCGAATTCGCTGGATCGCCGGGCATTCGGGCACCGAGGTGGAAGGAATGGTCAGCGATGACGGTCGTAATTTTTACGGACACGCACTCACTCGCGACAGTTTTAACGGCATGCGTTTGTGGCATCGAGATCTTACTCAGGCGGAAGACAAAATGGATCCGGCCAACTTTGTCATGAAGCGCCTGAGCGGCGATCTTGCCCGTCCTGTCGCGACCGAGAAATACCTCTTCGCGGTTGCCTTCCCCACCCAGAATCTTGTCGCCCTCGATTCCGAGACCGGTGAGATCGTGCGTTCTTTCCCAGAGATCGTCAAGCCGCAGGAACTGGTGCAGCACAAGGGAACCGTGGTGGCCACCTGCACTACCGGCGTCTATGCGTTCAGCGCAGAAACCGGCGACATCCTGTGGAAGAAGCTGGCGTCCTCTGCGCGCACCATCGTCGCAGGCAGCGATCGGGTCAGCTACATTCAAGGGGAGCCACGCAGGGGTGAAAAATCCGAAGCAGTCACGGTGGATCTCTACACCGGCGATGTCCTGTGGCAGAACTCCGATTTTCCGTGGCTGGACAAAGTGAAGCGCAGCGTCCTCTACGGTGATCAGCTCACCTACGAAGTTTCCAGCTTCAATAACAGTGACGCTGACAACGGCATTCACATCGTATCTGCCGAAGACGGAGAGCTCTCCTGGGAGAAAACCTACGCTCCCGGGATGAATCACAATCGCCAGGCCCGAGCCATGTTCATCGGTGATGACCTGTGGATTCAACAGGGCGGCAAGATCGACTACGACGATAAGGAAAAAGCACAGTTCCAGCCCGTTGAAGTGACCTCGCTCGACCGCAACACCGGTGAGACCAAACAGACCTTGAAGGCAGGGCTCGCCCACTGCGCTCCGCCAGTCGCGACAGTCAATATGATCTTCTCCGGAGTGGTCGAAATGACTGATCTCAAAACCGGAAACCTGGTGCTCAATTCCATCACCAAGTCAAATTGCTCGCGCGAGAATGGATTTACGCCAGCCAACGGCTTGATCTACGCGACACCCAAACACTGTACCTGCTGGCCGATGCTGAGAGGCTACGTGGCGATGGCGCCCGAGCATCCCGGTGTCGCGACGGGCAACTACGCGCCCGCGCTCCCCGCCGATCAAATCGAATTTTCGCTGACCGCTGAAGGTGCCACCGCCGACCCCGAGGCGCCCAGACCAGCGGCATCCGACTGGCCGATGTATCGGAGCGATGTCTGGCGCAGCTCGAGTTCGACTGCGGCCGGCCCGGAACAGACTGCCATTCAGTGGGCCGCCGCGATTGCTCCGAAGAGAGATTCTCTCGCCGCCTCCAGTCCACTGCGTTCCGATTGGAGCGATAACCCGTTCGTCAAAGGTCGGCTCAGCCCGCCGACGATCGCCAACGGCCGCGCTTTTGTCGCTCGTCCTGACGCGCATGAGGTTGTGGCCATCGATACCGCATCGGGCAAAATCGCGTGGAGATTTACCGCCAGAGGCCGAGTCGATACACCGCCGACGATTCACAATGGATTGGCGATTTTCGGCGATCACGGCGGTTACGTTCATGCCGTGAGAGCCGACAACGGCAAGCCGGTGTGGAAGTTTCAGGCCGCTCCGATTGATGAAAGAATGGGCGCCTACGGTCAGATCGAATCGGCCTGGCCGGTTGCCGGTTCGGTTCTGGTCATGGATGATGTGGCCTACTTTGTCGCCGGACGTCAGGAGTTGTCCGACGGTGGCGTGTTCATTTTCTCCGTGGACCCGATGACCGGGAAAAAGAACTGGGTGATGAAGCACGACAGCATTCCTCAGAAAGGCTATGACGGCGAAAACGATGAATCGTTCGGGTTTTATAAGAACTCAGGTCTCGAGTTTGATCCGGTCGACCTTCTCCACAAAGAAGGCGATCGCATCGCCATGTCACGGTGGTTTATCTCTCTTGATGGCAAAGAAATCGAAGTCGATGGCTGGAATGGATTTGCCAAGCTCAATACCGGTGGCGGAACCGTATTCGCTGAGCGCGGAACCTGGACCTACGGATTTCGTCAGATTCATCGCTTCTCCAACGAAGCCCACCGCCGCCCTCTTTGCGTCTATCGGGACAACACCATTGTCGGAGCACTGAACAGCACAACGGCGCTCTATCGACGCGATTTCGACATCGACAACGGCGAAACCTTCGACAGCAAATGGATCACCGGCTGGGAAGCTTCGGGCCAGGCAAGAAAAGGTGAGCGCCCTTATCGCAGCGACCGCATCGCAGAGAAGGCGACTTGGAAAGTTAATCCATGGGCGGAGAGCGATGCTCCAGAGGAACTGCTCAAGCCGACCACGGTGGAAGGCCAGGCGCAGTTGCAGAATAAACTCTACGGCATGGTCATGGATTCGCAGGAGCGCCTCTACGTGGTCCATCAGGATGGCACGCTGAAAGTAATCGATACCAAAGATGGCTCGACGCTTTCCGAGAGCAAAGTTCCCGCTCCGATGTGGGACGGTCTGGCGCTGGCGGAGAATCGCCTGTTTCTCAGTACTGAGGACGGACAGCTGGTCTGCATCGGCGAGCCGGCCGCCGCGAAGGTGGCGTCGAAAGACTGAGCGATCTTGAATGGCCGGTACGCCGATCGATGGTGTAGAAGCGGTGCAACGATGGCACTGGCTTTAGCGCGATCGACGGCTTCATCGCCGTGAACGCGCGGGAGTTCGGGTTGACCGTGGTGAGCTGAATTGCTGCTGATTTTGATCGGTAAGGAGTGGGCGTGCGGGTGGTGAATTCGTTTTGGTGAGGAGTGGCGGTATAGGTGAATTTGATATTTATTACCTGTCCCGAAGTCCGTCCCCAATTCCTTTCTCAGCAATATCGCCCCCGTCGATCCACGACCACAAACCGACCCTGTGGCGGTGCAAAAAGAGCTGGCCGGCGACCCGGTATAGATTGAAGTTCGCAGCGTACGGAAGTGTAGTTCCGGGAGCGCCCGGAATTTCCCAGACATCACACCGCACCATCTGAGACATGCCCCCCCTTCCTCGAAGCCCCCGAATCATCGCCGTGAGTACTGGCAGCGTTACGCTTCTGGTTGGGGTCGCGGTACTGTTGGGCTGGAAACTGGACATCGGAACACTGAAGGCACTGCTGCCGGGCCAAGTGAGTATGAAGGCTAATACGGCGTTGGCTTTCACGCTGATGGGCGCGGCGCTGCTTCTGCAACTTTCTGCTCCCGTCTGGCAGCGTCTGATGGGCCGTTACTTCGCTGGTATCGCGGCGTTGGTTGGGCTGGCGACTTGCCTGGAATATTTGCTGGGGCGCAGCTTCGGCATTGATGAGTGGCTTTTCCGCGAAACGGCCGGGGCGCAGGGGACCTTCCATCCGGGGCGCATGTCGCCACTTACTGCGACATCTTTTGTGCTGCTTGGGGTGGCATTAGCAGCGCCGGCCCGATGGGGCGCGAGAGCGCAGTGGCTGGCGATAGTCGGCTTGGTGATCGGCCTGTTCGCGCTCGCCGGCTACTTGTACAGTGTCGAGAATCTTTATGATGTGGGTAATTTCACGGCGATGGCGCAGCACACCTCGGTGACGCTGATTGTGCTGGCATGTGGAGTGCTCGCTTTGCACTCCAGGCATGAGCCGATTTCGCTACTGCTGAGCCAGACCGTCGGGGGATCGGTC
>JBBKXR010000259.1:0-2503 GCA_037969585.1 Verrucomicrobiales bacterium
GGGGTATAGGTGTAGAAATGTCGGTTGAAGGGGATTTCATAGCCGACCACGCCGATTTCACCGTCCTTGTCGTCGCGCTTGCTTTCATCGATCCAGGCTTGGGGAACATGGGGGTTTACTTCGCGGGCGAAGTAGTCGTTGATGTCCTCGCTGAGCGGCACGTTTTCGTAGTCGCGCAGTGCCGGGTCGGCCTCCAGTCGGCCTTTACCATCGCGGCACAATTCGGCCTTGTCATCGTGTTCGGAGCATTGCTGTGCGATGAGTTTTAAGTGGGTGGCTTTCAGTTTTACGTCCTTGGCGGAGAGCGCTGCATTCAAATCTTTGGTGAACTGGTCGCGCCTTAGGTAGCTCGGTTTCAGTTGGTCGAGGGCGCTAAGGATGGCGGTGGCGAGTTCGGGGTCGTCGTCGGCGAGCTTCTGCCATTTTTTATCCGCAAGCAGTGCGGCGCGCTTGTCTTCGTCCTGCGGATCGAAGCGCAACTGCAGCGGGCGCTCGACGGTGATGCGTCGGTAACCGAAGGCAGTGGTGGGAAACATTTTCGAAACGATGCCAAGCTCGTCGGCGTCATGGGCATCGGCTTTGCCAAAGCTGGCGGTGATGGCGTCGATCTGCGCTTCGCTGAACAGGCGGCGTTTCGAGCCCAGCGACTTGCGCATCTTCTCGAAGGTATCAGTAGCCTGGATGAGTTGCACCTTGCCGCGCCGCTCGGGCGACTTGTGATTGCACAGCACCCAAATGTAGGTGGCGATGCCGGTGTTGTAGAACATGTCGGTCGGCAGGGCGACGATGGCTTCGACCAGATCGCTCTCCAACAGGTAGCGACGGATCTCCGATTCACCGGAACCGGCACCACCGGTGAACAGTGGTGAGCCATTGAGAATGATTCCGATGCGCGATCCGCCGTCGCGAGCTTCGGTTTTGGCTTTCGCCTTTTTGTCGGCTTTGGGTTTTGCGGTGCCGTTGGCGTTGGTCGCCGGGGTCACTGAGCGCATTTTCGAAACCAGGTGCATCAGGAATAGCAGCGAGCCGTCCGATACACGTGGTAGTCCCGGACCGAAGCGTCCGTCGTAGCCTTTCTGCTTGCTCTCGTCGAGGATGCCGCGTTGGACCTTTTTCCAATCGACGCCAAAGGGGGGATTCGACAGCATGTAGTCGAATTTCTCAGAGGGCAGTTGATCGTCGGACAGGGTGTTGCCGAGTTTGATGTTGGACACGTCCTGGCCCTTGATCAGCATGTCGGCCTTGCAGATGGCATACGACTCGGGGTTCAGTTCCTGGCCGAAGGGGGCGAGGCGGGCGTGCTCGTTGAGTTCGTAGAGATACTCCATGCCACTCGATAGAAAGCCTCCGGTGCCGGCGGTGGGATCGTAGATAGAACGCACGATGCCTTTGCGGGTCAGCACGTCGTCGTCCTCCATGAACACCAGGGCGGTGGTCAGGCGCACGATGTCACGCGGGGTGAAGTGTTCCCCGGCGGTGTCGTTGGAGGATTCGGCGAACTTGCGGATCAGTTCCTCGAAGGCGAGCCCCATGTCGTGGTTGCTGATCGCAGCGGGCGATAGGTCCCAGTTGGCGAAGCGCTTGACCACCAGGTAGAGCAGGTTGGCCTCGTCGAGCATGTGAATGAACTCGGTAAAGCGGAAGTGCTCGAAGATCTCGCGGGCGTCGTCGGAAAAGGCGTTCAGGTAGGCGTCGAGGTTGTCGGCGGTGCCGGTCTCGCCGAGCTTCGACAGGTCCATCGGCGAGGTGTTGTAGAAATGCCGCGCCACGCCATCCGACGAGGCTTCGCGGAGCAGCAGGGGACCTTGCACTTCAGGTGGCTGAGACTCGATCTGCGGGATCTTGGCGAGCACGGCGTCCTTAGTATCCGCCAGCACGCACTCCAGTCGGCGCAGCAGGGCAAAGGGCAGGATGATGCGGCCGTATTGAGATTGGCGAAAATCGCCGCGCAACAGGTCGGCGACGGCCCAGATTTCGTTAGCGGTGGAGGAGTGGTTGGTGGTCATGGAACGGCTTTGCGGCAGACCATGGCACGGTAGGGAGTGTCAGGATCGAAACAAGTCGGAATCGCCGCAGGTTTCACGGGCTAGCCGATTACGGGTGTTGGCGTCTTGTCGGTATCCAGCGTGGGGCAGTCGCACAGTTACGAAAAAACCTCCCCGGCTACCCGGGGAGGCTGAATCAACTCGTTCGCGGCTTTGTTTAACCTTACAGGTTCACAGCGTCCACCGGTCGACTTCGCTGTCGTCGACGAACATATCCGTGTAGATGCCCAGATTCCTGATTCGTTTCGTAATGGCCTCGGGAGTGCGACCGACGCGAACGGCGATCTCATCGGGTGTGAAGCCTTCCAGGAAGAGGTGGACGAGCAGACATTCCTCGCCGGTCCCCCAGCGTTCACACCCATGACGGTCCCACAACAGATTACGAATCGCGGGTGTCTCGCGATTTCCACGACTTGGACAAGGTGGGGGCGGACTCCCTCCGACTTCTCGGAGGGCTT
>JBBKXR010000260.1:0-65367 GCA_037969585.1 Verrucomicrobiales bacterium
CCCGTGCACACGCCACCCGCATCCGCATCCGCATCCGCATCCGCATCCGCATCCGCCGAATGTCCGCTAGTCTTCCTGCCCCCAAAATTCACAAAATATTTAGATAAGCAGCCTATTTAAATTTGACATGTCTCGGAGTGCGCTGATGTTTGTCGTATGCATCGACCTCGACTCATTGGGTGGAAGGACTCTAATGTCTATCATGTCATCAGTCGGACGGCGGGGCAGGACTATCTTTTTGGGCCTGTGGAGCGGGAGGTGTTTGGCAAGATGCTGGTGAAAGTGGGGGCGTTTTGTGGAGTGGAGGTTCTGACATGGTGCTGCCTTTCGAACCATTTTCATCTTTTAGTAAGGATCAATAATAGTGATGCCGATCGTTTACGCATCCGCTTGCGGGGAGACTCGGCCGCCTTCCTGAAGCATATGGCTATCCTTTACAAGGGGCGGGAGTTGAGGGAATTACGCGATGAAATGGAGCAGTTGCTCGCTGGCGGGCACGATGTGGCGTTGGCGGAACTTGCTGATCGCTACCTGTCACGGATTGGGGATCTGTCGATTTTTGTTAAGGAACTGAAGCAGCGCTTTTCAATCTGGTATAATGACCATCATCAGCGCATCGGCACACTTTGGAGTGCTCGTTTTCGCAGTGTGTTGGTGGAGAACTCGCCTCGCGCGGTGCGGACGGTTGCTTGTTATATTGATTTGAATCCGGTGAGAGCGGGATTGGTCGAGGACCCGAAGGACTATCGTTGGTGCGGTTATGGGCAGGCATTGGGTGGAAATGTGAGAGCGCGTAAGGGGTTACGGGCGGTGATAGATCAACAGGGGCGAGGTGGCGATGCGAAGAAGCCGGTGCTGAGTTGGCGAAATGCAGCGCTAGAATACCGAGTGGTGTTGTTCGGCAAGGCGGTAGCACTGCGGGGAAATAACATTTGCGCGACTCGTAAGGGGGCTTCGGCAGGGGCGGTTGCGGAAGTGCTATTGCGAGAAGGTAAGCTTCCTTTGCATGAGCTGTTCCGATTGCGGGTGAGGCACCTGACGGCGGGCACCGCGCTGGGATCGGCGGAGTTTCTGCAGAGCTTGATCGAAGAGCGACCGGAGCAGGTGAGTGCAAAGCGCTCGTCGGCTGCGCGTCCAATTCGCGGCCTCGCGGTCGAGGACCTTCACAGTTTGCGTGATCTGCGCGGCTAAATATGCGACGGCAGGGGGCATGCCCAAGGCGCGTTAGTGCCCCATCTTTGTGGTCGATGATGAACTAGGCGCGAAAGTGACTGGCGTGCATCAGATTTGGTTCGGCAATTAGGGGGGCGAAGTGCATGTGGTCGAGTACCTGCGTTCGTAAGTCGATACCGGGCGCGATTTCGATCAGTTGAAGGCCGGTCGGTGTCAGTTGGAAGACAGCCCGTTCGGTGATGTAGAGAACTTCTTGTCCTCGTTCTAACGCTGACGGTCCGTGGAAGCAGACCTGGCCGATGGTATCGACGAATTTTCGATGCTTGCCTTCCTGGTCGATTTGCAGATTTCCATCGCTGTCAGTGGAAACGGCGAGGCCGGCGACGGTGAAGGGGCAACAAAAAATGACTCGCTTGGCGCTCTGGGTGATGTTGACGAAGCCGCCGACGCCGGCAAAGCGTCCGGCAAACTGGCTGACATTGACGCTGCCTTCAGCGTCGATTTCGACAGCACCGAGAATGGCGACGTCGATGCCGCCGCCATCGTAGAAATCGAACTGTGCGGGTTGGTCGATGATCGCTTCGGGATGATGGGCGCAACCAAAGCTGAGGCCGGATGCGGGCACACCACCGATCGGGCCGGCTTCGACGGTGAGGGTAAAATCCTGGAGTCGGCCCTGCTCTGCGGCGACGGCTGCGACGGTCTCGGGAAGACCGATGCCAAGATTGACGACAGCGCCGGTTGGGATCTCGGTGAGGGCGCGGCGAGCGATGATCTTTCGCTCAGAGAAAGGCGGTGGTTCGAGCTCGGTGGGTTGATCGGCCGCGGAGCTGGTGACGTAGGCTTGGTTAAAAATCTCTCCAAAGGTCTGGTCATGCTCTCCGGGATTTTCAGCAACGACGACATGATCGATCAGGATTCCGGGAACGCTGACGTCTTTCGGATCGTCGATGCGATCGACGAGTCTTTGCACTTGGGCAATGACGATGCCGCCGTGGTTTCGGGCGGCTTGAGCGATCGGCAGGATCTCACCGATCAGGCCTTCGTTTTCGACGCTGAGGTTGCCCCGTCGATCGGCGCTGGTGGCACGGATCAGGCCTACGTGGATCGGAAAGGTTTTGTAACGAAGCCAGGTTTCGCCGTCGAGTTCGAGTCGTTCGATCAGATCTTCAGTGGTGCGCTGGTTGAGCTTGCCGCCGGTGTTGATGGGATCGATGAATGTGCCCAGACCGACTTTAGTGAATACGCCTGGGCGCTTGGCGGCGATCTCGCGGAACATTACCGAGATGACGCCTTGGGGGATATTGTAGGCTTCAAACGCGTTGTCCAAGGCCAGTTGGCCTAACTTGGGGGCCAGGTTCCAGTGTCCGCCGACAACGCGGCGCAGCAGGCCGGCGTGGGCGAAATGATTGAGTCCGCGATCGAGTCGATCGCCTTGGCCTGCGGCGTAAACGAGGTTGAGGTCGCGGGGCTTGTCGTGTTCGAGAAAGCGTTTTTCAATGGCGGCACTGAGCGCCTCGGGGTGACCGGCGCCGACAAACCCACCGACGGCGACGGTTGCCCCGTCGGGAATGCAGGCGACGGCTTCGGCGGCGGTAGTGATCTTTGCGGCAGCTCTCATGACAAAATCAGCCACGCCAGCCGCCGTTGACTTCGATGGTTTGGCCGGTGACGTAGGATGCGAGTGGAGAGCAGAGGAAAAGCGCGACTTCGGCGATTTCGCGGGGCTCGCCGAAGCGATTGAGCGGAACGTTTTTGAGCATCTCGGTGCGCACTTCGTCGGGGATGGTCGCGGCCATGGCGGTATCGATGACGCCGGGTGCGATGGCGTTGGCTCGAATGCCGCGTCGTGCAGTTTCGCGGCTGAGCACTCGAGTCATGGATAATACTCCGGCTTTAGCGGCGGCGTAGTTGGCTTGTCCGTAGAATCCTTGAAGTGCGGAGATGCTGCCGAGACTGACGATCGCGCCATTGTTGCGCATGATTTCGAGGCCGTACTTGCAGCAGTGGAAAACGCCACTGAGGTTGACGTCGATGACTTGCTGCCATTCATCGAGTGACATCTTTTCGATGGTTCGGTCGCGGATGATGGCGGCGTTATTGATGAGAAAATCGATGCCGTCTGCCTTGCTGGCGATGTCACTCATCATCCACTGCACGGCTTCAGCGTCGGCTACGTCGGCGGCGACGGCGTGAGCTCGTTGACCGAGTTCGGCGACGAGCTTGTCGGCATCTGCGGCAGTGTCGCCGAGTCCGGGATGGTTGATAAAAACTTCGGCGCCAGCGCCGTGAAAGGTGCGTGCGGTTTGCGCGCCGATACCGCTCGATGCGCCGGTGATGAGAACGGTTTTTCCTGAAAGATCGATGAGGTGACTCATGGCGGGAGGTTGGCCGAGATCGCCCCCGAAGGAAACTACGAACTGCGCGCGATGGCCGCGAAACGGGTGCGCGTTTGCGTCACACCACGGGATCCGGGCAATATTCTCGGCGACCGCATTTGATGCAGAAGTCACCGATCCAAAGTTGGTCGAGGAACTCCATGGCGCGGTCAATGACGGCGGGATCGCGGCTGATGAAGCCGGATTCGAAGTTGCGGCGCAGGGGTGACTTGGCACCCATACCGGCACCGGTAAGATTGGCGGAACCGATGAAGGCGACCTTGCCATCGATGACGATGGTTTTCATGTGCATACGCGGGCAGAGCAGCCGATCGAAGCGTTGCGACTCGACCAGTTCGGGAAAGCGATCGAAGTCCTTGCGAAACCTTGGCCCGGGTTCTTTAGCGTGGATGAGCCGAACTTCGACGCCTTCGCGAACCAACTCGGCGAGGACTTGGAGGAAGGGCACGAAGCGCTTTTTGCCGCGGTCAACGTGCAGGTCCTTGATGTCGGCGGTGGCGATCCAGATCCACGACTTCGCCGCCGGCAATTCGGTCTGAATGACCCGATGGTAGATTTCCTCGTTGAGGATGAATTCGTTCATGGCGAGGGCGCGACTCCCCGACCAGACAAAATTTCTGGACAAGGCGAGGACGCCCAGTACCTTACGTCATTCTTAACAGGGATGAGACCTTTTTCCAATAGCAACCGTTCGCTACTGCGGCTCGCGCTCCTCGCGCCAGGGCTTTAGTCCGCCGTTGTCTCTCCCTCTCCCAGTTTTTGTTTTGCGCCTGAATAAGGCCTGCTCCGCTCAGCGGGCAAAATCGGTCCTTCCGGAGGAAATTGGATTCGAGGTAGAGGCATTGCCTTCCCTGCCACTCTGTCCTTTGTTATCCCACCGTCTACCGATTTTCTATGAAACCAGAATCCATCCGAAAATACCGGCCCTTTCCCAAGGTCGATCTGCCTGATCGAACTTGGCCGGATAAGTCAATCGAAGCTGCGCCGATCTGGTGCAGCGTCGACCTACGCGATGGCAATCAGGCGCTACCGGTGCCGATGAGTGTCGACGAGAAGGTCGAAATGTTCGCGCTGTTGACGTCGATCGGCTTCAAGCAAATCGAGGTCGGCTTTCCTTCGGCATCGGACACGGAATTTCGTTTTCTGCGCCGATTGATCGAAGAGGATCGCATTCCCGAAGATGTGACGGTGCAGGTGCTGGTGCAAGCGCGCGAGCACTTGATTCGGCGCACTTTTGAAAGCTTGCAGGGCGCTCGACGGGCGGTGGTACATCTTTACAATTCGACGTCGCCGCTGCAACGGAGGGTGACGTTTGGGGATGCCAGTCGTGACGACATTCGCGAGATCGCGGTGAACGGTGCGAAGCTGATCCAGGAGTTGCGATCGACCTTGGCGGACACGGAATTGACCCTGCAGTATTCCCCGGAAAGTTTCAGCGACACGGAGCTCGATTTTTCGATTGAGGTTTGCGAGGCAGTCATGGAGGTCTGGCAGCCGACGCCGGATAATCGGATCATTTTGAATCTGCCGGCGACGGTTGAGTGGGCGACGCCAAATGTGCACGCCGATCAGATCGAGTGGTTCTGTCGCAAGGTGAAAAATCGCGAATCGGTGATCATCAGTCTGCACACGCATAACGATCGTGGCACGGGTACGGCGGCGACCGAACTCGGCTTGTTAGCCGGTGCGGATCGCGTCGAAGGCACTTTGTTCGGCAATGGTGAACGCACCGGCAATCTCGACATCGTCACGGTTGCGTTGAACATGAACAGTCACGGTATCGAGACCGGCTTGGATTTTTCCGATCTGACACACATCCGCGAAATCTACGAACGCACCACTCGGATGACGGTTCCGGAGCGTTTGCCGTATGCGGGTGAGTTGGTTTTTACAGCCTTTTCGGGCAGTCATCAGGACGCGATCAAGAAAGGCTTCGACCGTCGTCGCGGCGATGTCGAATTAGCTGCGACGGATGGCGAGGTGCCGGAGTCGATTGCCTGGGGTGTGCCTTACTTGACCATCGATCCGGAAGATCTCGGGCGCAGTTATGAGGCGATCATTCGTATCAACAGTCAGAGTGGTAAAGGCGGGGTTGCCTACATTCTCGATCGCGAGCACGGCTTCGAGTTGCCAAAAACGATGCATGCTCAGGTTGGCGGACGCATTTACAACATGGCCGATAAGCTCGGTCGCGAGTTGGAGGCCGATGAAATTCGTGATGCGTTCTTTGAACAGTTTGTGAATGTGTCTACACCGCTTGCTTTGGTTGAGTATGAACTCGATCACCGGGCTGGCGGTGACGGGCAGGTCCGCTGCAAAGCGCGGGTGACCGACGGTGCTTCCGATGAGTCTGGCGAGATCGAGATCGAGGCGCTCGGCAATGGTCCGATCAACGCTTTCGTGCTGGCTTTGGAGCAGGCGGGACTGAAGGACTTCACGGTCACCGACTACCGTTCGCACGCGGTACGTGGCGGCTCGGATGCTGACTCGGCAGCCTATGTTCAGGTGCGTGGTCTGGACAAAGACGGGCCCTTGGTCTGGGGCTGCGGGGTCGATCCGTCGATCGAAATGGCGGGTCTCAAGGCTTTAGTCAGCGCCTGCAATCTGCTCGGCTGATCAGTTGAGCGATCAATTCGTTCCGGCTTCGGCGTCAGTCGCATCTTTGGCGGCGTCGAAGCCGTATTGGTCGAGCATGGCGATGAGTGTAGCGCTGAGATCAGGCGAAGGCAGAGTCTCGGCGTTAGTCATCGTGCAACAGTGCACGTAACCGAGCATGGCATCGATGGGGCGAATGGCGATATCGTGCTGAGCCAGCCAGCGGTCGAATGCTTCAAGCGCGCTTTGCCAATCCTCCAGCGAGTAGTCGGATTCGTCGACGTTGTCGTAGAGCGTCTCACGTTGGTCGTCGGTCAGGGAGAGTGCCATATCGCTTCATTGTCGCTGATTGTCGGCTTGCGAAAAGCCGAAAAAAAACCGCCGCAGCGTTTCGGCTGCGGCGGTTTCTGACTGCCGATCGTTGACCGAACGGCGAGAATTGTGATGGGTGATCTTCGATTAGAATACGAAACGAACACCAGCGCGGACCGTCGAGAAGTCGACTTCGTCGAGATCGGTCCAAGTGTAGCGACCGTCGACAAACACGCCCATGTTTTTTGTGCAGCGGTATTCGATACCGGCACCGGCGTGGATTTCGATCAGCACGTCATCACCGGCACGAGCGTCGTCGCCGTCGAAGAAGCGGTCGAATGCGTCGGAGAAGTCATCATAGTCGAGGTCTTCGGCGTTGTAGATGATACCGCCACCAGCGTAAGCGTAGGGGGCAAAGCCGGTTTCACCGATAGGGAAACGGAAGATCGCATTGACCGCAGCCGTTCCAGCGATGTCGCCAGGGGTGTCATAGAACTGACCTTCTGCACCGACACCGAAATGACGGGTGAAAAAGTAGTTCACACCGCCGCCGCCGCCCCAGTCGTCAGGTCCCATGGGATCCGCGAAGGAATGGGTGCCGTAGAGGTCGAACTGGAACTCTTTAGCGTTGTAAAGGCTGGCCGGAGGTAGCAGGGCGCAAGTGGGATTCTTGGAAACCGGAGCTTTGCCGTCACCCGCGAGAACGGGGGCAGCCAAGCCAACGGCGAGAATGGTGGATAGCAGGATTTTCTTCATAGTTGATCGCGATGTTTAGTTTAGCAGGTCGTTGAGACGCTGAGTCCTTCTTGGGATTACAGCTCTCGGCGACCTGCGCTGGCCTTCAAAAATGGAAAGCACGAGCGCAGCATAAATCTCCTCAAACTGCGGATGAAGCAACGATGGGCAAATAAAGACAACTTAGCAAGTGATTTTTCTAGTAATTTTACTTAGCTTGATTTTACTGTTTCAATGGCGATAAATAGTAAAATTTGAACTGGTTGGCTGACGCCGTTGGAGAACTCTGTCATCCGTCCGAACGGACCTGAAATTCCTGACCGGTGAGCCATCTGACTAACATATTGTCATCGAGCACCTTGCCGACCACGCGATAGTTGGAATCGGCGAGGGGATTCTTCGAATCGCAAAGCTCTGCGACGACTGCTCGATGGGGAGCGTAATAGGAGGAATGCACGAAGCCGAGATGTTTGCCGTCGTTGATAATGAAGCCGACGTGAGTATCAAGGCCGACGATGTAAAGCCCGCTGCCGGATTTGCGGATGCCGGCCATGATTTCTGCGATCGGTTTGCCGGCCGAGATCGATATGGATTCACGTCCGGTCAGACTCTTGATGATTGTCTGTGAGGGTTGTTGCGCAAGCTTGATGCGTGGCAAAACGAATCCTGCGTCGCGCAGCGTTGTGGTCACGAAGTAGCCGCAGGCGATCTTGTCCTCGCCGGGTGTTTGCGATACGCCGTTGAAATCCCAAGGCGTGCCATACCACGCCGGGAAAATATCTCCAATGAGAGCCGTGAGAAGACAGCTCCGGGCAGTCGCGATGGTTGCTTGTTGTGCCGTCGTGTTACCGGTGGCGTCTGCGATCTGGTAGCGTCGTTCGAGTTCGACGCGGCGCAGCTCGATTTTTTCCAGGGCCGATCGGTAGTTCGATCGCGCCGCTGAAGTTGCCTCGGCTTCGGCGGTTTGGCCGCCTGAAAAGATGATGGCGGGCAGAGCTGGCGTATCAGCGGAGCAGCCGGTGGCGGAGAGTGCCAGCGCAACTAAACTGGGAGCGATGAAAGCGAGGCGGGGCGGAAGTGTGGCAATCGGCGACATGCCGACGATTACGCTTCGGCGGTCGCGATTCTTTCACTGCACTTCGCTTCAACTCAAGACGCGGCGCGCAGCCGGTTCAGCTGAACCTTCGCCGCACCCTTGATGCGCGTCAGAACGTAATAGACCGTCTGGCTACGGAGACGCACTAACTCAGCGCCGACGATGCGCGGCACGAAATCGGCGGGGACTTGGAGGATTTCCTCGAGCGTCGCACCTTCCAGACCACGACACAGGATCGAGGTCATGGCGCGGGTCAGGGTCTGCACCTTGGCGCCGAGCTCAACTTTATAGGAGGCGCGGCCCTGATCGTCGACATTGAGAAAAATGCCGACGGTATCGGTGCATTCCTCGTCTTTGCGGATGTCCTCAAGATCAAAGGTCTCGCCTTCGGTTGGCTCGTACTGGGCGGCGCTCTCCGCGTAGGAGATCAGTACTTCGCGCTTCTCCGGATCCGGCAAATGCTCGGACAACTCGATGATTTCCTGAAGCGGAGCGGGGTAAGACATAACAACAGCGATTTGCGATTCGAGATCTGCGTTGGGCGATGGGCGTTGGGCGACGGGCAATTTCGCGAAACTGACACCGGGTTTCGCCGACTAGCAGTCTTTTTCGATCGGGTTGCCAACCATGTTGCCCCACTCAACCCAGGAGCCGTCGTAGTTGCGCACGGTTTTGTATCCGAGCAGGTATTTCAATACGAACCAGGTGTGACTGGAGCGTTCGCCGATGCGGCAATAGGCAACGATGTTGTCGGCGTTGCCGAGGCCAAGACCTTCGGTGTAAATGGCGCGCAATTCGTCCGCCGTTTTGAAAGTGCCGTCATCGTTGGCTGCGGTCGACCACGGGCAACTCTTTGCGCCGGGGATGTGACCACCGCGCAGCACGCCTTCCTGAGGGTACTCGGGCATGTGGGTGACTTCGCCTTTGTATTCACCAGGCGAACGCACGTCGACCATCGGCAGGCCGGCTTTGAGGTGTGCCATGGTGTCGGCGTGGAACGCGCGAATGCCAATGTCGTCGCGGGAAGCGGGTTCGGGGTAGTCCGTCGCTGCCAGATCGGGTACGATTTTGTCGGTCGGACGACCTTCGCTGACCCACAGGTCGCGACCGCCATCCATGACCTTGGCGTTGGTGTGGCCGAAGAGTTGGAACACCCAGAAGGCGTAGCAGGACCACCAGTTGGATTTGTCGCCGTAAAATACCACCGTGGTTTCCGGTGTGATGCCGTTGCGCGAGCACAACTCCTTGAAGCCGGCGGTGCCAACGTAGTCACGCACGGTCTGATCGTTCAAGTCGCGCCGCCAGTCGATGTGAACCGCGCCGGGAACGTGGCCGGTATCGTAGAGCAGGAGGTCTTCGTTACTCTCGACGATACGGATCGAGTCGTCTTTGAGATGGTCCTCGACCCACTGGGTGCTGACCAGCGCATCAGGATTGGCGTAGGCGGAAAATTTATCGTCGCTCATGGCAGTAAATAGATTGCAGATTTTGGGGAAAATGATGGCCTGAAACGTTGGTGGAGGGCCTTATCTAACAGGATAGCAGCAGGACGCCGCTCAGTCACCCGACTTTACCGGCACACGGCAGATTCGGCGGCCGAGGGCTTTTGTCGAAATCCAGCAGCAGAGCAGGCCGTATTTCAGGGCTCGGGAGAAATTGATCGATGAACTGTCTTCCTCGTAAACCGTAGGACAGCTGATCTCGCAAGTCTGCATGCGATGGTCGACGGCGGCGATGAGCAGTTCGTTGTCGAAGATAAAATCGTCGCTCAGCGAGTGGAAGTCGATGGTTTCGAGCATTTTGCGCGAGTAGGCGCGAAAGCCGGTGTGGTACTCTGTGTGCCGACGCCCCAGACAAAGGTCCATGTAGTTGGTGATCATCCAGTTGGCCAGATATTTCCAGATTGGCATGCCGCCGCTGAGCGCACCGCGGCCGGAAATGCGCGACGCCAGACAAAGATCCCAGGTTCCCTGATTGATCATCGACGCCATCGAGACGCACAGCACCGGCGAATACTGGTAGTCAGGGTGCAGCAGGATGATGACATCCGCGTCCGCATCGAGCGCATACTGCAGGCACTTTTTGACGTTGCCACCGTAGTTGCAATTGGTCTCGTTGACGTGCACTTCGATGCCCAGCCGCTTGGCGATCGCCACCGTGTCATCTTGCGAGTTGTCGTCGCTGAGGATGACCTGATCAACGTAGTCGTGTGGGATATCGTTGTAGGTCTTTTCGATCGTCTTCGCGGCGTAGTAGCCGGGCATGGTGACGACGATTTTTTTGTTCTGGAGCATGACAGGTGGTTCCGAAAAGGGCCGAAATACAGAGTTTCGGGAGGGGTGCAAATCTTGGAGTGCTTTGCCGAAAGCGCAAGGATTCAGTTGCAGGCCGGGGTGCGAGCCGTCACGCTGTCGATATGAACCGCCGTGACTTTGAATCGGGAGTATCGGCCGACTCCGATGCGGCACCCCATCCGCAAACTCGTCCCGACTTGCTGGGGATGGCGCTGATCGCGGCCCTGGCTCTGGCCATGAGCTTTCTCGGCGGTTGTGAGACCATCAAAGAGCTCGGTGGTGGTGGCGACGATCGTCCCGCTGAGATTCGCGAGGTGGTGGCATTGCAGACGCCGTTTTACAACAGCTTCCCGGGCAAAAAATCGATCCCGTTCATCTACCTCACCCAGGGCACCGCGATCGAGTGGCTAAAGCGAAAAGACAATTTTGCCAAAGTGAAATTGGCCAACGGACAGTCCGGCTGGATGCCTGAAGTCAGTCTCGGCCCACCCGTCGGCGGCTGGCCGGTCGATCCCGCAACTCCCGAGTCCAAGCCGACACGGGATGCAATGCGCGATGTCAGGTCACGGGCGATTCGGACCGGAAAAAAGGATGAATCGCTGAATCAGTTTAATATTCCGGATTGATGCGTGGCAGATCGAACGAGCCACCGATTTTTTGATCAGTGCCAAGCGCGAACTGCAGCTAGTCGACGCAGCTGACTAACTAATTGCCCGCCGCTTCCCGGAACGCTTTCACTCGATCGACATCAACGGCCGCAGCAAGGACTCCCTCTTTCTTCAAGGCCGAGGCGACGATCAGACTGTCGGCGACGGTGAGCAGTTCTGCGGCACTGGCTGCTGTGGCGCCGCTGCCGACCAGCAGGGGGGCGTCGGGGCAAGCTTGGCGAATGCGGCGCAGGTCGTCGAGCGAGGTGGCTTGGCCGGTGCCTACTCCGCTGGCGATGAGAGCGTCGGCTTTGCCTCGTTGCCAAGTGTCGCGGGCGGCATGTTCGAGCGGGATGTCACCGAGCGGGGCGGCGTGTTTGACCAGCACGTCGGCAAAAATTTTCACATCGGGGCAGAGCGTGGCGCGTTTGCGAACGGTAGTGTAGGCATCGCCTTCGATGAGGCCCTGATCGGTGACCATCGCACCGCAGTGGACATTGACGCGAATGAAACTGCCGTCGCAGGCGGCGCACAGACCTAGCGCCGCATCGGCGTCGTTGCGCAGAACGTTGAAGCCCACCGGAAGTTTGCCGTCGACGCCGGCGCGGACGGAATCGGCGGCACGGGCCATGGCAGCTACGGTCTCCGGGGCGACCTGAGTTTTGGTGAAAGGGATGTCGCCGAAGTTCTCTATGAATACGGCATCGAAGCCACCGTCGAGAAAAGCAGCGGCGTCGACGGCGGCGAGATCACAGACTTCGGCCATCGACGACGACCCGAGCCAGCCGGGTGAGCCGGGCAGGGGGCGCAGATGAATGACGCCGATCAGGCGCGGGATCGCTGCACTCATCCGGCCAGAGGTCGCGGTGCGGCGCCGAGAAATGTTTCGCCGTCGAGCCCGGTCGGGCGGTCGCGGAACACGGTGATCTGAAACACCGTGTCGGCATCGATGCATTCGCCGGCCCATGCGGCGCACTGGCGTCCGCCGAGGTCGGAGCGATTGCCGTGGCCGAAGCCCCATCCGCCGTAGGTGAATTTCGTTTCGACTTCGTTAGCGACCCGTTCGTCGAACACGCCGAGATGGCGAGCACCGTAGTATTCGCGGTTGCCGGCGTGGAAACCGAAGGGACGGATTTCATCGCTGTGTCTGCCGAGAAGTTCGTCCCGAGTCGCCTGCAGCAATACCGATTCGCCAGTGTCGAGTCGCTGCACGCGGACGAATCCGACAGTTACGGTGAGGTCGCTCAGCGCCAGTGCGCGACTGCGGGCGCCTTGATAGGTGGTGCGATTCCAGAGGCTTGGATCGTTGCTGCAAAAAATGATCTGTTCCTCATTGGCGATCGATTGCGAGGCAGCCGACGAGCCTTGTTCGCCGCTGCCGGTGATCGGTCGAGTGCCAGCGGTGATCTCGAAGGCGGTGCCGTCATCAATGGCCTCGCCGGCCCAGCCGCAGGCCTGACCGCTGCCGCGTTGCGAGGAGTGGCCGAAGCCCCATCCGCCGGCTCCGAGGCGGACTTCGACATCGCGCGGTAGGGATTTGTCGAACAGGCCGAGATGGGCACCGCCGAAGTAGCGCTCGCCGGAACCTGACCAGCCGCCGTCGCCAGAATAAGCCGCGGCACCGCTGAGCAGTTCGCGGCGAGTGATCGGTGCGACCACCGAATCGCCGGTATCAAGGCGGCGTAGACGCAGGTAGGCAATGTCGTTCGGCAACTGCGCTAAATCGCTGCTTTGCCAGCGGCGCGGGTCGTCTCCGCGGAAGATTAAGGTCTCAGGAACGCCAGCTGCGATCTTGTCGCCTGAAGTGATGCCGCCGAGTTTGGCTGAGGTAGCTTCGGGCTCGCGTTCGGATTCAGCGGGCTCGGCTGCTACCACAACAGGTGGCAATGTCCGTGGCTTTTTCTTTTGGGCGACGGCCGAGAGCAAATCTTCGGACGCTGCTTCGAAGCGCTTGAGGTCGTCCCGCTCGGCGACCGTGCCGCTTTGCTTGGTCAGCGAAGCAGGGGGTGCTTTGGCGGTCGAAGTGTCTTGACGAACCAGCGATTTTTCGAAGGCGGCACGCAGCGCGCTGAGATCGTTGCCGGCCTCGTCTCGGTCGTCGTTGTCATGCCCGTGCCCGCCACCGTTGCTGAGCAAGGCGACCGTTGCGCGCTGACCGTTGGAGATGGCAACGCTCCGCTGGCGAGTGCTTGTACGCACGAAAGCATCTTTCAGTTCGCTCAGCGTAGCCTGCGCTTCGCGAAAATTTCCGGCGGCGGATTCGACGTCGCTAAGGCTTTCGGTCTCCTGATCCGCATCCGACGAAAGGCCGACCAGTCGACGTCCGAAATCACCGGGCCGCAACGCGCGGATGAATCCCGGCGCCACCGCTGTGATGGCGGTCTGCGTTCGTGGCGATGCGACAACTGGCGCGTGCTTGCGGTCGGCTTCCAACTTTTTGCAGCGCTGCTGCAGGGTGATCAGTTCGCGTTCCCGGCGGGCGAGTTTCTCGCGAGTTTTGCTCAACTCGGCGGTGTCTACGGGCGATGATGAGACACTGCGTTTTTTCGTTTTTGGAGCGCTGGCCCATTCGACCGATCCCGAGTGCTTGGCGGCGCGGATTGTGGCGAATGCCGTGGCAGTTTTGTCGAGTTGTT
Organism: Verrucomicrobiales bacterium; assembly: GCA_037969585.1. GTDB lineage: Bacteria > Verrucomicrobiota > Verrucomicrobiia > Verrucomicrobiales > DEV007 > JBBKXR01. Next base: position 13,888 of record JBBKXR010000260.1, read on the forward strand.
CGCTCAGCAGGGAAGGTGTGGCGCTGACTGGGTAGTTGCCGACGCGACCGCTTTCTGCGACGGCGCGCAGATTGTCAAGGCGGTTGCCGACTTCGCTGAGTTTGCGCCACGAACGGCTCAGCATCATGGTAATGCCCATGTCGTCAATGCTTTCGCAATCGCCAAATCGTTGCACGGCGCTGCGCAATCCGGACGGTGCTTCAGTGGCCACCCAGTGGCAGCGCTCGAGGCCTTCGTCGGCGTCTTCGATGGCGCGTGCGTCGAGTCCGGCGAGGTTGGTGCGCACGGCACCGAGACGGTCTTCGGCTTCGCTCAGGCAGTCTCCGAAAGCTTGTTCGAAGTTGTTGGCGGCGACGCCTTCCGCCTCCGCATCGGCGATCTTGCTCAGTTCGATCAGACCGGCTTCGGCCGCTTCGATGGCGCTGGCTGCTTCGCGCAGGTGGTCGTGGTCGGGTGCGATGTGCTTGCGCAGTTCATCGACGCGCTTCATGCAACCGGCGAGGTGCTGGTGATAGACGCGCATCTGCTCGTCGACTTCAGTGACGCGATGAAGCAGGCGTCGCCGGGCCTCACCGCTGCGGCGACCGGAAGGCGCTTTGGCGCTTTGATCGAGGTGATGGCGAAAGCCGGTGGTTTCCTCTGTGGTCGCCCAGAGTCGCTGCTCGGCCGCTTTCAGGCGACGCTGCAGGCTATCGAGCTGATCGCCGGAAGCACCCAGCCATTGGCGGCCACTGCGTGCCGATTCGGCGAGTTGGATCAGCGCTGCGCGGGCGGAGGCGACACTGCGCTGACGTGGCGAAAGCTGATCGGCGAGAGCTTTGTCGACCGCGCCGGTGAGGGCGGAGATGCGTTGACTTTGCTCGTCAAGATGAGTGCTGAGCGTCCTCGCCCGGGCGCGGGAGGCTTCGGCTTCTGAACGATGCCTTTCGGCGCTGGCGGTGGCCTGAGCGAGGTCAGTGCTCATCTGGCGGCGCTCCGCTGCCGCCTCGCGGCCAGTGCCCATGCCGGCGGTTCCAGCGTGAAAATCTGCGGCAGCGTGGTGCTGGGTTTGCCGCGTGGCGATGCTGCTGATACTGGATTGTTCATTGCCAATTGCGTCCGGCTTATCGTCGGACGAATGGCGATTGGCGTCGCTGCCCGGGCTAGAAGATTGGGGGCGCCACAACACGCCGCCAAGGAGCAGGCCCAATAGGAATACGATACCGATCGACAGCCAGACTTCAGTCGCCGGCAGCGCTGCCAATAGCTCAGGCAAGCGAATGAAAAAGGAATCGGACAAGGTAAGGGTCAGAACGGTAGAGATTTCCGTCGGATCTGTGGGCAGGTGGGCGATCATCGGGGCTTCGGAGTATTCCTTTTTCCACGCCCTTTGGCAATAGCGTAGCGCCCGAATCGGCGGTGTTTCGTGTTGCTTGAAATCCAAGCGAGGTAAGGGTAATACCAGCCGAATGAATTTTCTGATAGAATGGATTATTAAAAAAAGGGAGAGTTTGGCGCTACGCGCATCTGTCGTTCATACTGGCCGCGTCTTCCCAACCACGGCCTCTCTCGTTATTCGCTGTGCTCGCACAACTCATTGCTGGCGCCTTTTGGTTGAAAACAATCGGCTCAGTCATTTTACCAACTAATTCCTCCGGATGGTATAAGCCGCACCGGGCTCGCCCGCCCGCCGAAAATCGATGGACGCTCTCCGCCAGAAATATCGCCAGTGGCGCAGTCAGTCGCGCGACACGCGCTTTCTGGTTCGCGGTTCCATCACAATCCTGCTGGTGTTTGGCGTGATTGGGCTGGTGGTCCGGGGACTGGTGGTGGCGACCGGCCATGACTCGTCGACGATGGCCGAGGCGATCTCCGCTCAAGAGCCGGATTTGGATCGCCCGGGCAGTGGCGACGGCGACGGTGATGGCGACGCAGATAGCGATGGTGAAGAGAATTCGCCGCTCGCCTTGCCCGAAGACTTCGAGGACCGTAGCGCGCTTTACCAGGCGATCGCCAAACGTGAAAAGGCGACGGCCGAGCGCGACTGGGTGGCGATTTTCCGCTGGCAGGCGTGGGTGGACGTGCTGTCGATGAAGTCTCCGATGTTCCTTATCAGCCTTCTGGCAGGAGCCGTATGGGGCATTATCATTGCGCAGTTTGCGGGATTTTCTCGAAGGCAACTGCTGCTCTACGCACTCGCACTGGTGCTTGGCCTATTCAGTGGTGTAATCACGATCGTCGCACTGATTTTTCAGGAGATGCGTGGTATCACCGAGGCGGGAACTCTGCTCGATCAACTGATCTTTTGGATAGCCGGCGTCGGTTTTCGCGAGGAACTGGCGAAGTTATTGTGCTTCGCCCCATTGCTTCTTTTTCTACGTAAAGGTGAGGCCATCGATGCGCTGATATTCGGCGGTATGGTCGGACTTGGTTTTGCGATTCAGGAAAATATCAATTATTTCAACGAGGCCGGTCCAACCAATGCGTTGGGTCGGATGATGACGGCGAATTTTTGGCATCTCGGCTCGACCGCGATTGCCGCGCGGGCGCTGTTCCGGCTGGTCAAATGGCCGCGTAAATGTTGGGAGGAGTTTCTGGGCACCTTCCTCGGCGTGGTCGTGGCGCATGGATTGTATGATGCTTTTTTGAGCATTGATGGTTTTGGCGAATACGCAGGGCTGCTTTCTTTGGTGGTAATCGCCGGAATTGCTTATTACTTCTGCACGCTGGCAGGAGCAGGTGGTCGTTTACGGCCGGGTCGATCATTCTCTCCGGTGGCCGTGCTGGTGTTTGGTTTGGCCGTGCTCACCGGAGGTGTTTACGTGTTTCTGTGTTTTTACGTTCCCCCCGGCATGGCGGCGGTGCTCTGCGGTGAATCACTGATCGGAGTTTTCGTGTTTGCGGCGATTTTCATCAATCGCCTGCACGAATATTGACCCAGATGATGTCGATCGCTGCAGCGATCGCACGGCTTCGCCACTACAAAATGAGATGAATTTTCCCATTCGTCATTAGCGCCTCAGGCGGGTAAGATGTTTGTCATGGAAGACCAACCCCCGACCCTCACTCCGGAGGTCTCGAGCCAGGAGCCGGTTTCGCAAGCTCAAGCGGTTGCGCCACGGGCGAAGGCCAGCAAGGCGACCATCGTGCTGTGCATTCTAGCGGGCTTGATCTTGCTGCTGCTGCTCAGCGTTGGCATTTACTACTGGTATAATTTCCACGGAAGCATCAAGCCGACCGAGTTGTCGCAACCAGAGCAGGTGGTGTTGAGCGAAAAGCTGGAAGTAGTTACGGGTGAACCGGTTGAGATTCATCCCGATGGAATCGAATCGTCGGGGGTGATCACGACCCACGACGGGCAGTTGATCGAGGTCGACGACGATAAAATTTACGCTGAGGACCGGCGCACGCTGATCCTGACGGAGCGCGAGATCAACGGTTTCCTGCATCACAACACGGATCTCGCGGAGCGCATCCACGTTGTGCTCGGCACGGACACGATCACGGCGAAGACGATCACGCATTTTCCGCCGGAGACGCCGATGGTTGGCGGCAAGACGCTACGGGTGAACTTTACTCTGGGGGCTTATCTTGATGCCAATGGCGAGTTTGCCTTGGAAGTTCGGGACGTGAGCGCCGGAGGTGTGCCGCTTCCGAACGCCTGGCTGGGTGACATCAAAAACAAAAATCTCATCGATTTGGGAGACAATCCCGGAGGAAGCGGTATCCTGCAAAAAATTGCCGAGGGCATCGCTGACTTTAAGGTCGAGAATGGCCAAATCCGCATACGACTTAACGAATGACCGATTCAAAAGAAAACTCCACCGACGACAACGCCCCTAAAAGCGAGCCGGAAAACGATAACCAAGCTGAAGCGAAGAGCGATCCGCCTGCCGAGAATGCGGCAAGTGGTGACGAGTCCTCCGATTCAGGCAAAGGCCGTGGCCGTTCTCGCGGCAAGCGTTCTGAGGGTGAATCCGGCAACAAGGACAAGGATGTTGCCGACAGTAATTCTCAAAAGGAAGGTGACGACAGATCGTCGGATGGCGATTCCCGGGATCAGGGTGGCGGCAACAATCGCTCTGGCGGCGGCAGCGGTCGTTCGCGTTCGCGTCGTAAGCCAAAAGTGGCTGCCAAGCAGGGGCGCGACAGCGTCGTACAGCTCGATGCCAAGGAATGGCAGGGTAAAGCCTGGGAACTCTACCTCGCCGACATCCGCGAGGAGGGCACAGGGATGTTCGACGATCAAGAAGCCAGGAAGTTAGCTAAGCGCAGCTTCGATCTGGCGGCCATTTTTATGCAAACCCGCGAGCAGATCGCGGGACCGATCGGCAAGAAGAATAAGGGCAAGCGGGACGCTGCCAAAGCTGATAACCAAGAAGAATCGCAAAGCGGCGACGAGTGATCGTTTCGCCTTGAGTCCGTGTTGGACTCGAGGTGGTGGTGGGCTGATGCTTCCCCACTGATATGCGTCGGTCGACTTTTTACCGCATTTTGCTGAGCTGCTTCGCCGCGTTGGGCTACGCGGTGATGCGCTACGTGGTGTTTGGGGAAGTGGAGCCGGCGCAGGTGCCGGTTTACATTTTCAACAAAGCCCTGGCGGTTGCCAGCGTGATATTTCTGCTCTACGCGGGCATCGCTCACCGCAACGGATTGGCGGCGGACTCGCGGCGTTGGGGCAGGGCGTCGCTGCACGCCGCGTTCGTTCACATTTTGTTGTCGATGGCCATTTTGCGGCCGGAGTATTTTCCGAGATTTCACGACGCCGCCGGCAAGCTCAACTTCGATGGTGGCAGTGTCATCGCATTCGGTGTTGCCACGAGTTGGCTGTCCCTGATGCTGACGCGCAACCGGGTGATACGGTTACCGGTGGTGCGGCGACGGGTGATCATCGCCAGTGGTCTTTGCCTGCTCGGGCACTTGATTCCGGTGGGGATGGCTGGCAATTCGTGGTTGGCGATCGAGAAATGGCCCGGTGGATTGCCGCCGATGTCTTTGCTGAGTTTTATCGCGGTGCTCGCTGCGATGGGCTTTTATCTTGGAAGGGGGCGGCGCAGGGGCTAGCCTCGCGTCGTCCCTCCAAGTTCAAGACGAACCTATGCCTGCAGCGAAAAAATCGGCATCCGCCAAAGCCAAAAATCTGCACATCTTCCTAGGCAGCGACGAAGCCAAGGTAAAGGAGGCGGCCATGGCGCTGTCGAAAAAACTAGTGGTCGGCGACGACGAGTTCGGTTTGGAAATCGTCAGCGGTGGTGCCGACAACAGCGATCACGCGGCGCGCATCATCGGGCAGACGATCGAGGCGCTGCAGACGCTGCCGTTTTTCGGTGGTGGCAAGACGGTCTGGCTGCAGGGTGCGAATTTTTTCGGCGATAGTGTCACCGGTCGGGCGCAGGCGACACTGGGCGGGGTTGAGGCGCTGGCGGAGGTGCTAAGCCAGGGATTTCCCGATGACATTCACTTCATCCTCAGTGCGACCGAGATGGACAAGCGACGTGGCTTTTACAAAAAGCTGCAGAAGCTCGCCGACATCGAAGTGCACGACCGGGTCGACGTGTCGCGTGCCGGCTGGGAGCGTCAGATCGAGGGCGCAGCACGGCAGCGGGCGAAAGCGCTCGGGCTGAATTTTGCGCACGGAGCGCTGGAACGATTTGTGCAGATGGTTGGTGCCGATACCAGGCAGTTGACGAACGAGTTGGAAAAGCTCGACCTGTATCTCGGCAGGGAACGACGCGAGGCGACCGACGAAGACGTGCGTGCGATTGTCGGAGCGACCCATGCGGGAGTGATTTTCGAAATTGGTGATGCAGTAGCGAGTCGACGCTTGCCTCTGGCGCTTGAGCTGATCGAGCAGCAGTTGCACAAGGGCGAGAACGCGATCGGGTTGCTCTACGCGGCGATCGTTCCGAGAGTGCGAGCCATGCTGCACGCGCGCGACTTTGTCGAGCGGCACAACATTCGGCCGACCGGAAATTTTAAGTCCTATGAGAATGCGCTCAACCAACTGCCCGATTCGGAGACGGCGCATTTGCCACGCAAGAAGGATGGCAACATCTCCTGTTACCCGCTGTTTTTGGCAGGCGATGCGTGTCGGCGTTTCTCAGTCGCCCAGTTGTTGGCGGCCCACGACGCGTGTCTCGAAGCCGGCTTGCGTCTGGTGACGACAGCGCTCGATCCGCGTCTGGTGCTCAGTCAGTTGGTGACCAAAATTCTCGCTGATGACAAAGCTCAATCCCGTCGGGTTGCGTAGTCGTACAACGTAATGAAAACGGTTCTCGTCTCGCTCGTTATTGGACTGGTCGCCGGATGCACGGCGGCCTTGTGCGGAGTCGGTGGCGGACTGATCATGGTGCCGGCTTTCAAATACCTGCTCGGTCTCGACCAAAAGCAGGCCATCGCGACGTCGCTGGCGATCATCATTCCGACAGCGATCCTGACCACCGCAAAATACGCCAAAGCCGGCGGTCTGATCGATTGGCGGATCGTAGGATGCACGGTGGTCGGTGCGTGCCTGGCGGCATGGTTCGCCGCGGATTGGATGCGGGCGATGAGTAGCCCGTCGCTGACTAAAGGCTTCGCGGTGCTGTTAGTTGTGAGCGGGGTGCTGATGCTTTGGGCGGAGGCGAAGTGAGGGGGCAAGCGGACTGGCTGGAGGATGAGAGTCTCGCGCGGAGGCGCGGAGGCGCGGAGGCGCGGAGACTCGTCCAGAGTGTTGTTTCTGTTGGTATTTGATCGTCTATTGGCAACTGTGGAATCTTGGCGGTCTGGGCTCGTCCATTGGGACCGCCGGGATGGACGGTCTCGCGTGATCGTCCAGAGGATTTGTCGTTGTCATGGAATGCCTCTCGTCAGTTTCCGGTGGACGATCCTCTGCGCCTCTGCGCGAGACCTTCCAGTGGACGAAAAAGGGCGACTCTTGCGAGCCGCCCTTCATCTTAATTTTGCGCTAACGGAAAGCTAAGGGCTAACCGCTAAAAGCTAACAGCTACCTCACTTTTTCTTCTTCGCGGCCTTCTCTTCAAGCGCAGCCTGTGCGGCGGCGAGCTTGGCGATGGGGATGCGGAAGGGGCTGCAGCTGACGTAGTTGAGACCGCTTCGGTGGCAGAACTTGACCGACTCGGGATCGCCGCCGTGTTCGCCACAGATGCCGATCTTGAGGTTCTTGACGGTCTTGCGCCCGCCTTTGACACCCATCTCGACGAGTTGGCCCACACCGGTTTGGTCGAGGCTGGCGAAGGGATTGTTGTTAATCACTTCGGCGTCCTGGTAAGCCGGCAGGAACGAGCTGGAGTCATCGCGGCTGAGACCGAGACAGGTCTGCGTCAGATCGTTGGTGCCGAAGCTGAAGAACTGAGCGTGCTTGGCGACTTCAGCGGCTGTCAGAGCGGCGCGAGGAATCTCGATCATGGTGCCGACCGTGTATTTCAACTGGTTGGCACGCAAACCGTGTTTCTTGCGGACTTCAACGGCAGCTTCGTCGATGACGGCTTTCTGCAGTTCGAGCTCTTTGGCGTAGCTGACCAGCGGGACCATGATCTCAGGATTGACCTTGATGCCTTTATTCTGGATTTCAACGGCCGCTTCGAAGATGGCCGTGGCCTGCATCTTGGTGATCTCAGGATAGACGATACCGAGACGGCAACCGCGATGACCGAGCATCGGGTTTTCTTCGTGCAGGTCGTTGATGCGACGCTTGATGAACGCAGGGCTGACCTTGAGCTTCTTGGCGAGCGCAGAGATTTGCTTGGCGTCCATGGTGCCGATGAACTCGTGCAATGGTGGATCCAGAAGACGGATAGTCGCGGGGCGACCGTCGAGCACTTCGAAGATGCCGGCGAAGTCTTTCTTCTGATACGGAAGAAGCTTCTTCAGTGCCTTGGCTTTACCTTCGGGATTGTCGGCGAGAATCATTTCGCGGACGGCATCGATGCGGTTGCCTTCGAAGAACATGTGTTCGGTGCGGGTAAGGCCGATGCCTTGTGCGCCGAATGCGATGGCGTTCTTCACCTGGCCCGGAGTGTCCGAGTTGGTGCGCACGTCGAGCTTCCGATACTGGTCGGCCCACTCCATAAGTTCGGTGAACTTCTTGTAGGTGGCGCTCTTCTTGGCGGCGGCTTTGTTCTCGAGCAAGCCTTGGATGACTTGCGACGGTGCGGCTTTCAACTCACCGGAGTAGATGGTGCCAGTGAAACCGTTGACCGAGATGTAGTCACCTTCTTTGCAGGTAACACCATTGCCGCTGAGCGTTTTCTTGCCGTAGTCGATGGCCATGGTGTGGGCACCGCAAACGCAGATTTTACCCATCTGACGGGCGACCAGTGCGGCATGCGAAGAGGCGCCACCACGAGTGGTGAGGATGCCTTCGGCAGCGATCATGCCGCGCAAATCTTCCGGAGAAGTTTCCTGGCGGGTGAGGATGACTTTTTCGCCTCTGGCTGCGGCCGCGACAGCGGCTTCAGCAGTGAAGTAAATGCGACCGGATGCAGCACCCGGACCGGCGGGGAGGCCGCTGCCGATTTTCTTGGCTTTCTTCTCATCGGCGCCGTCGAAGATCGGTGCCAACAGGTGGCTCAAATCTTCGGCCGGAATACGCAGGATAGCTTCTTCCTTGGTGATGAGTTTTTCCTTCACCATGTCGATGGCGATATTCACAGCGGCGAAACCGGTGCGCTTACCGTTACGAGTCTGCAGCATCCAGAGTTTGCCAGCTTCGATGGTGAACTCGACGTCCTGCACATCGCGGAAATGTTTTTCGAGGATCACGCGAACCTTGAGCAACTCCTTGTGCGACTTGGGCAAGTCTTTGGACATCATCGACACTTCTTTCGGCGTGCGAACACCGGCGACGACGTCTTCGCCCTGCGCGTCGATGAGGTACTCACCGTAGAATTTGTTCTCGCCGGTGGCCGGGTTACGAGTGAATGCCACGCCGGTGCCGGATGCTTTGCCGGTGTTACCGAAGACCATGGCCTGCACGTTAACGGCGGTGCCCCACGAGGCAGGGATGCCGTACTTCTGGCGGTAAACCTTGGCGCGGTCGTTCTGCCAGGAGTTAAACACGGCGTTTACGGCGCCGTAGAGCTGGGTCATCGGATCTTCGGGGAAGTCCTGTCCGCTGCGCTTCTTGATGAGCTTTTTGAACTCGGCAACGACTGCGCGCAAATCAGCTTCTTCGAGGCCGGAGTCGTCGTCGACTTTGGCCTTCGCTTTGGCTTTTTCGAGAATGACTTCGTAGGGGTCGTGGTGCTCGCCGGCTTCGGCTTCGACTTCCATGACGACACTGCCGTACATCTGCAGGAAGCGACGGTAGCTGTCCCAGGCGAACTTAGCGTTGCCAGTTTTTGCGGCAAGCGCTTCGACCACCTGGTCGTTGATGCCGAGGTTGAGGATGGTATCCATCATTCCGGGCATCGACTCGCGAGCACCGGAACGAACGGAGAGGAGCAGCGGGTTATCCAGGTCGCCGAACTTTTTGCCCATGACCTTTTCGATCTTGGCGATGTTGGCTTCGACCTCTGCTTCGAGAGATTTAGGATACGATTTCTTGTGATCGTAGTAGTAGGTGCAGACCTCGGTGGTGATGGTCATGCCGGCCGGAACCGGCAGGTCGATGAGACACATCTCAGCGAGGTTGGCGCCTTTGCCGCCGAGCAGCGATTTCTGTTTGCCGTCACCGTCAGTTTTTACTTTGCCGTCTTTAGCACCGAAGAAGTAAACGTACTTAGGGCCCTTGGAGCCGGTGGATTTTTTGCCTTTTTTCTTAGCCATAATTCTATGTAGATGAAGTGGGATGGATCGCTGTCTTTAGTAAAGTGTGGTCCGGACGGGGGGCAGGGCATGAGCGGGAAAAATGCCGTCGGAAAAGGGTCGCCACGATAGCAGAGGCGGTCCCTCTGTCAATGCAGGGAGGAAGCACTGGAGTGAGCCTTTTTGCCGCCAAATATCGTCCGGACTGGCAGTTACGTCTTGGTTTTGACGCCCGCTTTGAGAGCCCAGAGCAAGGCGAGATAGACTGCGACCAGCAGTTGCAGGGCAGGGATCTGAAGAGGGAAATCGATGACGGCGTGGGTCAGGACGAGGGTCATCGCCAGCAGAGCGCACAAAGTTGAGTACTGACTGATTTTTCGACGGCTGGCAATAAAGGTGCGGCGGATACCTTTGCTGAATGCTCCAAGAAAAAGTAATCCCCAAGCGCTTGCGCCGATGTATCCCCACTCGATCAGAGTCTGCAGATAGTCCTGATGGGCATGGTGCCAGAAGCCGCCGATCTGGTTGCCCAGGTGGTTGGTGTAGAACGGAAAAGCGAGGCGGAAAGTTCCCGGCCCCATGCCGAACCAGCCGCTGTCGGGAAGCATTTGTAAGCAGACTTGGTAGACTACCATGCGCCCCTCCAGACTTCGGGAAGTCGAAAACAATTCGCTCCATCGCTCCGAAGAAACTGCCAGACTGGGCAACACCGCAACGATGAGAAGGCCGGCAAAAAGAATGCTGGCTCCGATTAAACGCCTGGTCGATCCAGCGGCCGCGACGAAATTGCGACGGAATCTGAACAGCAACCAGATGAGGCCGACCGCGGCGATCACCTGTCCAGCTTTTGATGTATTCGCGAACAGGGCAATCAGTGTGACAAGAAGCACTGTCAGCCAGAGCGGCCCATGATAAGTGGGCGCTTCATCCCGCGAGTGACGCAGCCAGAGTGCAGCTGCGGCCGGCCAGCTCAAATTCAGAAATGAGGCAGCGTTTCCGTGATAGCGAAACGCGGCGAAAAAAGTCAGGCCGGAGTTTTCCGGTGTTGCCCAGAGCATCGCGGTGCTGCCGCCGGCCTTTTGAGCGATACCGATCACGGCGACGACCATGCCACTGAGTGCGATCGCGCGGAGCAGCATCCAGCGGTTGTGAGGATACTTCAGGCGATCGAGAATCACGAGAAATACCGCCAACATTGCCGCCAGATTGAGGATGTTGGCGCTGGTGGCTTGTGCGTCAATTGTGCCGGGTAACCAGTCGATAGCATTTGGCAGACTGAAGAACTCCCAGCTGTCAGCGCTGTGTTGAGAGCGTGGATTCAGCCACGAAGTAACACCGATGGCGACAAGAGTCGCGAGAGCGGCGAAGCAGAGCGGGGGAATGGCGGGCAATTGCCGGGACACTAATTTGCGAACCATCCAGATCGCAAACGAGAGCAACAGGAGGCCGTCAAGCACTGCCACCGTGGTCGCCGTCGTGCAGCCGAACGCCAGGGGTGCGTAGAAAATTGCAGCGACGACGGGGATTAACGCCGGCTCAACTGACTGCTTTCTGAGCGTTTTTTCGGCCATGGAAATTCGAAGCCGTTACACCGTTGTACGCGCCTCGCGGCACTAGCGCGCCGGCAGACAGCGCCAACGGCCCGCTATCTCGAACTGGTATATTCGGCGTAGTTGCCGCCGCCCTGGTAGGAGTAGTAGTAGCCGTAGCTACCTTTGGTGCGCGTTTTCGGAAGTCCGTTGGCGATCAGTCCAACCGGTTCGGAGCCGTTCTGTTGCAAGGTCCGGATCGCCCGCTTGATCGCTCCGCGCGGCGTTTTGCCCATTTGGCAAACGAGCACACTCGATTGCACCAGTTTGGTGATCGGCAGGGAATCGCTGACCGGGATTAAAGGGGCCGAATCGATGATAATCCGATCGAATTCAGCCGACAGCTTCTCGATCAGCTTAGGCAAATTTTTGCCTGCCAACAGTTCGGAAGGGTTTGCCGACTGGCTACCGGCGGGAATAATAAAAAGGTTTTTCGAGACGCTGCTCTCGACCATCACATCGGCAAGAGGTGTGCCCAGCGCGAGGATATCGGACAGACCAACGTCTTTTCGTTCGTAACTGAAAATCTGTTGCTGCACCGGTCGACGAAGATCGGCGTCGATGATCACTGTGCGGTCGCCCTGGGTGGCGAACGACAAAGCGAGATTCGAGGCGATCCAACTTTTGCCTTCGCCGGGCACTGCGCTGGTGATAAGAAATGAGCACCGCTCTTCGGTGTCGCCGAGAAAGGTCAGGCCGGCACGCAAGGTGCGGATCGCTTCGGCGGGTTGGGACTGCGGATCGTGGATCAACACCAGAGCGTTTTCGCGAACAGACGCCTTTTCGGGTTTTGGCATGGCAGCGATCACCGGGATCGAGCTGAGCGCTTCGAGCTCACCCACTGTGCGCACGGTCGGATCGAGAAACCCGAATAAAAGGATCAATCCCGATCCCAGCGCGACGCCGCCCAGCAAATACTGGGTCAGGATTCTGCCTTTGTCAGGGGCGAACGGGCTGGAGGGAAAACTCGGCGGATCAGCGACTTCGAATTCTTTGCTGGCGAAACCTTTCGACACCTTGCCTTCCTTAAGCTTGATGATCAGGTTGCCGTAGATCTCCTGTTCGGCCTCGAGTTCGCGAGCGAGAACGCTCAGCCGGGTCGAGACCAGTTGGATTTGCGCATCGATGAGCTTATCGGCGGACAGTTGCGCCAGTGGCTCGGCGTTGCCATCCCAATAGGCTTTTTCCTGAACGGACAAACTCAGTACCTGGCTGAAAGCGTCGGAAAATCGGTCTTTAAGAATGCGGAACAGTTCTTTTTCTTCGACCAGCGCTGGCCAATCCGGCAAGTAGCGCTTTTCCAATTCGGAGATCATTCGCTCCGTCGCGCGGATCTCGTTGCTGAGGTCACGGCAGCGATTGTAAAGCCGGATCGCCTCTTCGATTTCGAGGATTCGCTCCTTTATCTGGGAAGAGCTTTCCATGATGTAGTTCATGGCACTGTCCGACGAGCCACTGAATTTGCTCTCAAGAGATTCTTCGTACTCTGCAAGCAGGCCGGTGAGCAGGTCGCGCGCGGCCCGCGGGTCGGTGTGAATGGCGTGCAGGTCCAACAATGTGGTGCCCTCGCGCCAGTTGACCTCAACCCAGTTAGTCATCGCCTTGCCCAGCTCTTCCGGATTGATGTCGCTGCTTGCGGGCGAAACCGGTTTCTGCCAGGGAAGGCGAAAACGTTTTGGTAGAACGTCAGCACGATTGGCGAACAGCTCGCTCTTCGCCAAGTCGACATACAGCCCCGGCAGTTTGAGTTTTTCAGCCGCGGATACCATGTCGGACGTCGCCCCGAGCTTGATCTGCTCGTCGTCTCCGTCGACCACGGACGCTTCCTGTTTGACGCGCTTGATCTCTACGGTGGCGGTCGACCGATAAGTCTGCGGCGTATTGGAGTAGACATAGAGGCCGAGCAATCCGCTGCCGAGCACGGTCACCAGCAGAACCCAGAAGCGGCGCAAAAACCATTGCACCAAATCTTTAGCACCGTGGTGTCCCTGTTGATCGGATGGATCGAAGGACTCCTGCTGATAGTCGGATTGATTCATGTATATCGATGCGGTGCGCAGAAAAAACGGAATTGGACAAACAACTGATTCGGCAATTGAGGGCTCAGGCCCCGGTGCCGATCAGGGAGTGTCCGCGGAGGGAGCAGACAAAAGGCAACGCAGCCGTCCTAGAAAAGGCTTTCCGGCACTGAGATCGTGTCGCCGGGTGCCAGCATGAATGGCGCTGTCTGATCCTTTTGCATACGTCCTACGTTCACTTCGAAGGTTTTTATGGCGCCGTTGATCATGCGCCGCACCACCACTTTGGAGGGCCTTGCCGCATCGGTGAATCCGCCTGCGCTGGCGATCGCTCCGATGATGTCCAGGGGCGATTTGGGGTTCATCTTGATGGTTCCTGGATTTCTCACTTCGCCGATCACCGTGACGGTAACGACGGCTTCCTCGCTGGTGCTGGTTCGCTCCGCTTCAAGGGCAAACACCACAAGCGTATCGCCGTTCTTCATTTTAAAGACCCGGTCCCGATCCAGGCTGAGGACCTTGGTCTCGAGGTCATCGCCGGTCGGGCGTTTCAGTTCGATGCGGTTGCGATTGCCCCGGTCATTCAACCCTCCCGCCGAAGCGAGGGCGGTAAAAAGATCCAGGCTGGTGCCGGCTTTGTAGGTCACTTTCCCGGGATCGGCCACCTGTCCGATGACGGTGACGCTCTGATCGGGGAGTTCGGATTTTTCGGCGAGCGCGACGGCGACCTGTGCATCGCGAATGTAACGCGCTTCAAGTCGTCGTTCGATATCCAACGCCAGATCCTGGGTGGTGTGTCCACTCGCGGGAATGACTCCCAGCAGGGGAAACACGATACCGCCCTCGGGGCCGACTGCGAAAATACCGCTCAACGAATCTTCATCGAAGACATTGACGCTGACTTTGTCGCCCGTCTTCAGTTCGGAGGACGTCACTGCCGGCACTGCCGCCGGGGCGTCCTGAGCCAGCATCTCCGATGCGGTGATGCATCCGGCAAAAGCGAGGACGGTTGCGAGCAGAAACCGGGCCAAGGGTTTGCCCGGTGAAAGAGAATCAGCCATGACCATCGATCGGTTCTGCATCAGACGGTCGTAGGGTGGCGCCTTTCGTCGCACGAGGTAGACAGTCCGGGACGACTAGGGCGCGAATGCCGAAACCGTGCGGCCCGACGTATTGGCGGGGTTAGGTTTCTTACCCTTGCCCTTGGCGGCGCCTTTCTTCGATGCGGAATCGTTCGCATCCGGTGCGGAACCGGCAGCAGCATTGACACGGCCTGCAACTCTCAGGCTCGAGAAAGCGCTGGCGCCGGCCCTGTCGACGACGGGAATTGCGACGTAAATCCCGTCACCACCGGCGGTCACTACAAAGGCACTGGTTAATACGGTGAGTCCACCGGGGTAGGTGATCTGCAGTTGGTAGCTACCCGGTTCGACGTTTTCGAATTGGTATTCGCCAGTCTCGTTGGTGGTCACGCAAGCGACGACTTCGTCTTTGCTACCTTTGGTTTTGTCTGCGGGACGGATCAGGCAGACTTCTGAACCTGCGCTGCGGCTGTCGCCTTCGCTGAACAGGCCATTGTTATCTTTATCGGAGTAAACGACACCCGAAACCGTTCCTGCTGGCGGAGCGGCGCTTGTGATCGATGCAGCAAAGACCAGCGCGCTAAAGGTTGCGAGACAGGAAACGCAAAATCGGGAGATAGAGAATTTTTTCATGGCCATCAAAGGTAACGAGAGATTACGAGTTGGAAGCGGTAGGATTGGTAAGTAACGGTTGCGTAAACCGCGTGGTGGGAGGCTCGGTGGGAAATATCAAAAGGCGACGCCAAAGCGAACGCCGCTCAAGTGTTGGTCGTATTCGACGGAACTGAGCGAAGAATCGTTGTCGTTGTAATTGTAGAAAACACTGGCGTTGCCTTTCAGTCCACCGGGAAGTCGTAAATCCCGGTCAAGGCTTAGGTGGAAGCGAAAGTAATCATCCTCGCGTCCCGAACTTGGCGCACCGCTGGCGGAGACGTAGTCGGCATGTTCAAAGCCAACGTCCGAAATCAATCGAAGCTGGGCAGGAAGACTGCGAGTGACGCGCAGCAAAACGCCGGTTGCCTCGTAGTTCTCGCCGAAGGCAACGAACGATGGTTGCACGGAGCGATAGCCGCTGAGGTCAAAGGAAGTCTTCGAGGTTGGTGACCAACTGGCTCCGGTATTAAAGACGAAATTTTCGGAGTCGACCCCGTCCGGACCATCGATGCTGCGGAATTCATAGCCGGCCGAGCCGTAGAACGAAGTCTTGCGTGACATGCGATAACGGAAGCGGATCGAAGGGGTCAGGAAATCCTGATCGCCTGTGGTCTCGTAGTCATCGGTGCCCGCTGCCAGTCCAACGCCAGCTTCGATTTTTTTTGCAAAGCCCGGTCGGTAGAACCAGGCGAGGTCGCCGAAGTATCCGGAAGCGTCGTTTAAAATAGCGGGCTGACCATCGAATTCCCGCTGCCAGTAGCCACCGCCCAGCTCAACCGAACCGTGGGGGAGCTGTCGGATGAGAGTGGAATCAAAATTGTAACTGTTGCTCTGCAAGCTGCGGATTTCCCGACCGTAGCTGCCGAACTCATTGGCACCGTAACGTCCGGAATCCACAGAGTTGCCGTTGTCGCGGAAGTAGTCGGCAACGACTGCGAATTTAGTCTTCGAAGCGTTGAAGCCGGCGCGGGCGGAAGCCCGGTGTTGAAAGGGATCGCGGCCGGCTTGCGCGGCAGCGTCCTCATAGACATAAGCCTGGCCGTCATAACCCAGCGCGAGGAATGGTCCGGCATCTGCTTCGTCACCAAGTTCATAGTGCACTCCATAGTCGAACAGCGTCAAGACAGCACCCTCGCCATCCGCAGTCTGGGTGGTGTTCGAATCGTAGACGATCGCTACACCACCAGTCACTGTGACGTCGTACGCGGGAGGAGGAAGCAACAGCGCGTCGGTCGCCGAACCGCTGTCGACCATGACATCTTTTCCGGAGAACAGAGGCTCGACTCTGGAGTCGCCGCCATCGTCTCCGATCAGGGCCGTGTTGACCGAAAGTAGCGCAAAAAACGCGCAACCATTGACGATGCTTGATGAGCGGGCGGTCATAGGAACAGCAGGTTGAGAACAAGAGGAACGCAGCCTCTAAGATGTCTTAGACAGTGGAATGCAGGCGACAAGGGCAGTCAAGAAGAAGCTAATCACGGTTGTACGATAGCCGAAGACTTGATGCCTGAGTTTGTATCAGGCTTAGCATCTGCGTCCGCGCGGTTCTCCGAAAGGCTGCGCCGCCGGCTTAGATTAATCGACTCCTCGAGTGCCTTGATGTCTTCGGTCGGAGGCACTTCGCGGACGCCGACTCCGTCCGGGCAGATACCCCAGCGTTCTTCGCCGCGAAACACGGCGGCAACAAAGCAGCGAATCACCCGGTCCCACTGCCGCCGGCGACCTGTAGGGGCGGGACAACGGAGATGCCAGGCCCGCCGCTCCGTAAGCGGGAAAACTACCAGACAGGTTTCGCCGGGATGGACGGCCTGCAACTGCGCAGGCTCGACCGCTTCGGGCTCCGGATGAATGCCAACTTTGGCCATCGAGTCCACCAGCGCCTGCCAGTAGTCGTCGGCATTCCTGATTCGTTCGATGTCGTGGTCGAGGACATGCGCCAGGCAACAGGCGTAACGCACATCTTTGCGCACCGCGACGATATCGCGCAGAACCAGTTGCACTTCTTTCGGTGTGTGCGGCAACCCCAGATGGCGCAGCATCGAGAGAAATGCCACCACCAGTACCATGCCGACCACGGGTATGGTGTAGCCTTGAGAAACAAAAACGCTGATTCCGAGCAGACTGAGTCCGGCGAAAACGCCGTATAAGATGAGCAGGATTGCCCGCTTGGAAAGACCGAGGGTCATCAGTCGATGATGCAGATGCCGTGCATCCGCCTGCATCACCGGCAAGCCCGAAAGCATGCGCCGGATGATGGTCAGTCCAGTATCTAGAATCGGGAAACCGAGCGCGATGATCACCACCAATAGAGCGCTGATTACCGAACCCTTGTTTGACGATGCCAGCGACGAAACTGCGATCAGGAATCCGATCAGGTAGGCCCCGCCGTCGCCGAGGTAAATTTTTGCCGGAGGCAGGTTGAACACCAGAAAACCGATTAACGCTCCGGCCACTCCGAAGCTCAGCGTAGCGAGTAAAACGTTTCCGGTGAGCATGCCCAGAGTGCCCAGGGTCAATGCCAGAAACAGGCCGATGCCACCAGCGAGACCGTCGAGACCGTCGATCAGGTTGATCAGATTCGGGATCGCGACGATCCACAGAACAGTGAGAATGAGGCTGAACGAGCCCGGATTCAGTGCGCCGGGGCCGAACGGATTGGAGATAGTATGAATACTCAGGCCCGACATGAAGGCTGCGGTCCCGACTGCGATCTGAGCTGCGAGTTTGATTGTTGCCGGCATCCCGAACAGGTCATCGACAAAACCCACCACAAAAATCGTCAGTGCGAGAATCAGGAAAGTCCACGACCCGAGGAATCCCGAAGCCTCTCCGATTCGACCTGACAATACCGCATAGAGGAATACCGCCACGAACGCGGCGAAGATCGGCAGGCCTCCGATGCGTAGCACTGGATTTTTCTGCTCCTTGCGCAGGCCGTCACCGGTATCCATTCCAGCTTCGAAGCGCCAGCACCGGCGCAACAGGACGATCCCGCCCAGCGAGATGAAGAAGGCCGCAAAGAAGACGGCGATCAGCGGGCCGATATTCATAGCCGGTCAACTTTCACAACAACACTAATGTCTATGGAGGAGCTGATCCCCCAGGCATACTCTAAACTAGTCCTCATCTTTGCGCCGGTTTCAAAGAAAAACCATTGATGACGTTTTTCCTGAAATGGCTCACTCACTCGACGATGCCTTATGGTTACGAAGTTTTCCGATCTTTCGCCGGATATCATCGAAATATTTTCGTTTCAAGCGGGCAAACGTCCAACCGGCAGCGCCGTCCAGAATCCCGCGCCTGGCAGCAACGCTGATGAGGAAATAAAACAATCCCAGCCAGCGCTTCTCCAGATTCCGATACTTGAACTGTTGGCGCTTGTTGAGCTTAGACCACTCCTCGTCGCCCGCCTGGTTCAACCACAGATAGCGATGTGCCTCCCAGCTTGAGTAGGCATCATGCTTCTCGAAAAAGTGCTCGGGACCATGGTAGCCGTGGTGCTCGAGCCGCGCGCCGATTTCTCCGATTGGCCCATCGACGATCGGGTGTTCATGAATCTCCATGTCGAGATGGCTCCAGGTATCTTCCGGGATGCGCTCATATTCTGCAACACCGACACGGAACAGCGCCAGCTTTCGGAAAACATCGCCGTGCAATAACCATCGATCTAGAAAGCGGTTGTTAAAACTGATCCGAAAAGCGGCGCAATCGGTCTGCTGCAAAGTCGCGTGCAGCTCTTGCAAAAAGTCAGCGGTGACCCTCTCATCGGCATCGAGAAACATCACCCAGGGAGTGTTGAACGAATAATGGTTCAAAACCCAATTGCGCTTTTTAGGGAATTTACCGTCCCAATCGAACTGTAGAACCTTGGCGCCCGCCGCCTCCGCGATTTCCGCCGTGCGGTCGCGGCTATGGGAATCGACCACCACGACCTCCTCAAAGTGGTCGCCGACTGCAGCCAGGCAGTCGGAAAGGTTGCCCTCCTCGTTGAGGACCGGAATGCATACGGTGATCGGCAGGGTCATACCTCGGGTTTCTGGAATACCAGAATCATCGACTTTGCCAACAGAGGAATGCGACCAACCCGAAAAAAGTTCAGTCGCACCAGCCCCTGCTCCTCGAACAACTGACTCAGTGTCTCTACCGACCAGAACTTAATGTGACCGTGATCCCACAGGGCAGTAAAATGCGCGTCCATGTGACCGCTGAGAGCGAGAGCAAGATTTTTCCAGTAGCCATGATAAGGGCTACTGATGATCGCCGTGCCGCCCGGTTCGAGAAGATCGGCTACGCAACGTGCGTATTTTCTCGGGTAGAACAGATGCTCGACGACTTCCAGCGAGACCACGCGCGGATAGGTTCCAAAACGTTCAGCAAGGTCATCGTAGGCGCTGCCCGAATGAATCGATAGCGAGTCGTTTTGGTCTGCTTTGCGAGCGCGGGCGACGCCTTCTTGCGAGGGATCGACTGCGTCCACCTGATAACCGAGTTCCGTCAGATGCCGGGCAAAAGCGCCATTGCCACAACCGAGATCGAAGACCCTGCATTCCGGAGTCGATGCGAGAATTTTTCTCACCCGGTCCCAGATATAACCCGACGTATGCGCGGCATCCGAGTAGGCAAATGGATAGTCACTGAGGCTCATGTTGATGCGGTTAGGATTTCATCGTAAGCCCGTGTCATCTGACGTCCGATATCTTTCCAGGAAAAATCGGACGCCATCCACGCTCTGCCGCGATCTCCCATCGATGCCCGCTGCTCCGGGCTCAACGAAATTGCCTCCTCGAGTGCGCCCGCTAACGCCCCGGCCGAAGATTTCACCCACCAGCCGCAGCGGTGTTCGGTAAGTCCCCGCCACGGTGCACCCTCGGTGGTGATCACTGGCAGTCGGCAGGCCAGAGCCTCAGCGATCGACAGCCCGAAATTCTCGGTCTTGGTCGGCATGATAAACAGATCAGCCTCCCTGAGGATTTGCCATTTCTGATCATTGTCGACCGCACCGTCAAATTTCCAGCTTCGCCCGACACCCGCCGCGCTAACCAATGACTTAACCTCCGACGAATGGCCGCCCTCGTCCGGCCCGACGATGCGCATCTGCCAGCCAGCCGGAGCGACCTGCCGCCACGCTTCCACCAGGTCCGGCAGCCCTTTGATCGGGTGAACCCTACCGAGGAACACCGCCGTCCTCAGCGGGCGGGCGGTCTTCGTCACCGGATCGCCGCTCGGTAGATCGATGCCATTGGCAATGACCACGGTAGGCTGGCTCAGCCCCAACTCCCGCAATCCTTCCGCTTCGTGCTCGACCGTTGCGTGCAGAGCCGCCGCCGAGTGCATATTTCTTCGCTGATACACCATCCAGGCAATCCGCTTTCGCCACGCATGATGTCGCATCGCCCGCGCCTCCAACATGCCCCGCGGACTGACAATCCGCGCAATGCCCGCAGCCGTGGCAACTCTTGCCACCAGTCGATTGGATCCGAGCCAAACGCCATGATCATGGATCGCATCCACCTTTTCAAGTCGTTCGAGCGCCTGCGCCAATGAGTCTTGCGGCGAAGTCGGATCGGCGAGCAGATCAGCCGGGCCACATCGATTGAACGTCCACAGCCAGGCATCAGTCCCCGCTTCGCGCAACGCGCTGACCAGTCGCGGAACGGTCTGCGCCGGTCCTCCCACCGAAGGCTGCACACTGTGGATGGTGTGCAGAATTCTCACGCAGACTTCACCGGTTGGACTTTTGGCTGAGCGCTTGCTGTGACCCGTGGCAGGCGGTTCCGCTCGACGACATCCCAGGCCATCCCCAGCCACGCGTAAAAGATCAGTCCGACCAGCGAACCACAGGCGTAGATGTATCCCTCGAACGCCAAATGAATCACGAAGAAAATCGCCGTGCCGCCGAGGGCGAGGCGATCGAGTCGCGACATCGACGGTGCTGATCGCTGGTACGACGAAGACAAATCGCCAACCAGAGCCAGCCACCCGACCGCGCCGAACAGGCCCGTCATCGACAGGATTGCCAGATAGCTTGAACCCGGCTCAATCTGTTTGGCTTTCACTGATATCCTACCATAAAAGGTTAGTGCGTAGCCGATCCCGGTGATCGGGCTTTCTTTAAATTCGCGCAGGCGTGCGTTCCACAGCCAGGTGCGGGTATCGGTGCCGCCTTTTAACCACAGCTCTTCGGTTAGCACCCGCTCGTTGACTCTCGGAGCCGTGCCGAACTTGTTTTTCGCCTCGAAGGACAGAAAGCCGCTGTCGACGACTGCAAAAACTCCGACCAGAAATGCCAGCGCGAGAATCGTTTGCCGCCTGCGCAGACCGCGCATGCTAAGCAGCATCCACAGGCAACCGCTGCCGCAGGCGAGGATTGCACTGCGCGAGCCACACAAGAGCATGGTGGTAGCCGTGCCCGCCAGCAGAAGCAGCCAGATAAACTTCGGTTGGCTCATGTAGCGGTAGAGGCAATCGATCGTCGCCAGTCCGGCGATCGGAGCAAGCAGCATCGCATGCGACAGCACGCCGTAAAAAAGGCCGCGGCCCTGAAGTGGAATTCCCAACATTGAAACCAACAGTGAGGCCACGCAGATACCGATGAAGAGCCAGCGCAGGTATTCCCACACCACGCGACGAAAACGGCTCGCCCGCTGACTGGCCAACAGCGGTCCAACGGCGATCACGACCATCACCCAGGCCCCCCAGCGCATCACCGATTCTTTGCCGATCTCGTCATGAAATAAGCTCGGCAAGGTCGCAGCGAGCATGACTCCGACGCCCAGGCGAACGCGCCAACCACCCCAAAGAATCACCATCGCCGCCATCAGCGCCATCACCGCAAAGCGCCCGAAAAATAAGACGTCGTCATCAACGGGAAGTTTGAACGCCGACTCGCGCACAAAGAACGGCGCCAGCACCAAAATCGCCCAGAAGCCGTAGTGCTTGCGGTCGCGCTGCCGCTGTTGCGTCGCGGTAAGTCCGGTCCCCGGCGTCGCTTGATTCGGCTCCACCGGATGATCGGTGCTTTTTAGAGCTTTGGCCTTCATGGCAACTCCCCACCTTTCTTCAGAGCCACCAACTCGGTGGCAAATTTCATTAGTCGCCTGGCGCCTTCTTCCGGTCGGTAGTCTGCGACTGAAGCTCGAGCGCAGCACGACATTTTCGGCAAAATTTCCCGCTGATCGATCACCAGCTGCATTTTTCCGGCGAAGAATTCTTCGCTTTCCGATGGCCCGATCCAGCCGGCTTCGCCTTCGACAATAAACTCGTGTGCCGCCATCGCCTGATCGGTGGAAATCACCGGCTTGCCCGCAGCGAGAGCTTCAGGGATTGACATGCCCCAGCCGTCCCATCGAGTTGGAAAAACGAAACAATGCGCCCCTTCGAACGCCGACAGTCGATCGATGAACGATAAGCTCCGGTGCAAAGTAATCGGCAGAGCATCGCGATCGATCGTCGCCTGCAGCGTGTAGCGCAAGGGACCATCACCAAAGATATCCAGCCGCCATCCCGAAACGGGAAGCCGCCGGCACGCCGCCAACAACACATCGATTCCTTTGCGCTCGATCAACTGGGCGAGAGTGACGAAGCGGACGATTTCATTGGCACCGATTTCTTCGGGGAGAGGAATCCGGAGGCTTTCTTTGAGCGCTGTGTAGTAAGGCACATTGGCGACCGGACGCTCGTCACCAAGAATCTCCCGATAGCGCCGTGCCGATTCCTTACCCGTCGCAACCACCGCGTCGCAGCGCTGAAGAACCGAATGCAGCAAGCTGTCGCGCAATTGTCCCCTCCACCCGGAGCGAGGCCGTGGAGGCTCGCCGAGAAACGCCAGTGGAGAGTCCATTTCGCTGAGAATTTTCGCGACTACATGAGTCCGTGCGGCGGTGATCACCGAGCCGAGAATCCATACATCGCAGTCGAATTTTTTGAGCCAACGCTTGAGCGATCCGAATGCACTCAGACCGCGTTTCCAGGGCAGTTCGGCATGCTCCGCCTGCGTTACGGGAACACCCCAATTCCGCGCCGGGTTTTTTGCAAACGCGTAGACTACCAGCAGTTCGATGTCGTCCATCCCGGCAAGCGCATCCAGCAACGCCACCTGATGGGCGCTGGGGCTGTTGACGATCAGTCCGATTTTCACGATAAACGGGAGAGGCTGAAGAACGGCCGACTAGTTCAAAACCCACAGACCCTCACGTCCGCAGTGCGCCAGCAATTGGACGCAATCTTCGCGAACTGCGTCGAGTATGAAGCGTTTTGTCGCCACGGAAAGTTCCGGTTTGGCGACGACCTCGCGTTTGAAATTTTTGCGGAGAAAACTTCGCACCCTGGCCGGCAATCGGTCACGAATCTCTCCGGCGAAAGGTAGTTTTCGAAACAACGCCGCACCCCTTCGGTCGATTCGCTGTCCGCGCGTTGCGGTGAACGCCTTCACTGGAATAGCTAATTGGTGTTCGCCAACGCCGAGAAATTCATGGCAGCGGGCGAGGACCTGATTCTGATCCTTTACCCAGTCTTCGAAAAACAAAACCAGTATCGAATCGTCGGCCCAGTGCTTTCGATATTCGTTCAACTGCCGCCAATACAGCGCCGAATCCAGTAGAGTATCGCTTTTTGCCAGAGCCGTATCGATCGTCGAGCTCAGAGTCCCGGCGGCCGAAAGCTGCAGGTAAAAAGAGACGATTCGATCGACTGGATCGCGAACGATGTAGATAATTTTCGAGTCCTGTGCACCGGCTGCGATTCTCCCTGCGGTGCCGGGATATCGTTGTGAGAGGGAATAGCTGATACTTCCCTCTCCGACGATTTGATCGTTGCCCGCTGGCGAAAAATAATCGCAGTAATGACTCTGACTAAGCTCACCGGCATCGCCTTGGTTGAAGAAGTTCAGTTCCTTTTTTTGCGGCACGAAAATTTCAGGATGCCGGCCGAGCGCTACGCAGAGGCTGGTTGTCGCGGATTTGGCAGCGCCGATCACGAAAAAGTCAGGCATCCTGTGAGTCTCAGCGATCATGTCGGGTTCACTTCTGTTCAAGCAATTCGGTCTTGTCCGGCTAGACCGGGCGTGCCGCGTAGATACACACCCGCGCACCGCAGCGTTCGTCGCGTTGTTCGAGCACCTCGAACTGCTCGAAGCCGTGCTCCCGCAAAATACGTTCTAAGTCAGCGAGCGGCAGCCAGCGCGCGTGGTCTCCCAGTCCGGCAAAGGGATTCTCGCGCGAGCTTTCCGCGAAGTGAAAATACCGATAATCAAAACCGCCCAGCGACGCCTCGAGCAGTTCCTCCTGCTCCGGTGCGATGTGCGTGTCGAGTAGAACTGCCTTAGCGGTTTTCGGTAGCACCCGCTGCAAGTGACCGACAGGGTCCGCCAAATGATAGAGCACGCCGACATGATGCAGCACATCCCAATTCTGCGGCAACTCCGCCGGCAGATCAGTCTCGACGTCCCAGAAAAAGCAGTCTGGCGACCGCCCCATCAGACCGCAACGAACCAGGGTCTTGGCGACATTTTCGATGCGCCCGTCGATTGCCGTGACGCGCTGGGCGAGGTCGCACAGAGCGGCCGTGTGAATACCCTCAAAGCACCCCAGTTCGAGGACGTGGCAGTTCGCCAGTCCGACCCGGCGATCGAGTTCAATGATGCGTGGATCGGGGATCGTTTCGGGCTGACTGCGTTTGTCAGCGCTGAACCAATCACCAAAACGCCTACCGTTTTTGTCGACGACAAACGCACTCCACGGCAACAATCCGTTTAAGCGGTCGAGCTCGGAATCGGGCAAGCTGTCAATTCGCGGAATTTCCATGCGCCCGTCTGGGTAGCCGGACTTCGGCGCAGAGGGTCGCTTGGGTCGCGCGCCAAGGCGTAGACATTTTTGAACGAGTGATGAAAATTTCACGATGGACGGCGGGCGATAATTTCCAGGTCGCGGTGAAAGCCGAGGCGGCTGGTAAGCGGTTTTAACAAGCAGGACAGACCAAACAGAATTTTGCGGCTGACTCCGTTTCGGTTCATGCGCTCAAATGAATCGTGCAACGAGACGAATTTTGTCCTTTTAAAATGATCGATCGAAAAGCCGATTTCACTGAGAGCTGCGCGAATGCATTTCCCGCTGAAATAGCTCAAGTGGTCCGGCGCTTGATAATTGTAAGGATGTCGCGCGAGACCGATGCGATGGCAGAAATCTCTCACCCCCAGTATCGACGGTTCGTAGGCGGGAAACGAGAGATACAACAGGCCGTCCTTTTCCAGGCCTTCGAAGCAGGCGCTGAGGAAGCTGCGCGGATTGCTCAAATGTTCCAGCAAATGCGAACAGTGAACGGCGTCGAAACTTCGCGCGCCCAGTTGCAGTTCGTTCAGGTCGGCAACGCTCCCGGCGATGCCATCCAGCGCCGTGAGGTGTCCTACTGCCCATTCCGATCCATCGATCACCGTGACCTCGAAGCCACGCTCGACCGCATGAATCGCGAACGTGCTGGCTCCGGCGCCTGCTTCCAGCAATCGGATTCCGGTGGCGTGATTTTCCAAATAGTCGAGCCGACCGCTGTAGATGATCCGCCATTTTTCCATTTCGTCCCGCTGACGCAAGCGGTCGAAATACTTGTCGTCGTAGTGCTCGCTGAGATTCAACGGCGGCCCATCGGCAGCGAAGCGAAACCCGCAGGCGCGACATCGATAGATCTGCCAGTCATTGTAGCGGATCGTTTTGCCGACTGCTTCGGATCGACAATTCCAGCACGCTGGTGATCCTGCGGTTTCAGCATCGGATAAACTCGCGCTCATTGGTTGACGTCATCCTTCATTGCCACCACCTGCAGATACTCGCCGTTGCCGAGGGTGTTCCAGTAGAAATTGCGGCACCATGCGCGCAGGCCGGGCCAACCATGGGCAAGTTTTCTCAGCGGCCAAATGAGCGATCGCGGTGGAACTTTCCGGGCGGCAACAGCTGTAATAGTTAGTCCGCTTTGAATAGGTGCTTTCGTTTTCGCTCCTGATCCGGTGCCGCCGGCGCTACCCCCCAGGCGCCTTGTATGACTCACTTTCAGCCCGCAACGTCGCAGGAGATCAGTCAGTGTCGATTGCTCGAACTGATGTAAGTGCACGGTCGGATAAAGGGCCTTCCAATCGCGCCCAGCCCGCCGCGCCGCCTTTGACCCGTAGTCTGGAACTTCGACAGCGAGCAGGCCGCCGGGGACCAGGCACCTCGTCAGGTTTTTTGCGAATGACAGTGGGTCAATCACGTGTTCAAGAACGTGGATGCAGGTCACGACTTCAACTGAAGCGACGGGCACATCTTCGAGCGCTGTGGCGGAAATATTCCGTCCAAGCGCCGCGGCCGCTTCCGCCATCGCTTGGCTTGGTTCGATTCCGCGCGCTTCAAAACCGGCTTCGGAAAAGGCCTCGACCAGAGCTCCTCCGCCACAGCCCACATCTAACGAACGAACCGGAGTCGACCCTATTCTACCGGACCTTCGCAAAAGCCTCAGCGCCAGTTCGCGGTCTCCGAAGGTCGGCCCGGCTAGTTGCAGATCTTGATAGCTGGCGCGCCCCTGTTCGTAATAGCTGTCCCGATAGTATTCGGCCAGCGCCCGGTCCGAAAGGCGCGGCGAAGTAAAAACCAGACCGCAGCTCTCGCATTTTTTCAAGGTCCAGTCGTCCGATCGCATTTCGTCCCGAAACTGATCGCTGCCGCACAGTGCGCAGGTTGACACTTTGACTAACGAATCCACCATTTTCTAAAATTTCCCGGCAGGGGGACCGAACCAATTTCCCATCGCCCTTCCTGAACGGATGCCACGGTCTACTTCGGACAGTCGCCGGTGGAAATGCGCGTATCGCCCGCTGTCGTCCGCGCCACGGCATTTAGCCAAGGTTAGGCGTAACCACGATAGCAGCCGGGCGGACCAACCGTAGAGGCGAGCCTCCGTTGTTCGGCCGCGTTTCCACTGCCAGTAGATCTGATTGCGACGCAACATGAACGATTTTTGCGAGTGATGCTCGTAGCCTCTCTCCGGCTGCTGATGCAAAATGCTCTCCACCGGAGTGTAAACACTCGACCAACCGAGTTGGCGCGCCCGCCACGACCAATCGGCGTCTTCGACATAACCACCCATATCTTCGTCGAACAGCCCGATCTCGCGCAACGCTTCAACGCGGCACAACACACAGACGCTGTTGAGAAACTCGATCTCACGCTCGCAGTCGTTACTGGCAGTCGGGCGACCACCGAGCAGTTTGTATTGCACGAACGCCCTGACATTGCGCCAGAAACCGGGGAACGTCAGCACGGTGTTCTGGACATCGCCGATCTCCCGCAAAAACACTTTTGGTCCGAAAAATGCCGCGTGCGGAAATCGTTCTACTGCTTCCAGCATTCGTTGCAGAAAGTCTTTCGCGCAGACTTCCGTGTCAGCGTTGACGATCAGCACGAACTCGTAGCCTCCATCAATTGCATGCTGCATGCCGGTATTGTAGCCACCGCAGAAAAAACCGTTCTCCGCACGGGTCAGCACGGTCACCCGGGGAGCGTGCTCTGCCGCCCAACTTATCATTTCACCACCCGATCCGTTGTCGACCAGGATCACATCGCGCGGGTCTTCGACCATTGAGCAAAAATCGGCCAGGCACTTTTCCAACGGAAAATAGTAGGCGTGCGTGGCAACAACGATGGCTACCTTACCTGCTGGCAATGGCCTTGATGATGTCGCATCGCTGCTCACGATCGGGAAGGGGATGGGGCGGCACGCAGCACCGAGGAACGTCGTTCCGGGACCGCTGCAAACAGAATCTGGGGCAGCATCGCCACGCCGCCGAGCCAGTCCACCACAGAAAGCCCGATGCCGCGCAGCCCTTCACCCGGAGAGCGAAATAGAGCTGAAACGGCGGACCGCATTCGGCCCGATGGCAGAGTCAGCGTCGCTGCCATTGCGGTGCGCAACCTCGGATAGCTCGTCGAGTTTTCGGGCCAGGAGAGGAAGCCATAGCGGCAGGCGAGGATCTTCACGTAGCGCCAGTTATTTCTCGCCCGCCAGCACGAGGCCACACTTCGACGACGACGCGGATGTTCGATCAGCGCACTTGGCACAAACCCAATCGTTCCGAGCGCAAGCACCCGTGTCGCCAGTTCGACATCTTCGCAGGCTGCCAGTGAAAAATTTTCATCGAAACCGCCGATGCCAAACAGAACGTCACGCCGGTAGGCGATCCCGGCGGTGTGATAGTGCCCGCCATTTTCGCTGTGCGGCGCATCCCAGGCAGGAGAGTCTCTGCCATCGATGGCCATTAACTTCGCCTCCGCGCCCTGCCAATCGGGGTGGTCGTCCAGCGCGCCAAGCAAGTCTTCGATCACGCTCGATCCCACCACGACATCGCTGTCCAAAAAAATCACTACGTCCGCATTTGCTTCGCGGATTCCCAGATTGCGAGCGGTCGCCGGCCCGGAATTTACCTGCCGCAACAATCGCAGATGGGGAAGTGATTTCGCAAAATCATCAGTCACTCCGCTAAGATTTTCGTCGCTGCCGTCATCGCAAACTAACACCTCAAATTCGTCTGCGGACATCGTCTGCTCACTCAACCCGAGCAGCACGCGGCGCAATAGCTCACCGCGGTTGAATACCGGGATCACCACCGCAGCACGTAACGGTTTTTCGTTCATATTTACAACTGTCAGCGCGGAATGGCGAGCAGATGTCCGGTCCATGAGTGCTTCGAAAAACGGGCTCGAAATTGATCCGCCTGTTTCACGTCCTCCATTTCACCCGAACCGCACCACTGGATTCGGTAGTCGTGTGCGGCGATTTCTTCGATCGTTTCCCGACACGCGTCGGGGCCGTGGACTTCGATGAGCATCTTCGGTCGGGCCTCGGCGAGCATCCGGCGAGCTCCGCGCATGACCGATGCCTCTGCCGACTCCACGTCGACCTTCACCAGATGCGGGAGTGGACGTTGCTGAGCAAAAGTGAACTCATCCAGCGTAATGGATTCAACTTGAATCACTGTCGCCCGGTTTTCCCGCATCCGGGGTTTGCAGGCACTGTCCAGTATTCCGGTGAACGGCCCGTCCCCCGGGTAAAATTTCACCTCTCCGATGCGGTCACTGACCGCTAGAGCATGCACGTGAATGGTGTTCTCCAAGTGATTGCCCGTCGCCAGTTCGCGAATTTTTTCCGCTTCTCCGGGGGAGGGTTCAAAAGCGTGCACCACCGCGCCTTCACTCATATGGTGTGCCATCAGCAAACTGAAGAAGCCTACATGAGCACCAATGTCGTAGGCCACCGAGCAGTTTTCGCACAGCCCGGAGAGTAGTCGTTGAGTAGTCGGTTCATACTTGCCCAGCACCATCGACAGATTTTGCATTGCGATCGACCGGGGCAAAACCAGGCCCCTGCATTGGCCCCCGCGGATCGTCGTCGCGTTGCCGGATACCAGCCAGCGCAACGCGAGATGCTTTGCCATATTTCGGGGAGAAAACATCACAGTTCTAATTTCCACCCAAAGCCGGACGTGCCCGATCTGTGCGCCACTTTGACCACGCCAGCGGCCATTTTCGCACGATCCAGAAGACATCGCCGAGCCACTGTTTCAGCGCCTTCCGGCGACCCGGACGATTTGCGATGTTGCCCAGCTCCGTCGCATACAAGCGAAGCAGACTCAGACCATTGCGAAGAAAATGCCGATTCGGATCCGCAAGCTTGTGCAGGTAGTAGTAGCGTTGTTTCAGCGGTCGCTCGCGATCGTCCCCGTTGTTCGATGATCCGCCACCGAAGTGCCGGATGTGGCTGTCCGTTACCAGTCCCACGTTCCAACCGCGTCGAATCGCCCGCCGACAAAGATCGGCATCCTCCCAGTAGAAGTAAAAGCGTTCATCGAATCCATCCATGTCCGTCCAACAGGTTTTGCTGACGAAAAAACAGCATCCCTCGATCCAGTCGGCATCTACCCGGTCCGGCGTTGGCGGATCACAGGTGATACGGTTCATCGCCTGTGGATATCGTGAGGTCATGAAGGACGAAATCTCATCGCGTTCCCAGTCCAACTGCACCGGTCCGAGAATGCCGTAATCCGGCGGCACTGAGATCACGTTCGCTACCGCCGCCAACCATCCCGGGCAGATCAGTGTGTCGGTGTTGAGCAGACATAACCAATCGCAACCATCTTGCCAGGCCAACTCGGCGGTTTGGTTGTAGGCACCGGCGAAACCTTTATTCTCTCCCAGTTCGACGATCCTAAAATTCAGTGTCGACTCGCGCGCCAGCTCGACGCTGCCGTCGGTACTGCCATTGTCGACTAGATAGAGAACCTTGTCCGGGTAGTCGCATTTTTGCAGTGAGCTCAGCAACCCCGGTAGCCACTTGCCGCCGTTGTGATTGAGGATTTGAATCCCGAACTTAGGCATTTGCGTGGTACTCTTGTTCACGACGAGAACAACAATCGCTTCACCCGCCGGGCCACACCCCGGGCGACGCGGACAGCCAACGCGAACGGCTTGCGGACCAGCGTATTCTCCAGGTTCCAGCCAATGCTGCTTCCCATTTTCCCGGCCTCGGCTCGATGATGACAGTCCGACACCATCGAGTCCCACAACATCCGCCGCAGTTTTGAAGCCTCGCTGTCACCCTGTCGAACCAGGCGTTTCGTTTCGTCGGTCGGTGTCGATCGCGGCTGCGATAGCACCTGCTTCGCGACCTCCAGCAGGGAAGGTTTGATCCATTTGCGCCGCACCGACTCTTCGATCAGATCGATCGACACGGCGTCGGCCGCGACGGCTTCTTCGAATGCCTTTGCCCAGAGCCGGTCGAGCGCATTTTTATCATTTTTCCATGGCTGCGTCGGCACTACGGTGAAGTGCACCAGGCAACTGCGATCCTGCTCATACCACTCGAGGCAGTTCCATTCGTTGGGAATCGTGTCACCGATTTCGTCGTCGTCGAGAATGCAGAATTCTGCCATCAGTTCTTTGTAGGAGTAGCGTTCCTCGTCGAGGCCGCGGATGATCTCGTCGACGTCCCAGTCGAGTTGACTGCAGTCCATCAGCATGACGCTCATCTGTCGTCCCGCTGTCCAGTAGCGGCCTTCTCCGTGGTCGTTGTTGTCGCCGTCCTCCCAGCCTTTCGGTGTCTTCGTCTGGGTGCTGCACAGCACTTTCCGCTGATCCATCGGCAGGTTCCACAACTTGGCGATGTCGTCGAAGACGAGCATGTCGGCATCGATGTAGATCGCCTTACCGCGATAGCCGGCCAGTTTCGGAATCAGAAAACGGTTGAAGGAAAACCCTGTTCCCGGTCGGTTCTTTTTATCTTTAGGCGGAAGCACCGGCATGTTGCACATGAAGAATACTTCCACCGGATGCTGCGTGTGCATTCGTATCGAATGCTCGAGCACCCGGCCCGCAACCATTTGCGAGTCGTCAGCACCGACGAAGATTCGAATCGGGTCGATCACTTTTTCGTAACTCATGGAAAACCGTTGGGTGCTCGCTGCGATCTCGCTGAACTGCACATCGAAACTTTCATGGCCGTTGGCCAGAAGGGTTGTGTCGGACAGATGGCGAAACTGGTCGCTGTAGCGATTGCCGCCATCGACGCCCAGCGAGCGGACATTTTTAACTCCGAGATGACCGAGCAGATTGATGACTACCGAAGCACTGAAGGTCCCTCGGACGATCGGAGTCTTGTCTGCCGCCGCGCCGCTGTGAAGGTTATACCAAAGCAGTCGACCACGTTTCTCAAAATCTTGCAGCACCGGCACAGTGGCTGCGAAATCGTTCAGGCTCAATTCACTGGCACGCCACTTCACGTGCGGGTGGAACGGCATCAGTAACCACTCGGCCTGTTCGGCAAGTTCTGCGCCGACATCGTCGAGCACATCCATGTCGATGATGTGGGCGATGAACACTTTTTGCCGGGCGACCACATGGTTGAGCGAAATCGTTGTGTAATGTTCGAGGTCGATCGTGTTTCGAAAACTGAACGAAGGCCCTTTGCCCAGCACCAGCCACGGTCGCGCTGCGAGGTCCTGAGCCCTGGACCATTCGAAAACGTTCAGCATTGGCAGCCTATTTGAATCGGTTGAGAACCCTGCGCATCAGGCCCGGTTTGTCGGTCGGTTTTTCCAACTCCAGGGGGTTTTGAAAAATCACATTGAAGATGCGCCGGTAGTTTCCTTCTGGACACCGAATCGGAGCGACTCCATGCCAGGCGTCGGGGACATTTTTAAAAAGCATCGAGCGGTTGTTCAGAATCGGCGCGGCGGCGCGGCTGTCGAAGTCGGTGATCTCAGGGTTTTGCCGGTCGGTTTTTTTCGCTCCTAACATCAAGGTCTGACCACCCCAGTTGTCATTCCAGTTTTCATCCGAATTGAAATAGAAAATGTGGGTTCCGTATTTGTGCGGTGCATCGACGTGCGGCGACACATCGCATCCTGACGAAGCCAGATGCCAGGCAAAGCGGATGACGGTTTGTTCGACTCCGAGCAGTTCACGGACGAAATTCTGATACGTGGCATCGTTGCGAATGTTATCGATGAATTCCCGCCACGAAGGCTTCAGTTCATCGATGCCCACGCAACCCTTGCCGGCGTCGAGCGGGGTTCCGTAGATCGATTGTTCGAGTGCCAGGTAGTAGCGATCGTGAGGCCGCTGGCCATGGGCGCGTGCAACCCCCTGATGACTCTCAAACTGCGACAGGGACGGAAAGTCCGCCTCCAGTTGATCGAACGCTTGAGGAGTGAGAACTCCCTGGAATCCATCCCATGGCGACGGCGTGTTCGAAGCGAAACGACGGCGATCGTAGTCCTTCAAAAACTGGTGATCGAAGCTCATCTCGTGAATACAATGTTATGGGTAATTTCGTCCTCGCTTCGACCAGCGTCGATTTGTGTCTGACCACTGGCGGTGTGGTGGCGATGGGAGACGGAGTAGTCGTAGGCTTCCATTTGTCCGAGCACCGATGCCTGTGTGTCGGGCTGAACTTCGATCTGCACCGACACCGGTCGCGGATCATTGGTCAGTAGCCGACTCATTCCCTGAACCACCTTGCTCTCAACGCCGTCGACATCGATTTTGATGTGCGTGGGTCGTTTCATCACACCCTGGTCGATCAGGTCATCGAGGGCTACGGCATATTTCATTTCGGCGAGACCGGAGCTTACCTCGCTGACAGCGGGATCGGTTTTATTATCCAGCTGACTCATCGAAGAACCCGGGGTGAGTGAGGCGTAATAGAAAGGCTGAAACCCGGACACGTTAGACAGCGCGCAAGACAGGGGAGTGCAACAATCCTGCACGGAGTTGTTCTCGATATTGAACATCAGCGATTCAAAATTCGCGGCATGTGGCTCGAAGGCGTAAACCTTTCCGCCTGAGCCGATTAATCGTGCGGCGAGCAGGGAGTAAATGCCAACGTTGGCTCCAACATCGACGAACACATCTCCAGGTGAGAGACTCTCTCGCAACCAGCGAATGGTTCCGGGTTCTTTGTTCAACAAGTTTGCTGCCCGGTTTTCCTCGATCGCACTACGGCAACGAAAAAGCAGATCGCCTTCATCGAGAGGAACACTCAAGTCGACCGTCGTTCGAGAACGCAAGCGCCTCTTCCATGCGAGGATCGATCGCTGGATGGCGGTCAGGCCGGTGTCGGCGTCTACTCTCATGCGTCGTGCCCGGCAGCGATGCCTGCTAATTTTTGGATTTGGCTGCTGAAGCGTTGCCAGGTCAGATGCTGGACAGTTTGGCGAATGTCGGTTTCGATTTCGAAGGCTTTGTTGATGTGCTCGACGATTGTTTCCAGTGGAGCCTCGACATCGAAGGTGTAGCCATTTTTTCCATCGGTAATGATCTCCGGGGCGATTCCGGTGCGACTGGCGACCGGCACGACGTTGCTCATCATCGCCTCGACTAACGGCACCGGGCCGCCTTCCAGTTTCGAGACCGTCAGGAATACATCCAGCCCGCGATAGAACTGCGGATACTCCGAATAGGGAAGTTCGACATAGTCGAAATTTGGTAAGCCGCACAACGCTTCGAACTTCGACCACTCGCGCCATTTTCGACCGCATAGTACGAATTGCCGCTCTGGCATGGCGCGGACGATTTCAAAAATGCGCTCGCCATCCTTGCGCGGCACATACCCCGAGCAGAGGCCGATTTTTCCCTGCCCGCGGACGTGACGAGGGAACAGTTCGGGATCAGCGCCAATCGTGGCGACGTCGATTGAT
This sequence comes from Verrucomicrobiales bacterium, assembly GCA_037969585.1. Taxonomy (GTDB): domain Bacteria; phylum Verrucomicrobiota; class Verrucomicrobiia; order Verrucomicrobiales; family DEV007; genus JBBKXR01. The sequence goes on from JBBKXR010000260.1 coordinate 48,167, forward strand.
GACTCGTTAACGCCGTCTTGCACTAGCTCGGTTTTAAACAACTCGCACATCGAGATCACCACATCGGCCCGGTTGAGAAGCATTGCGGTTTTCTTCCGATCCAGGCCGTTTTTGTTTTCCGGATGAGTGAAGAACACCAGATTGCGCCGCGCTGCGATCCAGGGATGGCGCAACAGAACATCGCGGAAAAAACCGGTGTGGGTGAAAAAGTAGGCATCCGAATCGGGAAAAGTGTCGGCGTCGGTGTTGACAATCGACACCTTGTCAGCGGGTGCATTGGCGGCGATTTCCCGGCAGATCGCATCGAGAATCCAACCGTGAGTGTTTCCGGGCGGCGCTACCAGGGTCAGGTGCTTACGCTGACCCCCGCGTTCGCGACCGGCGTTGCGGCCGGGAACAAAACGGGCCAGGCTCAGTCGCCACGACAGTGGCAGTTTTTGCGTGATCGACATCGGTACGTTCGAACTAGTTCCTGTCGACCCGCCCGGCGCAGAGGCAGGTCATGAAGTACTGCTTGCGCATCAGGCGTTTCGACAGAAACGCGGGCAGTCGCAGTATATCCGCTGTCAGCGCAGACAGATTGCAGGGATTGATCAGTCGAGATTCATCGACGGAGATTCCGGCTTCGTCGAAAGCTGTGCCCAGGGTTTCGCCGGTGAAAAAATTCACATGCGAGCGATCGATGTAGTGATAAAACGTCATTCGACTCGCTTTCATCGCCTCGGGTATTTCACAGTTCGGCACACTGACGATGACGTGTCTTCTGCTCACTCGAGCCAACTCTTTTAGCACGGCTACGGGATCGGCAACGTGCTCGATGACTTCGAAGCAGGCGACGTTATCGAACTGGTCATCATCGAACGGCAATTTTGCGGCATCAGCGATCTGAAAGCGATCCGGGGCTGCTGACCAGTTTTCATATTCCGTGATGTCGACTCCTTGAGCATCGACGGTCTCAGCCAATTTCAGAACGTAGGAGCCGTTGCCGCAACCGACGTCGAGAAATGATTTTCCCGGCCGCGATTCGATGGCGGCGAGGCGATCTGGATTCAGCTCGCGCTGGCTCCAGGTCTTCAGCAACTCGTTCTGGATTTGGAGTTCGCCAGCACTCATGAATTCACTTGTTGCGAGTCAGCGGGTTCGACCGACCAGGACCGCGGGTTGTAGTAGATTGAATCTCCGCAACTGGGACCTGGGCTGACGGTGAACTGGAACGCCTCCACCATGTCGTAGATTTCCAGGGGTGGTCGCGAGATCGAAACTTTGGCGACGTAGCTGCCCGGTGGGAGTCCGAGCGGTTGCAGTCGCAGGCGATATTCGGCGCAGCCTTTTTCGACGCGCTGAAGTTGATCATCGTCGCTCGCTGTCACCGCCAGGATGGTATCTGCATGAGCGCCGCCGACCCGGATCACAACCGCCAGAGAAACATCTTCGAGTGTTTCGTCAGCTTCAATTTCGACGCAAAAATCCGTGACGTCACCGGTGCGGGGCGTCGGAATCCATTGTCCCGGTTCGTCGCGAAAACCCATCTTCCGAATCCGCGCAGACGAAGTGGGAGCATTTCGCCGCTGTGGAATTTCTGGCGTGTCTGGATTGGTTGTAGCGTGCGCCTGATAAGCGTCGATCACCGATCGGACACTGCCCGAGGCGAACACCTCACCTTTATCGATTCCGACCGCGCAGTTGCACACGGTGAGTAGCGAATGGTGATTGTGTGAGACCATGATGAAAGCGGTGCCATTGTTGCTCAGCTCGTTAAGTCGCCGATAACATTTTGCGCGGAACGCGGCGTCGCCGACCGCCAGCACTTCGTCGATCAGCAGGACGTCCGGCTCGAGTTGGGCGGCAACTGCGAAGCCGAGGCGCACCCGCATTCCGGAGCTGTAGCTTTTCAGCGGCATGTCGATAAATCGATCGAGCTCGGCAAAGTCGATGATCGCTTCGAGCTTCCGGTCGATGTCGCTGCGACTGATGCCGAGGACGGCGGCGTTCACATAGATATTTTCGCGCCCGGTCAGGATCGGATTAAAACCGGCGCCCAACTCGATCAGCGCAGCGATGCGTCCGCGCACCGTGATCGATCCGGTATCGGGTTTCATCAGGCCGTTGATCATCTTCAACAAACTGCTCTTGCCGGCGCCATTGGCACCGATCAAGGCCAGGCTGTCGCCGCGGTTTACTTCGAATGATACATCTTTCAGTGCCCAGAACTCATCCTTGCGCAGCTGCGATCTTCCCGCCGCGCCGCGCACCAGTAGTTCGTTGCCAATGTCGCGCACCGCATACACCAGGGAACGCTTCAGCCCGACGCAGTATTTTTTACTGACGTTGCGGACTTCGATGAGGGGAGGATCAGCCACGGAAAAAGATCTAACTTTGCATGCGTTCGAGCAGGATCGGCATGGCGACGCGGTAGAGCAGCATGCCGAAGCAAACGACGATGAGAGTCAGTGCGGAGAAGGTGCAGAAAAGGGCGACCTGATCAGACGCGCCGACCATTAACCAGTCGCGGGTGGTATTGATCAGTGGTCCGATCGGGTTCAGCCATGCGATCCAGCCGTGGCTCCACCCGGTCGGCGTCGGGTAGAGTACCGGCGTGGCGAACAGCCAGACTTGAAACAGGAATGCCAAGCCGTGCATCACGTCCTGGTAGAGAATACCAAGGGGCACCAGCAGCACACCGATCGTGGTGCCGAACAGAATGATCGACAGCACACCGAGTGGCACAAACCAAAATGTTGCCGACGGAATGTCGCCCGCAAACCAGATCCACGCGGCAATGACGATGATCAGGCGGATTGCAAAATTGACCAACACTTCACCGAGTGCGGTGAGCAGCAAGGCTTCGCGCGGGAAATTGATTTTTGCCAGCATCGATTTGGATTCGCTGACCACTCGAAGCGGTGCTTGCACGGCATCGACAAAGGTCTGCCAGAGCATCATGCCGATGAGTAGAAACAGAACCGGCGAACCGATCGGCATTTCGACAGCGATGACATTTCGTCGCAGCAAAAGCAGCCATACCGCGGTAGTCGCGACCATCGGAAACACAGCCCAGAAATAGCCGAGCAAAGTCTGCCGATAGCGCGCCGAAAGGTTGCGCTTTAACAACCGAACCGCCAGTTCGCGGGAACGCTTCAAGTCCGCCCACTGCGCGCTCAGCAATCTCGCCGGATCGGTCAGCGGCGACTGTGGCGTATAGACAACTTCTGTCTGCTCTGTTTCGGATTTTTCCATCCTCGTCGTCACGCTACCGCCCTTGGTCGCTCCCGCTTTTTGGGCAGGAAACCAGTGCTCGAATTTTTCCAATATGTTGTGCTTCCATTCATCGGGAAGCTCTAACCCGCTCAGTCACCGCGTGGCGGCACCGTCAGCTTTGCGATCCACGGCAGCAGTCGGCGCAGCTTTCTCTGCCACTCGTGTAGGCTGTGTAAACGAACCGCCAGGCTGTCGGCATTTTCGCTGTCTTCGTTGGCGCTGAGACGGCTCTGCAAATTTTTGACGGTCTGCTCGCCGCTTTCCAACTTCGGCAGCACCACCTCCTTCAGGAAGTTTCGCGACAAGCGACGCATGCTCGTTTCGGGCACAAAATAGGTCCGCCGGTCATTTTCGATACTGATCGGTCGAACCGCCTGCAAGTCCTGCAGAGCTGTCAGTCCCTGACTGATCGCGCCTTTGCTGAGATGGAGTTCGGTGCAGATCTCTTCAAATGCCAGAGGCTTCGACGAGGCGAACAACAAGCCGTAGATGCGACCGAATGACGGCGGCAGGCGCACCGAGCGACCCATTTCTTCGAAAAAACCAATGATCTCCGCGCGGACATCGTCGGTAGCCGCCGCAGCTCCTTCGGTTGCTGCGTGGTTGGGCTTGTGGCTCGTTTTTGGCATGGATCGACTCGTGGCAGGTCGCTGTCGAGATTGGTTCATTTTTTTTTAAACCAAATCCTGCCGCGTGGCAACCGCAGACGGCAATTACCGGAACGAGATCGGACAGCGTTTTTCAGATGGCGTCACGCGAGTCGCGTTTGCCAGTCGCTGATCACGTCCAACAGAGACTGCTGCAGCGTGAATTCCGGCCGCCAGCCGAGCTGCTGAATGCGTGACGAATCGCCGATCACGACCGGATTATCCAGTGGGCGCAGGAGCTTCGGGTCCTGCTCCAGTTGCGGGTCGATCCCAAGCAAGTCGGCGAAACGACCGACAATGTCTCGAAGCGAAGTTCCGGTGCCCGTGCAGATATTGTAGATCTCTCCCGATTGCCCCGACTCGAGTAGGCAAAGGTAGGCCGCCGTCACATCGCGTACATCGACGAAGTCGCGAACGACGTCGAGATTGCCACAACGAATTGTCTGTTCCTGCCCAGCTGCTGCCTCGACGAATCTACGGGCCAATGCGCTGACGGCAAATCGGTCGCTTTGCCCGGGCCCAATGTGATTGAACGAGCGCGAGGAAACGATATCGAGATCGAAACCTTGAGCGTAGACCCGCGCCAGTTGTTCTTGAGCAACGCGGGCGACCGCGTAAGGACTGGTCGGATCGAGAGAATCATTTTCGGTGAATCCGGTGTCACGGGGCAGGTGGTTGCCATACTGTTCGGACGAGCCCACCGACAGCAACCGGCAGTTTCCACCGGACAGGCGGATCGCTTCGAGCAGATTGAGAAAGATATTGGAATTGTTGAAAAACGTTTCCGCCGGCGTGTTCCAACTCTCACCGACCGAACTTCGTGACGCGAGATGAACGATGCGGTCGGGCTGCACCTTCTCAAGAATGCTGCGCAGACCTTCGACGCTATCCATCTGTGAAGGATGAATTTCGCTGACACGATCCGCGACGCCTGCCGGTATCTCCGCAGGATTTCGCGACAAGCCAAACAGCTGACAGCCATCCCGCGGCGCCAAAAGTCGGACAAGGTGTGGGCCAACGAAGCCGCCAATTCCGGTGATCAGGTAATTCATCGGATTGGGCAGGGAGCGGACGGAAAAAAACGGGGCATACGAACAGTCAGAAGCAAACGGCGAGCAGCGTATCACGTTCGCTTTGGGCACTCAATGTTTACGGCGTAGTTTGAGCCGGGAGCGATGGAGATGCTATCCCCTGACCTCGGCTCGCTCGGCTTTAGCATCGTCTTCCCTGCGATGCCGATAGTCGTCGAGCTCGCGATCCATGAGCGTGTGGTAGATCGGTTTTGAACCGAGACGTTCGGGGATGACGTAGGCGGTCAGGCAAGCGACCAGCAGGGGCAGCATGAGCGTTTGTTGACCGGTCATTTCAACGATGAGCACGATTGCGGTCAGCGGCGCCTGAACAGTGGACGAGAACAGCGCGGCCATGCCGACCACGGCGAAAATACCGGGATTGGGAATTTCGATCGGATACCACGGAGCGACCAACAATCCGACGACGAGACCGGCAGCGGCGCCGAGCACCAGCAGCGGGGCAAAAATCCCGCCAGGTGCGCCGGTCGCATAAGACACCATGGTCAGAGCGAAGCGGATCGCAACGATGCCGAGCAGGGGAAGCAGCAAGGTCGTGCCGGCCAGTGCGTTCTCCGTCAGCTGATGTCCGCCACCGATCAGAGTCGGCGATACCATCGCGGCGGCGGCCACCGCTAAACCGGTGAGAACGCCGATGACGATGGCGTTTTTCTTGGGCAGAATCTTCGGCAGCAGATTCATGGTGCCGATCAGGGAGCGATTAAAAACGGTGCCGAATAGGCCGGCGACGACGCCGACCAGAAAGAAGACTGGCAGCAGTCCCAGCGAGGGAATCGAATAGTCGGGGATTTGAAAGACGGGCTCCTGGCCGAGAGCGAATCCGGAGATGGTATCGGCGACCGCCGAGGCGAGCAAGGTTGCGAAAAAGATCCGTCGATGGAAAGAGCGTTGGATTTCCTCGAGGACGAACACCAAGCCTGACAGTGGCGCATTAAACGCCGCAGAAAGTCCGGCGCCGGAGCCGGCGGCGATCAGGATGAAGCGTTCGTCCTGGGTCATGCCGAACAGGCGGCCGACCAATTTTCCGGCGGCGCCACCCATCTGAACGGTGGGTCCTTCACGTCCCAATGCGAGCCCGGAGCCCATTGCAAGAATGCCGCCGACAAACTTCACTAACAGCACTGGCACTGGCAGAAAACGCCGCATGTGCAGCAGCACCGCTTTCAGGTGGGGGATCCCGGAACCGCCGGCGGCGGGTGAAAATTTCCTGACCAGAACGATTGCGATCGTGATGGCGATCGCTGCACTTACCCAGAGCAGGCTGAAGCTGGCCCAGCCTCTGCCACTTTGCTCGAGCAGATGAGTGCGCAGCGCTTCGGCTTCTTCCAGTGTGTAGCGAAATGCGACAGCGATGACGCCAGCGAGGAGTCCGACGACGAGTACGCGCGGCAGCAGGCGGGCGCGTGATGCGCGGGCGTTATACTCCTTTTCGCTGCGCCGAGCGATGAGTTCCGCACTGGGAATCTCGCTGTCTTCTTCGGGTGTTATGCGTGTTGATTCCGGGATGTGGCCATCGGTCAGGCCGAGTTGATCAAGGGTCAACGGATAAGTCGCCGCCAAGCATGCGAACGAGCGTGCTTGGCTCGGCCGACGCGGGGCGTGATCCCGTTGAGCGCGGTCGGATATCGACATTGCAGAATGTTGCGCTGCCATCAACTTGGCCGATGTCTACGCCAGTCGCGCCCAGCACCTCGGCTCCCCGGGCCGAAAGTACTGCGATGAAGGTGCTTTTGGCGCTGAGCGTGTCGCACATGCTCAACGACATCGTGCAGGCCTTGCTGCCTTCGATTTATCCGCTGCTGAAGACGCAGTTTACGCTGACGTTCACGCAGATCGGGATGATCACGTTTGTGTTTCAGGTCACCGCTTCGCTGCTCCAGCCGCTGGTCGGCAATTATACGGATCGTCGGCCGATGCCGTATTCGTTACCGATCGGAATGGCCTGCACTCTGGCCGGTCTGGTGGTCCTGGCGATGGCACCGAGCTATGGGGTGATCCTTCTGGCGGCGGTTTTGATCGGCTCCGGATCGTCGATTTTTCATCCGGAGGCTTCGCGGTTGGCGAGGTTGGCATCGGGGGGTAAACATGGTTTTGCCCAGTCGATTTTCCAGGTGGGAGGTAATTTTGGCAGCTCGCTCGGCCCGTTGTTGGCGGCGGCGATCATCATGCCGCGCGGTCAGCGGCACATCCTCTGGTTCGCGCTGATCGCGCTGGCCGGCATCGTTTTGCTCACCTGGGTCGGGCGATGGTATCAGCAGGGTTTGCTGCGCAAGAAGATGTCGCAACCCGGTTGCGCGACGATTCCCGGAGACGTCTCGATCGTGGATCTGTCACGTCGTAAGGTGATCATGGCCTTAAGTGTGCTGGCGCTACTGATCTTCTCGAAGTTTTTCTACCTTACGAGTTTGACCAGCTACTACACCTTTTACCTGATCGGGCGCTTCGATCTGTCGGCGTCGCAGGCGCAGCTGTATTTGTTTCTATTCCTGTTCGCGGTGGCGGCGGGAACGATTCTGGGCGGTCCTGCAGGTGATCGCTACGGCCGAAAAATGATCATCTGGATCTCGATTCTCGGCGTCGCGCCATTCACCCTGGTGCTTCCCCACGTCGGTCTGGTGGCGACGGCGGTGCTGTCGGTGATCATCGGCGTGATCCTCGCTTCAGCCTTCTCCGCGATTTTGGTTTACGCGCAGGAATTGATGCCGGGAAAGGTCGGCTTTATCAGCGGCGTATTCTTCGGCTTCGCCTTCGGCATGGCCGGTATTGGTTCCGCCGTGTTGGGCAAGCTGGCCGATGAGACCAGCATCGGATACGTATTCTACCTGTGCAGCTTTCTACCGCTGATCGGGCTGCTGACAGCGCTATTACCCAATCTGGAGCCGGGCAAGCCGGACTCCGATTGAGCAGGGAAAAGCAGCGGGAAGGGAAAGTCCCCGGGAGAATTACTTGAGGTGCTTTTTCAGCTTCTTCTCGATCTCCGCTTTCGGCACCAGGCCAACGATCTCATCGACGACTTCGCCGTCTTTCATGATCTTAAGGTTGGGAATTGAGCGGATCTCGAATTTTTTCGAGAGTTCAGGATTGGAATCGACGTCGACCTTGGCGATCACCGCTTTGCCATCATACTCGGTGGCCAATTCTTCGATGATTGGAGCGATCGCTTTGCAGGGGCCGCACCATTCTGCCCAGAAATCGATCAGGACGACACCCTTGCTGGTTTGTTCTTCGAAGTTGGCTTTGGTCAGAGCGACCGGTTTGATTTTGGTGTCAGCAGCGACGGCGACGGACAGGGCACCAACGGCAAGGGCGACGATGGCGAAGAGAGCGGTGTGTTTTTTCATAGCGATGTGGGTTTGAGGGGTTAGCGAATAGAGAGAAGGGCAAAGCGGCCTTATTTGCACCGCGGCGTCGAAAATCAGACGAGCGGCCGTGTAAAAAATTACGCCGAACCCCAAACGATAGCAAACTGAGTTGGTCCCAGGGAGCTGTTCAGGCGCTCTGAAATTCGATCTGGCGGCGCAGGAATTGCCACGCTTTTTCAGAAACGCGCCGCGGGTCGCCGGTGGTCAGGTAATTTGCCTCGGTGCCGCTGCCGATGAACTGCGGACGGCGTTCGAGATAATCCGCCAGACTTTCGGCGACCAGGCTGGGCTGGGAAAAGACGCTCACTTCAGGGCCGAGTGCCTGCTGAAAAATATGCTTCATCAGTGGGTAGTGCGTGCAGCCGAGTACCGCGGCCTGTGGATCGGGCATGCGCCGCAAGAGCGCTTCGACATGGCTGCGCACCAATGCTTCGGCGAGAATTTCATCGCCGGATTCGATGGCATCTACGACGCCACCGCAGGGTTGGGCCTCGACGTCGACACCGATGGCTCGAATCGCCAATTCGCGTTGGAAGGCGCGCGAGGCAACCGTCGCGGGCGTGGCGAACAGGGCGACGTTGGTGATCGCTACTTGGCGCGGCGGCGATTTGTCCCCCCAGGGACGCTCGGTCAGGGCTTCGATCATTGGCACGAACACTCCCAACACGCGTTTTTCGGCGGGAACCCAGTTCTCCTGCATGCGCCGCAGGGCGGCGGCCGAGGCGGTGTTGCAGGCCAGGACGACCAAATCGCAGCCTTCGTCCCAGAGTCGTTCGACGCCAGCGCAAGTCAGCGCAAAAATGTCATCGGCGTCGCGCACTCCAAACGGCGTGTGCGCATTGTCTCCGTAGTAAACGAAGGCGACTTCGGGCAATCGGGCCTGCAAGGCTTCGAGAACGGTCAGGCCGCCCAGACCCGAATCAAAAACACCAACGGCCATGGTTGCGGAGCTGAGTGGTGGATGGGGGCGGATGCGGAGTTGGATCGACTACCGCAAAGAAAAGAAAAGTGCCTGCCAGTTCATTGGTAAGACCTTAAGTAGAGACCCTCGGGTGACGCATGTGGGCCGAGTCCGACACGAGGTCAGGTCTGGCCCGATTTGTCTTCCGCAATGGAAAAAGTTAGTCTCGCTCAATGAGCCGACAGGCAACACTAATGTCGCTCATCCTGGTGGCGATGCAACCGGCGAGGCTTGATTTTTCCCGTTAATCGAGCGCGGGACAGTGCTCCTTGTGCATGAAATACACGCCCAGGCAGAGAACAAAGATCGACGCCGCGAAGTAAAACCTATCCTGCGGGGTCGCGAACCACGGTTGCTTGCAAATTTTCTTCTCCAGATGCGCCGAGTTCACAGGCTCTTAAAGAGCGTTGTTGTCATTGTCGGGCATCTTCAGAGGATTGGTGGACTTTCGTATTCAGTCTAACTTTGTTGGCGCAGGTTCATCAGCGGCAGCGGTGGGAAGTTCGTCGGTCGCTGAGTCGCCGGCGGGTTCGACCAATTCAGCACCTCTGATCAATCGGCAGAATTCTTTTTTGCTGACCTGATGCAATTCGCCTTGTCCGGCTTCGAGATCGCTCATTTGTTTGTAGTCGATGGCCAACCGCGCCCACTTGACGATGCGAAAGTAAATTTCGCCGTTTTTCCAGACTTGTCCCTGTGCCAACTTCATCAGGCTGCTTAACCTCGCTTGCCGCGTTTCGCGAAGAGAATTCCTGATCGGCGGCCGGGCAGTCTCAACCTTGAGCGGGTGGGGTGGAGTCAGTTCCAATGGCTGGTTGGCCCGCTTCGATTTGGTGCTGCGCCATGCTGATGTCGACGACATCAACTTTAAATCCGCCGATGACTTTTGCGGTCAGGTTGTAAATCAAGGCGCCGATCATGCCGCTGATAAATCCGAGTGTACCGTAGAAGAGGGGAATTAGAATGACCGCGAACAGCCCCATGCCTCCGAATATGGCGAGCATTTCCATGGCGCCCGATGACCCCGACCCCGACCCGGAGCCCGAACCGCTGGCTGACGAGGCCCCGGCAACGCCGATGAGCAATATGAACAAGCCGTAAATCAGCCCGATCAGCAAACCCATAGCGGCATAGAGGACGCCGAGTACTAAACCGGCTTGGACGACGTGAATTCTTTTAATTTCTCTTTGCATGATCGATGGGCAGTTGAATTGAGTGATTGAAGACACGTTAGGGAATTTACGAGTCCTTTGGCAAACATAAGTTCGCCACTTGCCCGATCTGCCGGAAGCCGACAAGATGCCTGCGAGTGAGTACTGCCATGAAATTTCGAAATCTGTTTTTTTCCTGTCGCACGTTTCTGATTGCAACGTTGTTTGCGCCGTTGGCGTTTGGTCCATTGCCGACGGCTCAGGCCGCGGATGCGGATAAGCCACTGATCGCCTACGTCGGCACCTACACTTCGCCGCTGCAGAACATGCGCGACACGCAGGTCGATCTGCCGCCGGGCAACGGCCGCGGTATTCACATCTTCGACGTCGATCGCAAGTCCGGAGCGATGACCTTGAAGTCCATTCACGAAATGGGTATCAGTCCGAGTGCACTGGTGCTGAATGACGCCCGGACGCATCTCTACTCGGCGAATGAAACCGAGCGGATCGGTGACAACGAAGCGGGCTCGGTGAGCGCGTTTGCAATCGATCCCAGCGACGGCAGTTTAAAAATGCTCAACTCGGTGAGCTCGGGTGGCAAAGGGCCGGCGCATCTCAGTCTGCACCCTTCGGGAAAATTCGTGCTGGTGGCGAATTACTTCGGTGGCTCCGTCGCCGTGCTGCCGATCCGGCCGGATGGAAGTCTGGGGGAGGCCAGTGACGTCAAGCAGGACGAAGGCGAAGTCGGTCCTACCCAGGCTACCAATGCGCCGCCGGGCAGTTTTGCTTTCAGTGGGCACGATCAGGTTCATGCGCACATGATCGAGTCTGATCCGTCCGGTCGCTTCGTGCTGCACGTCGACCTCGGTCTCGACAAAATCTTCGTGTGGAAATTCGATGCGCAGGCCGGCAAATTGACCGCGACTGATCCCGCGTCAGTTTCGCTGCCGCCGGGTGACGGGCCGCGCCACTTCGCCTTTCATCCGAATGGCGACTGGCTGTATTCGCTGCAGGAAGAGGGCTCGACGGTGGTGTTGTTCGACTATGATGGCGACTCGGGACGGCTGACCGAACGGCAGACGATTTCCAGCCTGCCGCCCGGTTATGCCGGCAGCAATTTCTGTTCGGGCATTCTCGTTTCCGATGACGGGCGATTCGTTTACGTCGGCAATCGCCTGCACGACAGCATCGGCATTTTCTCGGTCGGCGAAAAGGGCAAGCTGACGTTCGTCGGCGAGGAATGGACGCGTGGCGACTACCCGCGAAGCTTCGAATTCGACCCGACCGGCAACTTTTTCTACACCTGCAATCAACGCGCTGACAACATCGCCGTGTTCCGCGTCGACAAGCAAGCGGGCACGCTGACTTTCACCGGTCAGTACACGCCGGTCGGCAATCCGTCGTGCATTGTGTTCCGGGATTTTGGCGCAGACTGAACTATTGCGAAGTTCGGCCGGCTGCGAGTTCTGTGAGTTGTGACAGGAACTCCAGGTCGGCGGGACACAGTTCCTCGATGGCCACTGTCGAGAGGACCCGACCATCGCTGCTGCGCAGCATGACGGTGCCTTTCAGCTCATCGTAGGCGAGTGCGGAAGCCAGGAGGTATTTGCCCGAGGATTTCGTCCAAATGCGCTCATCGGTGGGGAACGCCGACATCGGGATGGCGGGAACTGACGAGACGGGCTCGGTTTTAACGGCATCGAGCAGTAAGGTTTCCAGTTCTGCCGACGGACTGGCACGCCGCTCGGTCGCAGTTGACGAAGCAGCGTCGGATATCACCGGTGCCTCAAATTTGGCGAGCATGTCAGGGAAAGGCCAGCCGTCGGAAAGCGAATTATCTGTTTTTAATGACGGCGCAGCGGCGTCGATGTCCAAGTGCTGATCGCTCACTTGAGTGTCGGCGTTTCGATCGAGCGATGAGTTATTGCGCTGCGACATGAGAATGCCGAAAAAAGGCAGCAGCGCAATGCAGGCGATCACGCTTCGACCAGATGTTTTTTTCCGGCGTGAATTGGTGGCTTGAGTTGGTTGGCGACCGGCGAGATCGAAAGCCAACAATTTGTCGGCGTCGGGTCTTTGGAAAGGTGATTTTTCGGTGTGGGACACAATCGGCGTGGCTCAAGTCGCGTGAGAGAACGCGGTTGGTATTAATTTTAGAGATCGCTCTAAAGTGATCGCAGAAGCAGGCTTACCGTTTCGAAACCACCATAAGGATTGCGGTGTGAGTTGTCTAATAATTGTTACAGCCTTTGATTATTCTAACCAATTATCATCAGCAGATCCGCCGGAAACATTCGTTCCGTTAGGCAAATGGAGTGGCACGAACCGCGAACGGCAAGTGCAGCAAATCAGCAGCAACCGGGCTTGCGCAGGGCGGAGAAGCATTCCATTCCGATAGGGCGATGACTGCGCCTACAGATTTTGCTTCTTCAATTCCGTCACCGCAAAGTCCGCTGCTCTCGCGGTCAGCGCCATGAAGGTCAGGGACGGATTGACACACGACGCCGAGGTCATGCTGGCGCCGTCGGTGACGAAGACGTTTTCAACGGCGTGCACCTGGTTGTTGCGGTTGAGCACGGAGGTCTTCGGGTCGCGGCCCATGCGAGCGGTGCCCATTTCGTGGATGGCGGTGCCGGGGTAGGATTCTTTGTCGAAGGTTTTGACGCCTATGAGGCCGGACGACTCGAGCATCTCTGCGGCGTCATTCATCATGTCTTCGCGCATCTTCTTTTCGTTGTCGCGGAACTCGGCATCGAACACCACGACGGGCATGTCCCATTTGTCGAGGGTGCCTTTGTCGAGTGACATTTTGTTGTCGTGATAGGGTAGGGTTTCTCCAAAACCTCCGAGGCCCATGGTCCACGGTCCGGGCTTGGTCAGCTCCTCCTTGAGGTTGGCACCGAAATCCATTTCGGCGACGTTGCGCTGCCAATTCTGGCGGCTGGCTCCGCCCTGATAGCCGAAGCCACGCAGGTAGTCGCGCTTGTCGTCATCGACGTTGCGATAGCGGGGAACGTAGATGCCGTTGGCGCGGCGGCCGTAGTAATAGCGATCCTCATCGCCTTCCCAGCTGCCGCTGGCGCCGGCACGGAAGTGGTGATCCATGAGGTTGTGACCGAGCTCGCCGGAGTCGTTGCCCATGCCATTGGGGAAGCGCTCGGAAACGGAATTCATCAGTAGGGCAGTCGAGCTGATGGTGCTGGCGCAGACGAAAACGATCTTCGCGTGGAACTCACGATCCTGCATCGTCACCGAGTCGCGCACCTGCACGCCGGTGGCGCGTTGCCTGTCTTTGTCGTAAACGATTTCGCGCACCACTGAGTCGGGGCGCAGGGTCAGTAGTCCGGTTTTTGCCGCTGCCGGCAGAGTTGACGATTGGGTGCTGAAATAGCCGCCGTAAGGGCAGCCATACGAACAGCGATTGCGGAACATGCACGGCCCGCGGCCGCCGTTGAGTTGTGCCTCGCCGGCCTTGGACAGATTGGCGACGCGACCGATGGTTAGATTGCGCTTGGGGTAATTCTTCTCGACGCGTTTACGAACTTCCTTTTCGAGGAAATACATTTCCATCGGCGGAAGGAACTCGCTGTCCGGGAGTTGTGGCAGGCCGAGTGCTTCGCCGGAGATGCCAGCAAATTTCTCAACGTGTGAATACCAGGGCGCGAGGTCTTTGTAGCGGATCGGCCAGTCGACAGCGATGCCGTCTTTGGCGTTGGCTTCAAAGTCGAGATCGCTCCAGCGGTAACACTGACGTCCCCACATGATCGATTTGCCGCCGACGATGTTCGGTCGGTACCAGTCGAAGCGTTTGGTTTCCTTGTAGAGCGAGTCGACATCTTTGAACCAATACTTCTCCGTCATCTCATTGTACGGATAGTCGCGGGCGAGTTTCGGATGGGTCTGCTTTTGCTCAACGGTCAGCAGACCGTTGTATTTCATTTCCCACGGAGCTTTGAGGGCGTTTTCGTATCCAGCGATGTGCTCCAGTTGCTGTCCGCGTTCGAGCATCAGCACGCGCAGTCCTTTTTCGGTCAGTTCCTTTGCGGCCCAGCCGCCAGAGACTCCGGAGCCGACGACGATGGCGTCGTAGGTGTTTGCCTTGTCGGCTTCAATGTTAAGATTTGCCATGGTATAAAAAGTGAAATTCAGAGCCCGTTCGGTTTACTCGGCCCAGGCTCTCTGGCCTTCCTTCATTGGCAAGTCGCCAAGGAATTGACCCGGGATGGGCAGGTAGGCAAGCGCCTGGGTGGCACCGATCTCGGAAATGAAATAGCCGGTGATGGTCAGCTGTTTGAGAACTTTGAAAAAGGCTTTGTTGCTCTGCGTTGTTTTCTTGAGTGCGGCCTGCTTACCCGCTTCGTCGAGTTCGACAAAAGCTTTGCCGTCGTTGGCCGCCTTGCTGTCGGCTTCGAGCTTAGCGAGTCCCGCGTAAAACGTTTCCTGCTCGGCTATTACATAGCAGTCGCGCATCACTCGGATGATAAACTGTTCTACACCGGCGGCTTTCGCCCCTGGTGTGTCGGTGGTGGGTATGATGACGTCGGCAACTTCGGCGAGTAGCGCGGTTTGGGCGGCATCGACGGCGACGCTCGCACCGGTGTTGGTGACCTGGCCCAGTACGGCGGCGGTCAGCTGCGGTGACAGCGCGCCACCTCCGAGAAGTAGTGAGATTCGTTCGACAGCAGAGCGGCGGTTCATGATTCAGAACTTAGCACTTCGCCACGAGCGGAGTCAATGTCATCACTGAGGAGCAACCTCCATGCTTACGCGATGCAGGTCCGCGAACAGGCTTGCTTGAGGGCTGAAGGATCGCCCATGATCGCCAGCGATGATTCTGCGATTTCTTACAACGCTACTTTTCTTGCCTCTGTGGTTCTCTACTCAGGCGTTGTCCGCCGATCGAGAGGTGATTCGGATTACCATTGATCGGGGCGAGGATGTCGGTCAGGCCTTCGGCTCACTGTTCGAGGCGAAGAGTGCGGATGGCTCGTTGACGATCGGCGCTGGATTTCAGAATGCCTACAACACGCGCTACCGGGCGGACCGGCATGAATTGCAGTTCTTTGTGCGGCCAACCAATGGCGAACGCGATTATCGTGTGGATGAGCTGCCTCGCCCCAACGACACGCTTGCCGGTGCTTATTTGTTCAGTCAGGACGGCATCGTTTTTTCGACTTATGGCGGAGTCAAAAAATGGGATGTGGCGACTGAGTCCTGGCTCGATGCCACGGCTTCCGGTGGCGGCACCAACGAAACGATGCGGGTTGGTAACGGAGTGATGAAATTCGCTGACAGCCACGTGCTTTTTGACGGCGAGACCATTTTGCCGTCCCCCGACGTAGGCAGCTACGTGCTGTTCTTTTATGCCAACGGGCATCTCTGCTTTTATCACGTTAGTCGTGGTGACGGGGGGTATCGGCCGTGGACGGATGATGCTGATGGATTCAGTAAGCTCTATGCCTGTCCCTGGAAACCCGGCGATGGTGAGGTTGATTTGTCGCTGGCAACAGTGATCACTCTGCCCATCGTCGGCGAAACCACCTTCGCGTGGGGAGTGCTAGGTGATCGTCTCGTCACCGGTTCCAATGTCGGCGGCGTTTACGTTTTTGCCGATGACGAGTGGAGCACGCTGGTCGAACCGAGTCTGGGAACAAGCTATCAGCTTTACTCGAGTGTCGTGGTTCGGGATCGCCTGTTGATGGGCCACTATCCGACTGGCCGGGTGTTTGAGTTCGACGGCACCACGATAGGTGATCTTGCCGCCAGTCCGCCCGTTCCGGATGGGGTCTCGACAGGGGCTCGCGAGGCTCAAACAACGATCGTTTACGGGGGCGAAGTGTTCACGGGAGTCTGGCCTTGGGGAGAGCTGTGGCGTTTTCATCCGCAGAGCAGGCGCTGGCATTTTCTGCAGCGGATGTTCGATCACCCGCAACCGTCCGCCAAGATCACGCATCCTTATGATGTCGAAAACGCGGATAACCAACCGGGTAACCAGTGGGGGCAGCGCGTTACCAGTCTGGTGACTCACGGTTCCGACCTGTTTGTTGCGACTTCAGCAAAATCACCGGTCGATTGGACTCCAGAGATGGCACCCTGGCTGGCGCCGGAAAAATGGAAGTCGTACGGAAAGATCTATCGCGTCACCGCTCACGGTCATCTCAGCGTTATCGCAAAATGGACCGATGGGCCGACCACGTTCGAGTTCAGTTTTGACAACGACCGGATGGTGATCGCGCAGGATGGTGAGAAGACTGGCGAGGCTGAAATTCCAAAGCAATGGAAGACAAGCCTGGAGAGTCTCAAGGTCGTCACGGGTGACGGTCTATACGGCCCTTTCAGAGGGCGATCGCTCGAGCTCAGTGAGTAGACACCAGAATCGAACCGTCGGTATACTTGGTAAAGTTTCCAATGGTTCCACCTGTCCGGGTATCATCTGGTTCGTTCGATGACTCCTGTCGTCGTTTTACCGCCGCGCGGAGAAACCACTTCGGCAGTTTTGCCATCTGCAGCGACGTTGATAATCGTTTTGCCCAATTCAGGCCTTGCAGGCCACCACACTGCAAACTGGCGCGGGGTCCCGGTAGCCTCGTATTGACGTTCGACCGACTGGTGCTTGGTCCCTAGCCACAGTGCTGCGCCATCTTTTTGAAACGAGAAGTAGTAAAGAGCGGCGGGATCTTCGGAGGCGGGATAGCCGATGGATTTATCAACGAGGAGTGAAGCGTCATCCT
>JBBKXR010000261.1:0-4203 GCA_037969585.1 Verrucomicrobiales bacterium
GCGGCCAAGAGTGCATTGCAGAATGCGGGTGCTAAGGTAGCTGAGAGGTTGGTCACTATGATCGTCAAATAGTTGTAGGAATTGTGAAAATTTGCTTTTGTATCTAATGAAAAAGATCAATCGAGGAGTCACGTGCGCCTGTATTTTGTCCGTAGCGCTGTTGTTGATTACGTTGTTTAGCCATGCGCAGGAGGCTGAAAAATTCGTCGCGAAGCGCGCTGATTGGGAGCCATTCCTAGGTCAATGGGAAGGCAAGTGGGACGCCACCTGGCCGGTACGGTTTATCATTCGAGAAAGTGCCGATGGAAAAATCGAAATGTATTATGCCTACAAACAATTTGTCACCGACGATGATTTCATCAGCAACAAACAGACGAATCATCAAATGGTCGACAAATGCACGGTTGAGGCAGGTAGTATAAGGCTTTTGATTCCTAAAGAAGGCGACGACGGGAATACTCTTTTGGGCTCATATCATGGAGACAAGGGGGTGCTGCGAACGGTATTATCTCGCACCAAATGATGGCTAGGTAAGGCTGCACAGGAAGTGAAATCACGACGGTAATGACGATGAATCGATTCTACACCAGGGTATCCGGAGTGCGGATTTTGGCAGGTATTTTGTTGGGGTTAATGCCGGCGCTGACAGCAGATGCGCAGGATCCTGCAACCGGTCACGATTCCTTGAAGCTTGCCTTAGTTGCCGATGCAGGAGTAGCTGGACCGGCGGACTTGCTGACGACGGAGTTAAGCGCTTTGCCGTCGGTGGAAATGTATGAGCGTATCGATCTCGGAGCGGTGCTGACGGAGAGGTCGTTGGATTTTTCGCGACTGAACGAGTTTCTTCCCGAGGGTGCTGACGCGGTCGTTATCATTGAGTCGGAAGGGGATGGACGTCCCGGAATTTTGGCAAGGGTTTTGTCAGTGCGTACCGGCGTTGTGCTGGCGACGTATCCGGCGTCGAAGGTTGAGGATTTGGCGAAAATTCTGACCGGCGGTTTTCGGGGGACTTTGCCCGCCAAGTTGAAGTTGGCCCGTGACGAGGTGATTGCGGTGACGGTAGGCGTTCCAGCGGCGGAGTATGATCCGTTGGGAAGTGATAATCAGTTGGAAGCGGCCGGTCTTGGTACCCTGATAGCGCGCGAATTTGCGAAGTCGGAAGATTTTTTTGTGCTGGAACGTGATCGGATTGACTCGCTGACTCTGGAACAGCAGTTCGCCAGGATCGATGAGGAGGCGTTTTGGACAAGTAGTTACACGGTAAGAGTGATGGGGCTAAAAAAGCGCGACAATGGAAAATACGAGGCCAACGCTATATGGCTGACGCCGAGAGAGCAGGGGGCATCAGGAGCCGCGGCAAAACTCGATGCAGATTCGTTGCCAGCCCTGGCGACCAAAGTGGCGGAAACTTTCGGAGCTACCATTTCCGGGCGCGAGGCCGATTCACCGAAGATTACACCATTCTCAGCCGAGACGGAGACTATGATGCTCATCTCGGAGTCGACTTCTCTTTTGCGTATTGGTTTGATACAACAGGCGGAGAGCCGGATCGACGCTGCTCTAGCGATTGGCGGCACCCCGCCGATGCTTCCCATACTGGTGAAGTGCAGTGTGCTGATCGGAAAAGTTTTTCCCCAGTACGAGGGGGTATCGCTGTACGGGGGTGCTTCGCCTCAATACTATCGCCGCGACGGTCAACGAAGGTCTCCAGACAATATCCCCTATCTGGAGGGAACAGGCACCGGTGGACAATTAAGCGACGACCAGAAGCAGGCGGTGCAGCAGTTGATCGCTTCACGGCAGGATTTACTAAGCCTCGCCGCGTCCCACCAAGGTGCACCGGTGCCAAAAGGACAGCCCGACATCACTAGAATGGCACCTCACCGCGCTGCGATTGTCGAGGAAATCTTAGTGTGGATCGAGAAAGAGGTCGCGAAGTCGTTTCGAGCAAATGCGAAAACCTCGCCCTTGATGTCCGATATCGAGCACGCTCGATTGAGAGATGCCATCGCTCCTTCGATCGCAAAAAAACTCGAAGAACAGCACGACGATTCCGATGCACCGATCGCGGTGTCCGTTATCGAAGAAATGGGATCAAGTCACGAAGAGCGGATCGAGATTCTCGAATACTATTTGTACGACTACCGGTGGGATTCAAGCAAATGGGAAACCGTGAATGTGGAGCGGTATGGCAAAGATAGCCTCGCATATTGGCAGTGGGAAGCTGAGCGCACGCGTAGGAGATTTCAGAAGGACCTACGGGAAACTGTTGGAACGAGTTTCAGGAATCTTGGAAAATACGGGATCTTTGCCGAAAAGCCTGGCTTCTTTCCATTCCTGCAACAGTTCGGAGAGGGATTGCGGACCAGTCCTGATCCGCCGAGGCGCATCGATGCGATGTATTTTACCGCAGAGGCAGTCGTCGGGGATGAAGAGACATTAATAAAACGCTACAAGGAGCTGGCCGATGAATTGGTTTCGGTCGCAGACCAAATGATCGACAGCGGCCTTGCTGGGATGTGGGCCTTGGTAATTTCGTACGGCGACGCGCAAGACGAAATTGCGCCGCAACGAGCCACGCTGCATTCGATGATTGCGGAAACAGATCGGTTCTATGACCCGCAGATCGCGAAGTTCCTTGGCGGCAAGGTCGAGTATGAAGTGCTTTCCAAGGAGGTGGGCATCCAGATTGCTGAAGACGCCTTTCGCGCGTTTGAGAAATTGCCAGTCTACCCGGAGGAGGGCAGGGCTGCCCGCGAACGGGAGCAGTTCTTTGAAATAATAGCGGAGCTCGGCTCAGATAGAAAATCCGAGAAAGCAATGGTCGTTGAAAACAAGCTGCGTATCGACAATGAACTACCGCTGATCAAGGTGAATTCAAGCAATTTGATTTCGTATCGATTCTTCCCTATTGACGAGTTCAATCGTGCGTTGGCCCGGTCTTTTGTATCTTCAGAGCGGGTCTACTACTTCAACCTCATGGGAAGCAATGGCTACCTGTTGGCAAGCGCGCGATTGGACACTGGCCAATGGGACAGGATTGTGGCACTGCAGGATACCGAAATCGGTCACGTTGAGACTACGCTGCATGTCGATGGTCAGGGCACCGTGTATTTAGTCGCGAATCAGAAGGCATGGTCGCTGGCGGCCGGCGCCGATAAGTGGAAGATACACGACTGGGAGCTTCCGTCGTATGCCAGCCTGGGAGCAATCATCGATGACCGGATCTACTTTTGGCAGCAAGATTGGAGCTTCGACGCAGAGTTGGGCAAGGGGCTTTTTTCACTGGAGTTGAATGATCTCGACGCTCCGCTGACGAGTGTGGTTGCATTCGACCGAAGGCCGGCGAGGCATCCGCTTGATACTGCTACCGGCGTGGCGATCGATAAGCCTGGACCGGCAGGCCATGGCCGAATTCAGTTAGCGGTAAAGAGCAACAAGCGGCAGGCGGCAGGACTTTGGGAAATCGATCTTGAGACTCTGATGACGACGCCACTTCTGAATCCTTTGTATTCCGCCGTGGGAGTTCCGCGTGGCGGCGGGCATCCCTTTACAAGCAACGGATGGTATGGTCAGGGGTACGGCGGTGGCGCATTGGCATGGAGCATGGAAGGCCAAGAGCTGCGTTGCCTTTATTGGCCGGATGACGCTTTGACGGAAAGCGAACTTAGCGAATGGATTCGCAGCAATCGCGAACGAACCAAGTTGGACTTGAGCCGTCTGGTGGAGCCGGATGATTTGCAGCCGATCTATCAGATTCCCGACCTGGCTGACGGCACTTCGGCGCACCCCGAGGACGCACAAGGTCACATAATTTACTATGACGGCAGCGAACTATTGTTAGCGGCCTATCGATACACGGAGGAAAGGATGGCGAGGGTATTTTACTACTGGCCAGAAGGAAAAACCGGAGACGACGTCGTGACCTTTCTGGTCGAGTCGCGGACCTATCGTGACGCATTTCCGAAGGGAAAACCGATGGAGGTATCCGATACGTTGGAAAAACATGATAGCAACGTAATCGAGCACTTAACCGGAATCACGGCAGACGAAAAGAATTTCTACTTACAGTCTGCAAAAATTGACGGGGTAATCATACTGCCCCGGGAACGGCTCGCTGAGCTCGCCAAGTAGATCTATCAAAACGATCAAAAAAGCTGCGCATGTCAAAAGCAATTCCTACGAGCTCGTTGCTGGTTGAAT
>JBBKXR010000262.1:0-9577 GCA_037969585.1 Verrucomicrobiales bacterium
ACGATATTCCCCGAAACAACGGACTTTGCTCCCGAACGGGTCGAGAAATCGTGACCGCCGGGCAAGGATCGCCGCTCCCGCTTAACTGCTAGGAATTTCCTTTTTCCACACCTTTTGACTTCGCTGCGTATTGGACGCTTTGCTTGCCTCGCGGCACCCATTTGCCTCCGGCTATCTACACTTCGTTCCGATTCGATTCTCTCGATTGTCCATCTGCGCTTCGCTCCGGTTGCTCCCTTCCCGCCGAAGGCCCGGGGTCGGCGGGGGTTCGGGAGCGATCCAGCACATGCCCCGGATGGTGCCGGAGCTGCCCGAGGTAAAAGCCGAGGTGCAGAAAATGCTGGCGGCTAAGGGAGTCGATGCACACCCTCGAATCTGGGGCGATGCGCGGTAGCGGTGCGTCAGGGTTAAAAGAGCAATTCTAGCAGCCATCTTTAATATCAAATCGTCTTTCAATTCGGCCTACAGCGGCAGTCTCACTGCGGGCTGCGGCGACACCAACACCTGGGGTATCTACGTCGACGGCGGCATCCTCATCCTCATCGAGCAAAATGTCGTGCACCACTGCAACATCGGGATCGAGCTGGCCAACGAGCACGCCGGACAGGCCACGAGCGACATCAATCTGCGGAACAATCTCATCTATCACAACACGATAGCCGGGATCTTCATGGGCGGGTATGACACCCTGCGCGGCACGACGAGAGACTGGCAGATCCTCAACAGTACCTGCTTCGAAAACGACACGATTCAGGATGGCAACGGTGAGATCTACCTGCAGTTCGACGTCGCCGGCTGCATCATCCGGAACAATCTCCTGACGTCGAACAGTCAGAGCCTCCTCAATGGCAATCCTTACACGCAGGACACGGGCAACGAGGTCGGCTACCAGCTCTTTTTCGCCCCCTCCGGCGATCAGGCGTGGTAGTGGAAAAACGTCTACTACATCGCCCTCGCCGCCTATCGCAGCGGATCGGGAAATGACGCGAACAGCCTGCTCTCTACGCCCGACGCAGTAACAACGACGGATTTCTCGCCGACGAGAACCGCGTGGCGGGGACGAAGGGGAGTCACATGCTCAAGGCGACCTACTTTCGACTGATAGGCGCGGGACGGGCTAATGTCACCGGCGCGATTCTTTCGGGGAAAGAGCAACTCAGTCTCGCTACGGCAGACGGGGCGCACTTCGACTGCCGTATCGCACGAAGTCGCGTCGTGCGGTCGGGAGAAAAGTCCGCCATCTTCTCGCCCTCCCGGCCGCACGCGAACGGGCCGCAGTGAGAGTGGCCGGGAAGTAACCGCTAAAGGCCCGTTCCTACGCCTCTGGATCGTGATTCCCCCGGCGGTCGTCTGCTCTACCGACGATGACCGAGGTCAGGATGCCTGTGGCGAGGATCGCGAGGATCACCACCAGCACCGAAAGGTTAAAGGCATCACCGAGCCAGATCTTCAGCCATTTTGCCGCGAGCATCTTCACCCCGACGAGGATGAGAATGAGCGAAAGTGCGGGCTTCAGATATCGGAACTTGGAGATCAGTCCGGCGAGGGCAAAGTAGAGTGAGCGCAGCCCGAGGATCGCGAACACATTACTCGTGAAGACAAGGAAAGGATCTGCCGTGATCGCAAACACCGCCGGGATCGAGTCCACCGCAAAGATGAGGTCTGTGACTTCGACGAGGACGAGGGCGACCGCCAGTGGGGTGAGGAGCCATTTGCCGGGAGGAAAATTTTTCAGCACGGGATCGGGGACGAGAGAGCGTCCGGGCTCTGCAGCTTCACCGGCCCAGGTGCCGCCCGCCCTCACCACAAAATGCTGACCGTGGAAGTCACGCGTCACCGGGAAAAATTTCCTGATCCATCGGACGACCGGATTGTCCTCGGGATGCTTCTCTTTCTCCGCGAAGAAGAGCATTTTGAATCCCGTGAACATCAAAAACGCGCCGAAAAGATAGAGGATCCAGTGGAAATTCTGCACCAGCATTGCCCCCATCCCGATCATCGTCCCGCGCATCACGAGCGCCCCGAGGATGCCCCAGAAGAGCACTCGGTGCTGGTAGCGGGCGGGGACGGCAAGGGAAGTGAAGACCATTGCAATGACGAAGATGTTGTCCACGCTAAGTGATTTCTCCACGACGTAAGCGGTCAGGTACTTTGTCGCCGCGAGCTTACCGGTGTTTGCAACGGTATCGACCGCATCGATCGATAGCCCCAGCCCGAACCAGTGCAACTCGTAGGCGTAGTAGACGAGGAAAGCGAAGGACAGGCCCAGTGTGATCCATATGCCCGACCACCCCAACGCCTCCTTGAAGCCTACGACGTGGGAATGGCGGTGAAAGACCCCCAGATCGAGCGCGAGCATCATGAGGACGAAGGCGATGAAAATTACCCACGCCCAGAGTATTCCAGTGGTCTGTAGGCTCGCGAGGAGATCGATGGACATGGTCATGGAATAGTTCAACAAAAGAGATACCGAAACTTAGACCTCGCACAACCGCACGCAGCCGACCTGGCTCCGCTCTCTTCCGCCACGTTGAAAAGCGAGGAGAATGAATATCGTCCCCGGAAGGTTCGGGGAAACTTGGATATGACTGGCATTTACAGACCACCATGACCGGTGAGCCGGTAAAGGCAGGGATGACCTGTTAGTAGCGGCGCAGATTCCTGTCAAATCTCATTCCCGACCCTGCGTCACTTGCTGACACTGGCCCTTTCAGGTGAATCTTTCGAGCAGCTGACAGGAAATTCCTTTTTCGCCCTCCCGAGAAAGAGAAAGAGGTCAGAGAAAGAGGTCAGGTGCGCAATTAACAATTACAGCCATCCGCCAACGCGAAAGGGGGGATAGGGGCCGCGATCCTCCGTCGCAAGAATTTTCGAGGTCCCCGTCGGGTAATCGAGGACGGTGTCGTGCTTCAGCGAGAGGGTGCGGTCAGTATCGTGTAGTCCACTTCAGCAGCAGCATACTTGAGGCAGGCAGCGATATCCTCCTTTTCCAGATAGGGGTAGTATTCGAGGATATCCGCTTCTGACACGCCTGCAGCGAGAAGGTCAAGCACGTCCTTGACCCGGATGCGCACGCCGCGAATGCAGGGCCGCCCGCCACACTGGGCGGGATCGAAGGTGATGCGTTGGGAAGGGAACGGGGTCACGCAACCTATTTCAAAAATCAATCCCCCTACATTTTCGATCTTGGTCATTAAGCTCACGCGACTGAATACGCCCTGACCCCATTCCCGTTGACTTCATTCCTCCACTTCACCGATGCCGTTGACTTCGCAGAGGAGATTCGTAGACTTGATCTATGCGAGCGTTGTCCACCACCGTTGTCACTCTCATCTCATGGTTTGTTGTGGCCACCAGTGTCCACGCAGGAGAGCGCCACAGGGATCGAGCTAAGGCGGAGGGAAAGAAACACGCCGACCATTCCGAGAATGGTTCCAAGTCCAAGAGATCAACATCCCGGACCGAAGGCAGGACGGAGGTGGAGCGCGCTACCGTGAGAGTCGCGAGCGCGGCCAGCCTCGCCCCACTCGAGGTGGACGTGCCCGTCTGGGGTGCCACGAACCGATACCACTGGACCAAGATCCCGGAGAGATTTTCCGGATATGTGTTCACCCAGTTCGACAGCCAGCACAAGGGGCTAACGGAATTCGAAGTGCGTTCGGCCGGCAGGGTCTTGATTGCAGTCACCTCAAGGTGGGGCGGCGGAGGCAATCAATCTGGCGAATGGATGAGCGAGCTTACCACCAGGAAAGAGTTTCTCGCCCAGGGCTGGCGGCGAGTCGCCAGGATGCGCGATTCGGGTGGCGACGGCGCTCATGATTACCACTGGTTGATCTTCGAGCGAACGTGCGAGGCCGGTGAGCGACTGCAGATCCGCACAGAGAAATATTGCGCACCCATCCTCCTATTTTAGCGTCGCGGCAAGCGCGGCCGATTAGAGTTCGGTCAGTGGCCGCGACGGCCGTCAGAAAACGGGTCAGGCGATAAAGCGCAAAATTTCATCACCTGGAAAAATGGGAAAGTGAGAAGATTATCGGGACGCGCGAAAATTGTTGTTCTATCGCCTGACCCCATTCCTGGACGGCAACTATCGACTGCTGATAGTGGTTGTCTGCCTCCGAAACAATATGATAAAAACCTTGTGAAGTTCACCATGTCACCAACCTTTCGACCGCTGATCCGGGGGCTGCTTGGTATGCTTGTTGCACCGATTTATCCGGGCGCGGTCAGTGCGCAGAACCTGAACTCCCGGTTTGCCGATCAGACGGTTTGGCCAAGAGAGGTCGTCGTGACGGTGGGTGACATTCGTACCCGCATTGACGGACCCAAGAGATGGACGTTAAGCGGGATCGATTTCCAAAATACGGTCATGGCGACGGAAGACAGTGCCTACGGCACCGTACTGACCATTCGGGGGGTAGGGCATCTTGGTACGGCTCATTTTCTCGATGTTCCCGGCAAACCGGGGCAGGTCGAAATGGAAATTGTCACGAGCCTCAAACTGTTCGTTGATCAAAAGCCGGTGACCGAATTCGCCCCGGAGATGAACCTCAGCGGAACAACTTTTCGTATGGAGCGGACATCCAAAATCCGGGCAGTGGATCTAAAATCATCGGTCACAATTCGCGATGGCACGCTGATCGAGACCGCGCACCTCCGGGCTACCGAGGAGGTTGATTTGCAGACGGCCTTTCCCTTGATGTATGCATGGACGCCTGAGGCGACGGAATATCTCTTCGGAGACGACGAGGGCATTCTCAGGCAGGGGACTTTTCTTCAGGAAGGCAAGACCGTCTCGGAACTGATCAGGAACTCACGCTGGGTGGCCGTCTTCAATTCAACCAGCGGCAAGGGCAGTGTGGCGTATCTCGTCGAAAGCCCTCCAGATGCAAAATGTGCCTTCTTTCTGGTGGACGCGCCCGGTGCCTACCGCAAGACAGCCCTCCATTGCTTCGGCGAAACAGTCATGCCGAAAGGTTTCGACGGAATTTATCAGATGGCCGTGGGTTTCTTCTCCGGGACGGTCAAAGATTGGGATCTCCAGGCACAAAAACGGTTGGAAGCGTTAAAGCGCACTGTGGAAAAATGATCGCGACCTAATTCAAGATGGGCTGCTGATTTAGCGATGGAAGAAATAGGGGACAGGTAAGAATGGCACTGCGTTAGGCGCACGATCCCCACCGGGGAAAAATGCGACAGTCCGGGGCAACGCCCTGATAATGAATGAGATAGATGAAGAGCCCTGAAAGGGCGGCAACATGGGGATAGGCCGACAAACCTCCTTGACGCAGCACCATTCGGGACACAGTACCATTCGGGACAGGTAACAAATATCAAAATCCGACTTGCCGGTTTTTTCATGGCGAGAAATCTTTCGGCAGTTCTTTGTCGATAGTGCGATCGAACCGGCAAACCCTCTGACTGACGTTGTCCGCACCAAGCAAGGCCAGACTTTCAGCGATCCAAAGCTGCGGCATCGATGTCCTTCACCACAGCATCCGTGCAATGGTGACTCCGCGAAGATCTCCGCGCGGGGGCTTGGCGAAGGTGTGTGTCCGTTCGGCATTCAGTCCGAAATCCTCGACACCCTCCCTGACGAATCGCTCTACATCGCGCAAACGGTGATCGCCGATCCGTTGCCCGAAATCGACCGTCTTTTTCTTGCCGAATCGCTGTCAGGTGCAATTATCGCGCCATGGATTTATTGCCCGGTTTTGAGTTCGATGACACGGATGCAAACAGCGCCGAAATGTTCAACACGGATCCGCAACCCGTGGTGCCGAAAGTTTCGGACGCGGTCTGGAGCCAGCTTTGTGCTGCCACTCTCGCCGTGAGAGAAACAGAGCCGTGGAAGACCTTATACGACAGTGAACTGATCGGAATTCGCGATCCCGAGTCCGGTGAGATTATGCTGCTCTCCGTACTGGGCGCTGGAGGAAATGTATTCGCCGTACATCTTCATTTGCCGCCGGAAGGCCAGCGCTTTTGGCGCGGTGCAATGGAGACCGATAAACCCGACGAGACCCTGATGCGCTACGGTCTGCGCATGGTCGAGTGCGAGTGGCAAAACAAGAGCGAATGCGAGGCCGAAGACATCGAGATTTGGCAGCGCTTTGGCAAGGCATCGCGCAAGCAGCTTTGGTG
The DNA here is from genome assembly GCA_037969585.1 of Verrucomicrobiales bacterium. GTDB lineage: Bacteria > Verrucomicrobiota > Verrucomicrobiia > Verrucomicrobiales > DEV007 > JBBKXR01. The sequence continues at coordinate 6,145 of JBBKXR010000262.1, forward strand.
GCCGCAGTTCCGCTCGTGGCTGCCGGGTTATTCGCCGTGGTTCATCGATGAGTCGGAGGCGAGGAGATTGACCGTCGCACTGGGCTTGCTGAAACGATTTTTCCAGGACGCCAAAAGCGCGGGCAAGGAAGCGTTCAGTGAATTCGCAGGACCGGGCGCGAGCGGTATTCCGGATTGGATCCCCTTGTACGAATTGAAGAAAAACGGTACCGCTGAAAGTTGCGAGGACTGGCAGCTGACGCGCACACCTCTACCCGACCCCGGGCCACTGCCGCCGGTTGCTGAACCGGAGGACGAACTGTACGCCGCTCGCCTGGCGGGATTACCGGTGGTCGACGATGTCTGGGAGATCGGCGCAACGTGGCAGGACACGCCGGTGTTCGACCCGTCCGAAGATCGACCGTATTTGCCCAAAATAGCGCTCTGTCTGGGGCACGGTATTCAGTCAAAGCCCCTGCCTGAGCTCTACGGCGGAAAAACGACGGACGGCGAGGCTCTGCGCAAAGTGTTCTCCGCTCTGGCGGAGGCGGAAGGTTGCCTCCCCAAAGAGCTGCGAGTCAGTACGGACACCGCAGAACTGGCGTTACGGTCCGTGGCGGTGGCGACTGGCATGGCCATCACCCGCAATCCCAAAGAGTTGCTTCCCGAAGCATTTCGTATGCTAAGTCAGTTTTCCAGTGGCGGCGGGGAACACACACTCGATGACCTTTTGAAAATGTTCCCACCGGATGCGAGTCCGGAAGCGATCGCCGAAGCGTTGACGACGATGCTCGGGCCGCCTCCCGGAGGTTCAGGCGACGGGTCATCATCGAGTGACTCCGCTGCCTTGCTCGCTGCCTTGAGCGGCGGAGGAATTGGAGGATCGTTGGATGGCTCGCAAGCTGCCGACGAAGATTTTAAATTGCCCGTGCCGGTCGGCGAAACGCGCTATACGCTGAAAGTTTCCCTGCGTTACACGCAACCCGAGATCTGGCGTCGCATCACCATTGCCGCCGACGCGACTTTCTTTCATCTTCACGATGCCATCCAGTCGGTGATGCCGTGGGACGGCAGCCATCTGTTCGAATTTGTCATCGGCAAAGGCCGCAACGCGCAGCGTATTGGCATAGGGCAGGATGATGACTACCCGATCGCCGGCACCCGACTGATCGATATCATCGGCAGGAAAAAGCTGAGCTTCAGTTACGTCTACGATTTCGGCGACAACTGGGATCACCAGATCAAAGTGGAAACGAGAGCCAAGCAAGCAACTCCCGATCCGCAAACTCGATTGCTCGACGGCGAAGGCATTGCGCCCCCAGATGATTGCGGCGGGCTGCCTGGCTTTTACGGCATGCTGTCCGGCGAAGAAGGTTGGAGCGAGATGTGGGAAGACGAAGACATCGAACACTGGCGCAGCGGCAAATTTAATGCCGGGAAGGTCAAAATCTGGCCAGTGGAGAAACTCAAATACCAGTCGGGTCCGCTTTTTTGAAGGTCGGAGTGGGGCAGGGAGAAGATTTCCAATTGGCCAAAAGAGGCGGGTGGGGGTGAGCTGTTTCAGAAAGCGAACTCTTTTCCCTCCGTCTCGCGATGCCTCGGCAATAGCTTCTAATGCGTTCATGCCCTGCCCCATATCCCCCCTGCCTAAGATTCGGCTGACTTGGTTTCCAGAGGACACTGAATGGCAAACAGGCACGCCTGGCTTGACGGTTAACTCTTTCTTCGGAATTATCAGTATGAAACCACGACGAGATTTCCATACATGGCAAAACGCAAAAAACGAAAATCATCAGGCAAGGGAGGAGGTGCCTTTGGCAAGTCGAAGTCTCGTCCGGTCGACCAGGTGATTGTTCCATTTCCCTCCACGTCCGGAGGTAGTGGCGCTTCAGGAGTGCCGGAACCGACTGGTGGCTTGTCGCCAGAGTTGATGCAACAACACATGCTCGAAAAGGACGAGTTTATGGCGATGGTCAGCCGCGAAATGGGCAAACAGAACTTTGCCACCCCCGAGGAAGCTCAAGCCTATATGAACGAAAACTTCATTGGCAGGCCGATGGAGGAAATGCTCGCCGAGCACGGTCGCTTCGAAGATTCGGCGGAGGGGAGGGCACTTGAGATTCTCGACGAGATCACTTCCCGGGCTTCCTCCGCAAAGGTCCGCTCGACCGCCAATCGAGCATTGAAAGAAGATTCGGATTGTATCGAAGCTCACATGTATCTGGCACAACTGCAGCCGACTCTGAAAAAGGAAATCGCTTTCAACAAAAAAGCGGTGGCAGCGGGTCGGCGAAAATTTGCCGACCTGATCGCCACTGTCGACCCGCAGGGCGAGCACGGTCTGTGGGGACATCCCGAGGCCCGTCCGTTTCTGTGTGCGATGCAGGAGTTGGCGGAAAACCAACGCTTGAGTGGAGACATCGATGCCACCATCGGCACCTTCGAAGAAATCCTGGCGTTGAATCCCGGCGACAACCAGGGAATTCGAGATGATTTGCTCGTGGCTTATCTCGGTGAGGATCAATGGGGCCGGGCTCAGGCTATCCTCGATCGCTACTCGGAGGATTGCAGCTGCCATTCTCTCTACGGTAAGCTGTTTCTGGAACTCGGCAAAGTGGCAGCCGAGCATGTCTCTGATTCTGAAACACCCCATTCGGAAACCCCTTTCGACGGCGTGCCCGAAAAAGCACTGGTCGGAGCGAGGCGGGCGTTGGAGCAAGCTGTCGAAACGTATCCTTGGTCGATCGGATTATTGGCAGACATGCGCATGAGCATGGTCGAGCCGCTCGCATCGTATCGCTACCGTTCGCCCTCAGAGGCCTTGGAATGTGCCCGCCTATCGACGTCGATCTGGCTGGGGGCACCCGTGTCGTGCATGTGGCTGCTTGCGGAGGCAAGGAGCCAGATCGAGAGCCGGAAGTCTCTGGTGGTACTGAGCAAAAACCACGATGATTTTCTCGATCTTTGTGCAGCAATCGAAGAACTCCCGCCACTCGAACAACTGGGGCTCTTCGAGCAAGCGGATGGCAGTTCGGAAGAGCGGGAACTGGCCGAGTTGATGGTAACCTTCAGCGAATCCAGCGAGGCTATCAGAAATGTGCTGATTGCTCTGGGTGCGAACAGTTCTTAAACGCTTCTTAGTGCCCTCTTTTCGATTGCTGACGTTTGGGTTTTGAAATGGGTCGGTCGCATGAACTTGCTACCCCGGTTTTTGGGAAGTATTCCCAGTTGGAGCGGGTGGGGAGCCATTGCTAAACCGTCGACATTGCTAATTGCGCACTTGGCCCCTTTCCCCCATACCTGAAAGTGTTAATAGGTCGCCTGACCCCTTTCCCATCGCTGCCCCAATACCAACCGCGTCGCAGCGAGCTGTTCAACGTTTGCCCATCGATCTCCGCCAGGCCGCAACGCTCCGCCTCTTCGGCAAGCATTCGGCCATCGAGCCGTTCAACGA
>JBBKXR010000263.1:0-14833 GCA_037969585.1 Verrucomicrobiales bacterium
GTGCCCGTCAGACCGCTGCCGGTGCCATCGGCGAGATCAAAAGTTCTCTGCCGGCGCCTTCGGTGGCAGCCGTGTGGATAATGCCGCTGCTAATGTTGGCCTTCGCGTTTTCGCCGTTATTGGTTCGGCCCGGGGAGGCCGGTGATGCCGAATTGACCGACGAAATGCGCGAAGCCGCCGAACGTGAAGCCGAACTGCTCGCCGAAGAGGCGGCCAAGATCGAAAACATCACCGACCTCGCCAAAGACGAAGAGGAAGAGATCGAAAAACTCAAGGAAGCCATCGAAGGCGTGTCCGAAGAGCTTGCTAACGCCGAGGGTAAGTCGGCTCGTGAAGTGCTCGAAGCGCTCGAAGATCGGGCCCGCGCTGCCGAGCGACTGGCCGACAAACTCGGAGCCGCGGACAATGCCTGGGCGTCCGAAGAGATGCTTGCGGAAATGGGCCAGCACGCCGACACCGCCGATCTGGCGACGGCGATTCGCGATAAGAATGCCGCGGCAAGTTCTGAACAGGCGGATCTTATTTCATCGACGCTCGATCGGGAGGATCTGACACGCGAGGGACAACAACGCATCGCCGAGGCGCTGGGCCGGACCATGCAGAAAGCGACTGAAGAGGATCAGGAGAAACCGGTAGGTGAACATGTCGGTAATGCTTCGCGGAAAATGGGCACGCAACAACCGAAGCCCGCCGCTCGGGATTTCACACGACTCGCCGATCACTTTCGCACGGTTATGCAGCGCGAAAAGGCCCAGCAAGAACTTAAGGCGCTCGCCGAAAAACTGCGCGAAGCCGGCAGCAAGATCAGCGGCGCAAAAATGGAGCCGATGAAACAACTGGCCGGCAACCAGGGCAGCAAAGTTCCCCCCGGACAGGTTCAGCCGCTCGGAGCTCCGCCACAGAGTTCTCCAATGACGCAAACGCCGCAAGGTGCTCAGCCAGGCCAGACCGGGGCGCCCAACCAGACGCTGCAGGCACCGGGATTGCAAAACGCTCAGACCGGGCAAGCTCAGCCCGGACAACAAGGCCAGCAGGCCGCGCCCGTTCCAGGATCGCAAGGCAAACAGCAGCCGGGGCAAAAGGGCCAACAAGGTATCGCCGCCGGTCAGTCGGGCAGCCCCAAGCAGCCCGGCAAAAAAGCTGCGCTCAGTGCGCCTATTCCAGGCATGAGTCCCGGACAGGGGCCGAGCGGTGCCAGCCTCGGGGGACAAAGTCAGCAAGGCACGCTGTCATCGAATGGCGGGCTCGAGGCCGGCAACGCCACTGCCGAACTCGGCAACGATCAGTCGACGGCGATGAAGGCGACCGACGAATCAACTGTGCAGGCGCAGATCAATGAAGATGGCGAATCGACCCTGCGTGCTGTCGATGGCCAGGTGCGCGCCGAACAGGCGCAAGTTGAACGCCGTGAGGCGGCGGTCAATTTCATCCAGGTCGAGGAAGATGCGCTCGACGAGCAGTCGCTGCCCCTGTCGCGACGCGAGCATGTGCTCAAGTATTTCACCGAATTGCGCGAGCGATTTGAAAACGAGGAAGCGGCTGGCGCTGCGACACCCAAACCCTAGTAGAGCATCAATATCGAAGTGGAAGCAGAACGATCGAGATATAGTGCTGGAGGCACGGCAGACGGTAGCGCGGTGCGAAGGTCGCGCGGCGACCGAGCGCCGGGAGGCCGACCAACGTTTTTCGGTACAGCCCTGTCAGGGGCGATAGAGCCGTGCGGACGAATGCAGGCGCGCGGTCGGCTGCTATCGTCCCTTCCGGGACTGTGTGTATGGCATTCCAGCCGTCCGGTGGCTCGTTCGCTGGCGCTTCCTTCAGCACCGGCTACCATCTATCGAGCCTCCGGCTCTGTCATGTCCGGCTTAACAGACCGAAATTAACCGCCTATCCGTCTGGCTTGGCAGATCCGCCAACCTTCGACCGAAACCTTTTTTAGAGACTATCCCAGAATGAAAACCAGCGAACAACTCGAGCAGGAACTGAGCGATTTTAACGACCGCTTTGGCCAACTTAAAACCGAAATTCAGAAGGCCATCGTCGGCTATGACGATCTTCTCACCGATACCTTGGTGGCCATTTTTTCCCAAGGCCATATATTGCTGGAGGGCGTGCCGGGACTCGGTAAAACCTTTCTGGTGCGCGTGCTGTCGAAGGTCATGGATCTCGAACCGGGCCGCGTTCAGTGTACGCCCGATCTGATGCCCGCCGACATTCTCGGCACGCAGATCGTTAACGAAGACGAGAACGGCCGGCGTGTGCTGCACTTCGAAAAAGGTCCGGTGTTTGCCAACCTGATTCTGGTCGACGAAATTAACCGCGCCACCCCGAAGACGCAGGCAGCGCTGCTCGAGGTTATGCAGGAACAGGCGGTCACCACCGGCGGCGAGACGCATCGGTTGCCCTCGCCGTTTTTCGTCATGGCGACGCAGAACCCGATGGAGATGGAAGGCACCTACCCGCTGCCCGAAGCGCAGTTGGATCGCTTTATGTTCAAACTTAAAGTGCCGTTTCCCGATCAGGCGCAGTTGGTTGAAATTTCCAAACGCACCACCGGCTTCCGCGAAACGGAAATCGAAACCGTGCTGTCCGCTGCTGACCTGATTCGATTGCAGGAAGCGCTGACCCACATCCCGGTGGCGGATCACATCACCGGTTATGCCGCACACGTCATTCTGGCGACGCACCCCAATGGCGAACAGGCGATCGACGAAGTGAAGCGCTATGTCAGCTACGGATCGAGCCCGCGCGGGATGCAGGCGCTGATCCGAGGCGCGCGCGTTTTTGCCGCTCTCGAGGGGCGCACTGCGGTGTCGGTTGATGATTTGCGCCGCGCGGCTCCGGCGGCGCTACGTCATCGCATCATTCTCAACTTCGAGGGTGAGGCCGAATCCATCGACGTTGACGACATGGTCGCCAAGCTGGTCGACAGCGTGCCGACTCCCGCGAAGGAAGCGGCCGCCTGATCGATCACTTCGCTTCGCTACGTGATTCACCTGCCTTCAGCGCTTCGCCGTTACGCACGTCACCTCAGGGTGGCGGCGCTCGTCGCGTTGAGCCTTGCGCTCGCGTCGGCGGCGCAATCGGTTTCGGGGCAGACGGCGGGCAATGCTGACGACTTTGAAAAGCAGTCGGTCGCACTGCGCACCGCGCTGCATTACGATCCGTCGCTCGGACAGCCGCTGAAGACACTCCTGCAACTCTACGAAAAGGCCGATCGCGGTGAAGAATTGCTCGGCCTTTATCGCGCGCACGTTGCGGAGTATCCGGACGATGCCGGTGCGCAGGTAGTCCTCATTCGACTGCTGCAAATGCTCAACCGGGCCGACGTCGGGGAAATGATCCAGAGTGGTGTTCGCGAGCATCCTGAGGAGCCGATGCTGCACTACCTGCTCTACGAATCCTATCACAAGGCTGATGACCAACGCGCGTTGGCGACGCTGTCAAAGGCCATCGAGCTGCAAACCAATGCCGACCGCGCTGATATCTGGCTTGATGAACTGCTGGAGCTAAGCCGCACTCGTGGCGAAAGCGAGGAAGCGACCAAGCACCTCATCGCTATCCGTGACAATGCCGGCAACGACGCTTCAGCTCTGCTCGCTGCTGCTCAGCGCATGCATCGCTATCGTCTTGACGAGATCGCGGTGGAAACCCTGACATTGGCAGAAAAAAACGTCAATGATGCCGAGACTGGTGTCGAAATTCAGATTCTGCTGGCGAAAGCTGAAGCGGCGCTCGGTGAAAAAGCCTCTGCCTCGAAGCGTGTCGTCGCGGTCATCGATCAACTCGCTGCGGATCATTGGCGGCGCAGCGAACTCAACAACCTGCGCCTGCAACTGGCCGGCTCGGACGCCGAACGCAAGGCACTGCTCGATGAGGCCAAGGCGCGTCACGAAAGTGCCAAGGGTCCGGCGCAGGAATCTGCCGCCCTCGATTACGCCGGACTGCTCTCGGTCGCCGGTCAGCGTCGCAAAGCGGCGTCTATCCTGATCGCGGCATCCGCAGCGATCCCAGCATCGGGGCGGTTGGAGAAAGCGGTGCTCGACGTGCTCGATCGACTGGGTGATGAAAAGCAGATGCTCGGCTTTTTGCAGACGCGGGTCGAACTGCAGCCTGAACGCAGCGACTTGCGTTTTCGTCTGGTAAAGTCGCAGTACCTCGCCGGCGATTACGATCTTGCCGCGGCGAGTCTCGATGTCGTGCTCGACACATTGGCGAACGATGAAAAAATCGAGCGACTGCTCGACGTAGCGCGCTACCTGCGCAACGCCAATTTGGACAAGCCATCGATCGTCCTGCTCGATCGAGTCGTCAAAGCGTGGCCTGAGCGGCTCGACGTTCGTCGTGAACTTGCCGAGACGTTAGTGTCCCTGGATCGACGACCGGAAGCCGCCGAACTACTTCGTGGCAGCGATTTCGCCGGCGCCGAGATCGAAAATTTCCTCGACCTGATGCAGTTCATGCTCGCCGGGAAATTTCATATTGAAGCCCGCGACGCATTGGAAAGCCGACTCGCCCTCGAAGCCGATCCGTTTGAGATCCAATTGTTACTTGTCGATGTGCTGGGTCGCATCGGTGAACGTCAGCCAGGAGAGAAGCAACTCGCTGCTGCGCGCGCGCTGGCCGATACTCCGGCCAGGTATCGACGCTGGCTGGACGCAGGCTTCAAGTTTCACGAAATTTTCGAAGACGCCGCGATGTTTTTTGACCGCGAGCAGTATGACTTCGTCGAGAAAGAGGGCGATGCCGCGACCGACTGGGACGTTGATCGTATCGAGCGGTTTCTCGGGCTGATCGAGGCCGGCGCTGAAGGTAAGCTCGACACACGTGTGACTCAGGCGTTGCGCAATCAGCTGGCGCAACCCGAACTGCCGACGGAACTCTCCCTTCGACTGCGTTTGCTCTTGGTTAAAGCCCTGGAGCAGTCGCCAGAGAACGCTGTCGAAGTCGAGAAGCAGCTGACCGAACTGGCTGCCGCCGATAATGCCAATGCTGGCGAATACGATCTGCGTCGCGCCTTGCTTTATCACGCCGCCCAGCGTCCCGACCTCGCTCAGGAACTGATCGGCGATCTGGCGCTGAATGGCATTGATGACAAGTCGACGCTGCGGGCCAGCTACGTGATGTTTCTCGATTACAGCATGATCGACAGCGCAGTCGAGTGCGTCGAACGCCTCGCCGTTCTCGACGCTGCGGATCTGGTCAACGCTCAGCGCCAACTAAGTCTGTATGCCGCCCTCGGTCGTGAGGACGATCTTCGCCGTAGTTTGCGTCGCTTGCTGGCGGGCATCGACAAAGTTGATTTCAGTTCCGAAACGCTGGCAGTGCTGCGCAGTCATTTGCTGGATTCCTACTGGCGCTCGATTTCCCGGCACCTCGACGATGACAGCGCCGAATCGATCGCCGATATGTCTGAACTGCTCGACGCGGTTGAACGCGAATCATTGTCCGGCGACGACCGGTTGTGGGTGTTGTGGGCACGAGCTTATCTGCTCAATCGCACCGGTCAGGGCGAAGGACGCAACGCCGTTCTCGGAGAACTGGAAGACGCTCTTGCTGACAGTGATGCAACCGAGCCGCAGATTGTTTTTCCCGATGGCCTGGCAACTACTATGACCGCCGCTCGTGCGATGCTCAGCGAAGCACCGGTCGAGCCGCCAGCAAAGATCGAAGCCGACCCCGCGGCTGCCGGCCCGCTGCGTCCGCTGGCGATGACTTGGGCATTTGAATGCGAATCCGGAGCGATGCTGACTCAGATAGAACCGATTGCCTCGACCGGACGGGTACTGGCGCTTGACGATCGCGGCAGCGTTTATTGTATCGATGCCGCAAATGGCAAACTGATCTGGCGTGAGCGATTCATTTTCCCCGAGAGTGGGGGAGACGCGGCCGCTGCTGCCTTGTCCGCGACAGCGCCCGGTGGCATGGCGCTCAGCCGCAGTATCGAAAATTCCGCGATCAGCGAGATTCAGATCGCTGCCCACATTCTGACCGACGGCAGCGAGCGATTTTTTCTGCCGATCGGAAATGGCATTCGCTGTCATTCGGTCGAGGACGGTAAACTGCTTTGGGAAACCGATCTCGATCTTGGTGTCGCCGCTGTTCCCTGGTCGGCGACTCACGATTTGCGACTGGCCCGACCGCCGCTCGAACTGTCAATGGAAAGCGGCCGTCTGCTCGCCTTTGCTCCTGCGATCGGTGTCGCGGCGTCGCTCGAAGCAGAAAGTGGCAAGTTGATTTGGTTGCGCACGTTGGCAGCGCCTGGAACTGATGCGATCGTGACCGCTCCCGGGCAACCTGTTCACGGAGACATGAATCCGGTGTTCAGCCTCAATTCGGGAGCGGCATTCGGAGATGGGAGCATGATGGTATTCGGTAATCGTGCCGAAATTTTGGATACGACGAACGGCAGTACGCTGTGGAGTCTCGGCGTCGGAGCACCACGACAGTTTCCTGTGCAGCTGCGCAAGCGGGCCGAGGAAGAGGCGAAGGACATAGCTGCCGAGCCTGCAGCTGACAAGGCTGACCTGAGCCCGACATCGCAAGCGCTCAGTGGCGCGATCCACGCGGGACTTCGGGCGGCTTCGATCAATCACCGAGCCGACGAAAGTGCGCGGCATGCGGTGGCGGTGCCGTTCATTCAATATTCGGGCACGCTGCTCGCTCCGGCAGCGCATTGGGCTCAGGGACGTCTCGGCAATGCGGTGCCTCATGACGCACAGATCGTCGATGGCAAGTTGCTGCTGATGGGAACCGACACGCATCAGATTTCGCTGTCACTGCCCGTTGGCTCTGACGATTTCACTGTCGATTCCTGGTCGAGTTGGATCGGTGCGACCACGGTATCGGGGTGGACTTTGCACGATAATATTTTGCGCCGGGTTGATTTTGAACGAGGTAGCGTCGATGCCGTTTTGCTCGATGAGATCGCCGGTGAGGAAGGTGTCAGTTCGGTGATTCTCAGTAGCGGTCGACTTTACGCGATCGGCGATGCGGGAGTGCTGGTCCTAAATGCGTTCAGCGGCGGCGTCATCACCAAACTCGAATGGCCGGATGCGCTACAAGTGTATCGTCACTCACTGCCTGGCGAATGGCAGGAGCAGGTGGCCAAGCGGCGGGTCTGGCAGGGTGGTGTCTTCGGTGGATCGGGTCGGCCGCTGACGTGTATCGGCGATGGTCGTCGTGCGACCGTCTTGAATCAGCGGCTCTATGTGACGATGAGTCCGGGCAGTTTTGTCGCGCTCGACGAAGCGAAGGCTGCGGTTATTTCGAAAGATGAGGAAGGCGAAAACTAATGGCGGCGACGACTGATAATAAAGACTCCGAGAGCCTGTTCGACGCCGAGTTTCTCGACCGTCTGCGCGCGCTGTTTTTGAAATTGCGCAAACGTCGGCAATTGAGAAAAAAGGGCCTGCAGTCAACGCCGGCCACGGGTTACACGCGCGAGTTTAAAGACTTCCGGCACTACACGCCGGATGACGATTACCGCGCGATCGATTGGCGTCTCTACGCGCGCTTGGATCGGCTTTTCATTCGCCTCTACGAGGAGATCCAGGAGTATCACATTCACGTGCTGGTCGACACCAGTGCGTCAATGCAGCAACCTTTCGCCGAAAAACGCAGCGCGGCGTTGCAGCTTGCGGTGGCACTTTCTTATCTCGGACTGGTGGGGCAACACCGGGTGTCGTTGTATCAGATGAGCGATAAGGTGATCGAAGGCATGCCGCCGCTGAAAGGCCAGGGCAACATTCGACGCATCATCGATTTTGCCAGCAAAATGGAATTCGGTGGCACCACGGATCTGGAGCGATGCTTTCGCGAATTCCGTCCAGCGCGGCAGCGTTTCGGTATCATTTTTGTGATTTCGGATCTTTACGGGAGTGGCGTTGAAGTGGCCGAACAGGCTCTGCGTCATGGGTCGAGCTGGCCAGGCGAGTCACATTTTATTCACGTCTACCACCCGTGGGAGAAAAAGCCTGATCTCGATGGTGAGATTGAATTGATCGATGTGGAAACCAGCGAGCAGCGTCGCTTGTGGTTCACTAAGCGCGATTTGAAAAAATACGAAGCGGCCTACGAAGCCTTTCAGAAAGGGGTTGAGCGTGCCTGCCTGTCGCGGCAGATGGATTATCAGCCGTGGCCGACGGACCGCCCGTTTGAAGATATGTTTTTGGAACTTTTGTCGCGGGGGTCGGCACTTGCTTCGGGCAACTGAGTTAGGAATTTCGGATCATGCAGCTGCTGTCTCCCGCATTCCTCTGGCTCTCGGTGCTGGCGATCATTCCGATCGTTCTGTACCTGTTTCGTCGCAAATCGAAGCGCATCGATGTCAGCACGATGGTGTTCTTCAAATCGCTGGCGCGGGAGCATCAGGAGTCGGCCTGGCTGCGTCGCCTAAAGAAACTGCTGTCATTTTTGCTGACGCTGGCGGTATTGCTCGGTGTGGTGTTCGCTCTGTCGCGAGTGGTGTTTTCGCCGAAGGCGGAAGACATGCGCACGGTGGTGATGTTGATCGATCGCTCGGCGTCGATGGCGGTCGAGGATGGCGAGGGTAACTCGCGCTTGGATCTGGCCAAGGCGGAGTTAAAGACTCGATTGGATGGCATTCCTGAAGATGTTGGTGTGGCGTTGATCGCCTATGACCGCAGGCCGGAAATCGTGCAGCCGCGCACACTGAACCGTCGCGAGTTGATTTCCAGGATCGACGGGATGGCAGTGCGGCCGGTGTCGCAGGATGAAGCGGCAGCGATCGAATCGGCGTTGACGCTGGCGCAGTTGGAGACGCCGACTGTGATCTGGCATGCTTCCGATCATCCGATCGTGGTCGAGGAGGAACAGGCGGAACAACCTGAAGGCGCAGCCGATACTGCTGAAGTGGGTGAGGGGGAGGGCGAAGAAGCGTCTGATGAGCTGGACGACGACAAGCTCGCGGTTGATTTGCCCGATGGAGTTCGTCTCGAGTTCGTCGATTTTGCTTTGGAGGCGCCGGTGAATTTCGGTTTTACCGCGTTTCAGATTCGCCGTGTGCCGCTGGTGCATTCCAAGTTTGAGGTGTTCGTCAGGGTGGGGCTCAATCGGGCGGCTCCGGAGGCGGTGACAGCCAGGCTCGAGGTCAATCTCGGAGGTATGCCGGTGCAACTGCGTGACATCGAACTCGAACCAGGTGCCAGCGAGGAATTGGTGCTGCCCGTCGAAGGCGCAGAGGATCAGTTGCTGCATTTGCGGCTGCGTGCTTCGGGCGATGTGCTGGCTACCGACAACGATATCCTCGCACCGCTGCCGCGCAGCCGACCGGTGGTGGTGGCGGTGATTTCTCCTCAGCTCGATCCCTTCACCGAGATTGCGCTGATGGCGATTCAAGATCAGGGCGAGCTGGTCATGTGGAAGGGCACGCCGGAGAGTTGGCCGCTCGATGAGAAAGTTGATGTGGTTATTTTTGACAGTTGGCTGCCGGAAGAATGGCCGACTGACATTCCTGCTGTCGTTATCAATCCGCCCAACGATTCGGGCCCGATACGTGTTCGGCCCTTGAGTGGCGCGGGTGTCCCGTATGATTCGATCCGCGCCAGCGATGAAAATCATCCGCTGTTGTTCCGCGTGTCGAGCAACCGGATATCGTTGACGCAAACGGTGCTCTACCAAGTCGACGGTTCGTTGCAACCGCTATGGCTCGCGGGCAATGATCCGGTGATGTCGGCCGGCGAAGTGCGTGGTCAACGGCTGGTGGTGATGGGCTTTTCCGTGGCGCAGTCCGAACGTTTGGCGCTGACCGCGAGCTTCCCGATATTGATGGGCAATGCGTTGCTGTGGTGCGCGGAGAATTCGCAGGCAATCGCTGAACGGGTTCGTGAAAATCGCACTGGCGACCTGATCGATGTGCATTCCAAAGAACTGACCTGGACGGAGTGGAAAGATGGCCAGGCGCGCAAAAGTCGGGTCGCGCTTGCTGACGAGTTGCTCGAACTGGATCGAGTGGGGTTGTGGCAGAGCGACGATGGTGGGCAGGGGACTTCGTATCTTTTGTCACGAGTCGAGAGCGATGTGCCGGGAAGTTTGCAGGCGGGCGTAAATAGCGAAGACGTCGCGGCTGAAGGCACGGCTCAAAGTGTGGCGCGGAAGCTTTTTCTAGGCGACATCACTTGGTTGATCATCGCTGTGATAGTGGCTCTGTTAGTGTTAGAGAACTGGTTGTTTCACCGTCACGCGGTTTATTGATTTTAACTGATGGATTGGCTCTATCCCAAAGTACTGTTGATCGCAATCCCGCTGGTGGGATTGTTGTTTTTCTTTGACGCTCGCTCGACGCATCCGATGTCGATGGCGCGACGCCGTGCCCTGTTGGTGGTGCGAACCTTGTTGATTCTGCTGGCGCTGCTGTGTCTTGCGTCACCGGCACGGGTGGTGCAGAGCAGTCGACAGTCGGCGATATTCGTTCTCGATCACTCGCTCAGTGAAGGCGAAGAGGGGTTGGCGAAAGTCTATGATGCGGCTCGGCAGATGGCGGCAACCTTTCCCGGTGATGTCGAGGTGGGTTACGTGGCGGCCGGATCGGAAGGCGAGGTGATCGCCTATCCTGAGGGCTCGGGCGATGTCGCTCTGAAAAACGTTGGAACACTGCCCGAATTGCCTGACATCGAACGGATGAATCGTCTTGGGAGTGAGACCAACATCGCGCGTGGCGTTCGTCTCGCGCGCGGGATTTTCCCGAGTGGTTCAGCGCGGCACATCATTCTGGTCGGTGACGGATTGGAAACGGCGGGCAGCCTCGAAGAGGCGGCGCGTGAGTCGTCGATTGCCGGCATCAAAGTTCACGCACTGGGCGTCAGCGGTGTTGCCAAGCCGGACGTGCGCGTCACTAAGGTGATCAGTTCGCAGTCGCGACTTAACGAGGGTGCCAGTCTTGAGTTGACGGCGACTTTGGAAAGCTCGATCGCCGGCAAGGGCGAGGCGGTGCTTTATGAGAATGGGCTCAAGGTCGACACGCGTTCGTTTGAGGCAACCGTCGGTGGCTCGGAGACGCTGGTATTTCAGCGCAGCCCGGAGAAGCGCAACATTTACAACTACCGGGTCGCGATCGAGGCGTTCGATGGCGAGGACGCGATCCCTGAGAACAACGAGGCGCTGACCATCGTCGATGTTCGCGGCCAACCGCTGTTGCTCTATGTCGAAGGCGAGGAGGGCGAGTCGCGCTATCTGGTTAACGCGATGGCGAAAGAGGGGATCCGTCTCGACGTGCGCACGCCGGAAGGCTTGCCGGAAACTCTGCGCGAGATGGCAGGTTACGATGGCATCGTGTTGTCGGACATCGCCGCCCACAAGATCGGTGAAGGCCGGATGACGGCGATGCGTGATTACGTCGACAAGCTCGGTGGTGGCTTCGTGATGATAGGCGGTATGAATTCGTTCGGGGTGGGTGGTTACTATCGAACGCCGATTGAGGAAATACTGCCGGTGAAATTGAAGGCACCGGATCAGGAAGAGTTTCAGTCGTCAGCGCTGGCGATTGTGGTCGACCGCTCGGGTTCGATGTCCGGACAGAAGATCGAGATCTGTAAGTCGGCGGCGATTGCCACGGCGGAGTTGCTCAACAGCAAGGACTACATCGGCGTGTTCGCTTTTGACTCGGCGGTGCATGTCATCGTGCCGATGACGCGGGTCAGCTCGACCAGCACCATCGCCAATCAGATTTCGATGCTGTCGGCGGGTGGCGGCACCAACATTTATCCGGGCATGTCGACGGCGCGCGAAGAACTCAATCAGGTGAAGGCGAAGATCAAGCACATGATTGTGCTCACCGACGGTCAGACTTCGGGACAGGGCTATCAGGCCTTGGCGTCGCAGTGTCAGGCGGAGGGCATTACGATTTCGACCGTTGCGGTCGGAGCCGGTGCGCAGATTGGATTGCTGCAGGCGATTGCGGCGGCCGGTGGCGGGCAGTCGTATGTGACCATGGACCCGTCGGCGATCACTCGAATTTTCACCCAAGACACGATGGTGCACACCGGACGAATGATTCGCGAGGAGGCGTTCGAGCCGCAGTTGGTGGAGAAAAACCCGATGCTGCGCTCGTGGGTCGATGGACAGGCGCCGCCGCTGCTCGGTTATGTGAAGACAAATCGCAAGGCGACGGCGCAGGTGCCGCTGGTCACCGATAACGGCGATCCGCTACTGGCTCACTGGCGCTATGGTCTGGGCAAAGTGACGGCGTTCACCTCCGACTGTAAATCGCGCTGGGCCTCGCTTTGGGTTGGCCAATGGGATGGCTACAGCCAGTTCTGGGCCCAGGTGCTACGCGAAACTGCGCGAGCGCCTCAAGGGCAGAACATGGACCTCAGCCTGGAAGAAACAGGCGAGGCGGTGCAGGTATCGGTCGATCTGCTCAGCGATGCTGGAACGCGGCGACAGGCGGCCAGCGTCGAGGCGGATATCTACTTCGTGCCCGCCAACGCGCTCGGTTCGTCGATGCGTCTCATGGCGACGCGGACCCTGGAGCAAGTCGGACCCGGCGTTTACGAAACCGAATTTCGTCCCGGCAGTTCAGGCGTGTATCTAGTTCGTGCTCGCTCGGGAGCGCAGATGGTTTCGGCTGGTCACGTTCACAATCCTTCGGCCGAAGTTGCGACCGGACAGATCAACGAGTCGCTGCTGCGTAAAGCCACGGAGCTGACGGGCGGCACTTATCTCGAATCCGCAGATGACAAACTCGAATTGATCGGCTCCGACGTGTCGCGCTACGTCGAGCTTTGGCCTCTGCTGTTGAAGATTTTCCTCGGACTATTCCTGCTCGATCTGTTGATCCGCCGTTGGGAAAACGTGCTCGGTGTTTTCGAACAGGTCGGTGCAGTTTTTGGCGGCAAGGCGAAGTCGGCGTAGCGAGGTTAATCGCAGGCGAATGACGATTTTTAGAATTCCCAAATACTCGAAATTCGAGGATCGATGTTCGGAATCGAGACCAAAACCGGAACCGGAATCAAAACCGGAATTCGCAATAGTTTTGGCGCGCAGGCTGTTTTCGAAGTTGGAAACTTCGGCCTTCGTCATTTGCGTATTTTATGTGCCGTGAGTCAACCCGGCCAGCGCATCGAGCGGGCTGCGCGTCCCGCAGTGACTGAGGTTTCTGGCGGTGTGACAGTATTTCATGGTCGTCGACACCTCGGCGTGACCCAGAAGTTCCTGCAACGTGCGGATGTCCGTGCCGCCCTCGAGCAGATGGGTGGCAAAAGAGTGACGCAAGGCGTGACTGGTCACCCGGCGCTCCACTGTGGTTTTGCGCGCGGCCCTAGTGATG
Organism: Verrucomicrobiales bacterium; assembly: GCA_037969585.1. GTDB lineage: Bacteria > Verrucomicrobiota > Verrucomicrobiia > Verrucomicrobiales > DEV007 > JBBKXR01. The sequence goes on from JBBKXR010000263.1 coordinate 13,289, forward strand.
GCATTTCCGTAGCTGCCCGGGTGCAGGTGATGGCGGCGAACAATGCCACTGTCGGGATCGGTCGAGGTTTCTTTTGAAGGGAACAACCACATCCACCGCCACTCTTTACCGACTTTCGGCCATTTCAATGCCAAGGCGTTGGGCAGCGCCACGCCCGGCAGCTTCTCTTTGCGATCTTCGTCGTAGAGCGCACGCACCGTCTGTTTCCACAGCCGCAATTCTTCGACCAGTGATTCCGGCAGCATCGTGATTCGATCGCGATCGCCCTTGCCGCTGCGCACGATGAGCTGCCGCTTTTCCAGATCGACGTCCTTGATGCGCAAGCTCATCACTTCCGTCATTCGCAGCCCGCTGCCGTACTGCAGCCGCGCCGCCAGGCGCCAGGTCGGCGACAGATTTTCCAGCACCGCTGTCAGTTCCGGCTGATCCAGCACCACCGGAATGCGCGGCCCGGTCTTGCGCAGGCGCACCCCGAGATCGACTTCGTCCATGCCGCAGACATCGCGGAAAAAGAACGCCAGAGCGTTGAGCGCCTGCTTCTGGGTGGCAAAGCTCCTGCGGCCGACACTCACCAGGTCGGTCAGGAAATCGCGCGCGCGCGCCGGATCCATGGCTTCGCCGGCGCTGTGCACCGAACGCGCAAAGCGTCCGGCCCACCCCTTGTAGGCGCGCCGCGTTGCCGGGGCCAAGCCCCGCTGGGCTCCTTTGCGATTAACCGCCGTCCGCACCCGCTCTTCGAGGCTGGCGGTCGGGATCTGGTTCTGCTGCGCCCAGCGAAGCCACTTGAGGTACCAGCGAAAAGCCTGCGCCCACTGATCTAACTGCCAGTCGCGGCGCTTGCTTGTCTGCACCTGGTCACGCCAGAATGCCCGGGCAGATTGCTTCGACGGCGGTAAATCCTGCCCCGTGCGCCATTGCTCGAACCAGCTTAGCACAAAAGCAAAGCCATGCTTGCTGCGGTCATCGAGATCGCGGGAAGCATTGAGATCCTGCCCCCACGGAAAGGAATTGATTTTTGGAATAGAAGACGGGGGCGAGGAGTGTGTGGGTTTTTGAATAGTGTTCATGAAAACACTATTGACGCGACTGCGCTCAAACAGCAATAAGAAAATGGCTCCTTCGTATATCCAAAAGGTTAAGGGTCATTAAGTTACCGTGATATTGGGGCATTGTCCGGGTGATATCGATTGCTACGTCAGGTTTGACTGTCAGGAATAGCGAAACAAATAATCTGCGCCGATGAGCCTTGTCAAACCGGGCTCAATACCTGATGATCAGGGGGCTGCCGAGCCTACTGTTCGTTTTCAGATGAAGCGATTTCCACCGTGGACCGCGTCGCCCAGATGAAATAATACACTGTTCGGCTAGAAAAATAGGAATGCTTGTTGGATCATACCACTATGATGCAGGGTTCACTTCATGGTGGATCGAAGCACTCTACGTATTCGCTCCACCGCTGATTGTTGGAGTGATCTCCGGAATCATTTTGCCGAGACCAAGGATTGCCTCAATTCTTTCGGTCGGCTTGCTTCTCGCGTATAATGG
>JBBKXR010000264.1:0-9466 GCA_037969585.1 Verrucomicrobiales bacterium
ACGGGGAAGGGCATGCATTGAAGCCTCGTGCGGTGGTGACCGGGGATGGAGCGACCGTTGTGGCGTGGCATGAGTTGGGAGAGGGGGCGAAGTCTCGGGTTATTTATAGAGTTCATGCCAATTTGGCTTGGAGCGATGCCCACAGGAATGGGGACCTTGGATTTCGGCCTGTGCCGTTCTGCCAGAACGAAAAGGTTTGGCTTGTTGCAGATAGCTACAACTCCGCGCCGACGCTGGAGGTGATCTGGCCTGAGGCCGCCCGTGGTGAGATCATCAAAGTCACCGGACCCAACCTAACGAAAGTATCTACCCCCAAGTTGCCTTCGGTCCGTCCCATGCATGGGGAGCCCCTCGCATCCGATACTGAAGGGGTGCTGATTTCGACCTTAAGTCTAATTGATATCATTGCGGATGGGCCAGTCAGTGACGATGAGCGGAAGCGGGTTGCGCAGATTCTTGAGGCAGATACCGGAGGTGATGGCGTTGTCGATATGCTTCACGTTGCAGATGTCTTAAAGCTTCACCGAGGGGATTCCCGAGACTCTTTTGTGAATGTTGTAGATCATGCAACTAAGGCGTTCTCATCACCTGTTTTCATGCTTTCCGGCCTGCTCCCCGATCTCCGTCCGAGCAAGGGTTACCCGAGCGGCTACTCCGGTCGTCGCCGGCATCCGATCATGGTCGATGGTGAAGGCAAAGACGGTGGGGCGTGGATGATTTGGGAACGAAAGTCGAATCCCTCGGGTGGCGGTTCTAAAACGGCAGGACAGTTGCTGGGGCGGCAAGTGAAGGATGGCGTTTGGGGCGAAACTGTTTTGCTGATGGACGGGCTGATCGACTTCCGGGCGGCGTTGCCGGCGAAAGTTCGCGATGGAAAAATGTGGATGGTCGGCGCAAAGATTCCGCATCATTGGAAAAGACCATCGCAGTTGGTGGCGATCGATGTCGCGGCGGCGCAGCCATTTGAGCGCGATGACTGGTCTGATCAATTTGAGCCCTTGTCGATTCAGATGGAGACTGCGGAAGAACGGGACAAGGTGCGCTACTCCACCGAAGTCACGGATAGCAAAAAGCCGATGAAGCTTTTCTGGGGTGATCTGCATTGTCACTCCGGACTAACCGGCGACGCCGAGGGTGAGCCTGACGAAATTTTGTTCTACGCTCGCGACCGTGCAGGGCTCGATGTCATGGTCATGCAGGACAACGATGATGTGCATGGGCGCATTTTGACAGAGGGCGAATACTACATGGGCGTGGCGCATTCCCAATGGGCGACGCAGCCGGGCAAGTTTGTGGCTTTGCCAGGCTATGAGTGGACGCAGCGGACTTCCGACAAAGGCGTGGCGAGGCCAGATCTTTCCGCCTTTGAGCAAACGGTTCCCGGCGGCTATCCGAATCATCGGACGGTGATCTATCCGCATGCAGGCGGACCGATTGTGCGCTACTTCGAGGTCGAGCAGGACTTTGGGAAAATGGCGGACGCGGTGCTGGCGGCGGGCGGAATTTTGAATTCGCAGCATCCGGCGTTCAAGATTTCTGACCATCCGGCGGAGGCGAATCTAGAGGTGGTGGCGAGTTGGGGAATTTACATTCGCTCGGTGCCGAAACGCTTTCACGAGGAACTCGACAAAGGCCGGCACACCGGTTTTGTCGGCACCAGCGATTCGCATCGCAGGAACCCGGGGCTGTGTGGTGGGTTGACCGGGATCTGGGCGGAAGAATTGACGTCGGAGGCGATTTTGGATGCGCTGCGCGAGCATCGTTGTTTCGCGACTAACGGTTCACGCATTATCGTCGATTCGAGGGCACAGGGACGAATGACCGACGAGGTCGTTAAGGCGACGGCGGATGGTTCGACGGAATTGACGCTGTATGTGCGCGGCACGAAACCGCTGACGCGCGTGGCGCTGATCGGCGATGGCGGAACGGTCGAGGTCTATGAAGGTGATGGTTCGAATGAGCTGACGCTGACGCGCAAAGTCGACGGGCTGAAGCCGGGGCGGCGCTGGCTTTACTGGGAGATCGAGCAGGAGGGTGACTCGAAGCAATACTCGGGCAACATCAGCAAAGCGCGTGGCCACCGGGCGTGGTCGAGCCCGCACTTTGTTGATGTCGAGTGACCGCCCGTCCCGGCGGTCGCGTAGTGTTGGTCGATAGTCGATGGCCAACGCTGAAAACGCTGGATTCGTTCGGGTTTTTGCTTCCGCAAAAGCGCTCGAAGGCCTATCATTGCGACCCTTTCTGCCATTTATGAATCCTGCTAAATTCTGTTTTGTCCTCGCGCTTTGTGCCGCGTCGTCAGTCGCTAACGCTGAAGTCAGCGTTCACGCTCTGTTCACCGATCACGCGGTGCTGCAGCGCGAACTGCCGGTTCCGGTGTGGGGTAAAGCCGCGGCAGGTGCGGAAGTTACGGTAAGTTTTTCCGGCCAGGAAAAAGTCGCAACTGCCGCTGCCGACGGACGCTGGCAGGTCGTTCTCGATGCGCTGAAAACTTCGGCAGAGCCGGCGGCGATGACCATCAAGGCGGGAGCGGACACCCTCACGGTGAGTGATCTATTGGTTGGTGAAGTGTGGGTGTGTTCAGGGCAATCGAACATGGCGATGAGCGTTGCGGGGACGCTCGACGCCGAGACTGCACGCAAAGAAGCTGGTGCCGGAAAGTTTGCTGAGGTGCGCCTTTTCAAAGTTCCCGTCACGGGGGCGGATGAGCCGGTGGCGACGGTGAACGCCCAATGGGCCTTGTGCGATGCCGCATCGGTCTCCGGTTTTTCGGCGACCGGCTTTTACTTCGGCACCACTCTGAACCGCGACCTCAAGGTGCCGGTGGGGCTGATCCAGTCGGCGATGGGTGGCACCAATGCTTACTCGTGGATCAATGGCGAAACGTTTCGCAACGACCCGGTCGGTGCGCCGACCCGCGAATACTACGACGCAGCGCTAACCGCTTATCCGGCGGCGAAGGAAAAATTTGAAAAAGCGCGTGCGGTATGGGCGGAGAACGCCAATGCGGCCAAGGCTGAAGGCAAGGCATTCACGACTCGGGCGCCGCGCGCTCCGATGGGACCGGACAACGTCAAGCGTCCTGCCGGACACTACAACGCGATGATCGCGCCGCTGCAGCCGTATGCTATTCGCGGCACGGTGTGGTATCAGGGCGAGGCCAATTCGCGTCCGCCGTTTTGCACGCAGTATCGAGATCTGATGTTCGCTCTGGTCGAAGACTGGCGGGCGGATTGGGCAACGGCGAGTGGTTTGGAGCGTCGCGACTTCCCGTTCTATCTAGTGCAGTTGCCGAACTATGCCGACGGACATGAGCAGGGTTGGCCGATCATTCGCGAACAGATGTTTCGCTTTTGGAAAGACGGCAAAAACACCGGCATGGTCACCACCATCGATGTCGGTGAAGCCGACGATATTCATCCGCGCGACAAAAAGCCGGTTGGTGAACGCTTGTCGCGTTTTGCCCGCGCGAATACCTATGGTGCCGACATCGTTTATCAGGGACCGATTTACGAAACGATGAAAGTCATCGATAACACCATCGTGCTCAGCTTTGGCCAGGTCGGTGGCGGTCTGTTGGCGAAGGATGGCGGCGCACTGAAGTATTTTGAAATCGCCGGTGATGATCAAAAATTCGTACCCGCCGAAGCGACCATCGCCGGTGGCTCAGTCGTCGTGAAAAGCGACGCGATTGCCAAGCCGATCGCGGTCCGTTATGCGTGGAGCAACAACCCCGAGAACCCGAACTTTTTCAACGCCGAAGGCTTGCCGGCAACGCCGTTCCGGACCGACGACTGGGTGCTGGTGGCGGAGTGAATTGGCATTTTTAGCAGGTTGTCATATTATCGGATATGCAACAGTACCGACTCGAACCCGACCCGAATTCTGACTCTGGCGCGCTGGCGGCGCAGCATTTTTCCGACGCGGAAAAACCTGAGCTGCGGGCGGGCGAGGTGTTGATTCGGGTGCGGGCGTGCTCGTTGAACTATCGCGATTTGTTGATGCTGGCGGGGCAGTCGGGCTCCGGAGGGGGAGGCAGTGTGGTGCCGCTTTCGGATGGTGCGGGCGAGGTGGTTGCGGTCGGTGAGGGCGTGACGCAATTTGCGGTTGGCGACCGGGTAGCGGGATGTTTTTTCTCGGAATGGGAGAGCGGACGCTTCGATATGCGCTATCACAAGTTGGCGCTCGGTGGATCGACGGATGGCATGTTGTCGGAGTACGTGGCGCTCCCTGAATCCGGAGTCGTGGCGATGCCGGGGCATCTGAATTTTGAAGAAGCGGCTTGTCTGCCCTGCGCGGCGGTGACGGCGTGGCACGGCATGTTCGTGCGTGGTGGTTTGCAGGAAGGCGATACGGTTTTGGCGCTGGGCACCGGAGGCGTTTCGATTTTTGCCCTGCAGTTGGCGACGGCGGCTGGAGCGCGGGTGATCGTGACGTCGAGCAGCGATGAAAAGTTGGAGCGGGCCAAAGCGATGGGCGCCTGGGAGATGATTAATTATCAGACTCACGAAGATTGGGACGCGGAAGTCTGGCGTCTGACCGAGAAGCGCGGTGCGGATCATGTCGTCGAAGTCGGCGGGCCGGGCACGCTGGGGCGCTCGATGAAAAGCGTTTCCGCCGGCGGAAATATCGCACTGATCGGAGTGCTGACCGGGAAGGGAGCGCCCGACGAATCGCTGTTTCCGCTAGTGACGAAAAATGCCGATATCAACGCCATCTACGTCGGTAGCCGGGAGATGTTTGCGGATCTGAACGGCTTTATGGAAAAGCATGATATCCGACCGGTGATCGATCAGTCATTCGCGTTTGAGGACGCGCCGGCGGCTTACGGACATCTGCGCAGCGGCGCGCATTTCGGTAAGGTGGTGATTCGTGTTGGTGGAGAGTAGTGGCGTGAGTATGACGGCAACCAACCGGGCCGACAGATTGTAGGGCGAGCGATTCGCTTGCCTCCAGTGGACGAGTCGAGCTGGTTGAGGCCAACGCAAGGTGGCGGGCAGCCGGGCGAAGCGAGTCGGGCAGCCCGTAGGGTTGAGCACAGCGTCCAAAGCGCGCCACGCTACAATGTTGGGCTTCGAAAACGGTGGCCGCATTGTTACACCTTGGCGGCTATCGGCGTGACTTGTTGGTCGGGACTCGGTAAGCTCCTTGGCAACGAATCGTCTTTGTTGTGGTGAAAGTATCCGATCTGTTAGTCAAAGCGCTGGAAAACGAGGGGGTGGAAGCCATCTTCGGGGTTCCGGGTGAGGAGAATTTGGATTTCGTTGAGTCGCTGCGCGAGTCATCGATCCGGTTGGTGCTGACGCGCCACGAGCAGGGGGCGGGATTTATGGCGGCGACCTTTGGGCGGCTGACGGGCAAAGCGGGCGTGTGTCTTTCGACCTTGGGACCGGGGGCGACGAACCTGGTGACGGCGGCGGCCTATGCGCAGTTGGGGGCGATGCCGATGATGATGATCACCGGTCAGAAACCGATCAAGCACAGCAAGCAGGGGCAGTTTCAAATCATCGATGTGGTCGACATGATGGGGCCGATTACCAAGTACACGAAGCAACTGGTCAGCGGGCGCAACGTACCGGCGCGGGTGCGGGAAGCGTTCCGTCTGGCGGAGGAGGAGCGGCCGGGAGCGGTGCACCTGGAGCTGCCGGAGGATGTTGCCGGCGAAATGGTGGAAGATTCAGAGGTGAATTTATTGTCGCCGAGCGTGGTGCGGCGTCCGATCGCTGAGGAAAAGGCGGTGGCCAAGGCGGTCGAATTGATTACCGCGGCGAAGCATCCGCTGCTGCTGATCGGCGCGGGGGCTAACCGCAAGTTGACCTCGAAGGCGCTGCGGGATTTTGTCGAGAAGCAGCAGATCCCGTTTGTGACCACGCAGATGGGCAAGGGGGTGATCAGTGATGATCATCCGATGGCGATCGGCAACGCCGCCTTGTCGGCGAATGATTTTGTGCACCGTGCGATCAATGCGGCCGATTTGATCATCAATGTCGGTCACGACGTGGTCGAGAAGCCGCCGTTTTTCATGGAGGCGGATGGCCGCAAGGTCATTCACGTGAACTTCAGTTCGGCGGAGGTCGATCCGGTATATTTTCCGCAGGTCGAAGTAGTCGGCGATATTGCCAACAGCATTTGGCAGTTCAACGAGCGACTGGAGCGGCAGTCGTGTTGGGATTGTGCGCTTTTTGACAAAGTACGTGAGGCGGTCACTGAGCATGTTGCGGAGGGAACCGACGACAATCGTTTCCCAATTTATCCGCAGCGGCTGGTGGCCGACGTGCGCACCGTCATGCCTGATGACGGGATCATCGCTCTCGACAATGGCGTCTACAAAATCTGGTTTGCTCGCAACTATCCGGCACGGCAGCCGAACACGGTACTGCTCGACAATGCGCTGGCATCGATGGGCGCAGGACTGCCCTCGGCGATGGCGGCGAAGATGGTACATCCCGATCGCCGGGTGATGGCGATCTGTGGCGACGGGGGCTTCATGATGAACTCGCAGGAGATGGAGACGGCGGTGCGACTCAGACTCGATCTGGTGGTCATGGTGCTGCGCGATGATTCGTATGGCATGATCCGCTGGAAGCAGTCACACATGAATTTTGCCGACTGGGGGCTGGAGTTTGGTAATCCCGACTTCGTGAAATACGCGGAGGCTTATGGCGCGAGTGGGCATCGCCCGGAGTCGGCGGAAGCGCTGGTGCCGTTGTTGGAGAAATGTTTTGAGGCGGGCGGTGTTCACCTGGTGGAAGTGCCGGTCGATTACTCGGATAACAATCGCATTTTGAATCACGAGATTGCGGAAAAAGCGAAGGCCTTGGAATTGCCGGGTCAACCGTAGTCAGTCTTTTTACTCTTAGATCATGCTCAACGAAACTTACCCCTTCTACCTTGCGAACTCGCCGGAGACTCCGAACACGGATCTTGAGGTGACCAACAAATACACCGGCGAAGTGGCCACACGCGTGGCGATGGCTTCGGCGGAAGACATCGATCGCGGGATCGCTGCGGCGGAGGAGGCGCGCGAGGCGATGGCGGCCTTGCCGGCTTATCGGCGGCAGGAAATCCTGATGCATTGCGTGAAGCGATTCACCGAGCGCAAGGATGAGCTGGCTGAAGCGCTTTGTATCGAGGCGGGTAAACCGATCAATGACTCACGTGGCGAGGTGACGCGATTGATCGATACCTTTCGCATCGCCGCGGAGGAGTCGGTAAGAATTTACGGGGAGGTTCTGCCGATGGATATTTCGGCGCGCGCCGAAGGCTATTCGGGTATGTGGAAACGCGTGCCGCTGGGGCCGTGCTCGTTCATCAGTCCGTTCAATTTTCCGCTCAATCTGGCGGCGCACAAAGTGGCGCCTGCGCTGGCGGTGGGTTGTCCGTTTGTGCTCAAGCCGGCCAGTCGCACGCCGATTGGTGCGTTGATCATCGGTGAAACTTTGGCAGAGACGGATCTGCCGAAGGGAGCGTTTTCGATTCTGCCCTGCCATCGTGATGGCGCGGATCTGTTTACTACTGACGAACGCTTGAAGCTGCTAAGCTTTACCGGATCACCGGATGTCGGTTGGGCGTTAAAGGCGAAGGCGGGAAAGAAAAAGGTCGTGCTCGAACTGGGCGGCAACGCGGCGGTGGTGGTCGATGCCGATGCGGACATCGACGACGCGGTCGAGCGAATCGTATTTGGAGCTTTTTATCAGAGCGGCCAGAGTTGTATCGGTGTGCAGCGCATCATCATTCACGAAGCGATCTACGATATGTTTCGCGACAAGCTGGTCGCGGCGACCAAAGAACTGAAGTGTGGCGATCCTGCGGACGAGGAGACATTTATCGGACCGATGATCTCGGAGAGCGAAGCCGAACGACTTGATGGCTGGATCCAGAGTGCGGTGAAGAGCGGTGCGAAAGTGTTGTGCGGAGGTAAGCGCGACGGGGCCATGCTCGAAGCGACGCTGTTGGAAGATGTTCCAGAAGGCGAAGACGTGGTTTGCAAAGAAGCCTTTGGACCGGTGGCCCTGTTGTCGTCATTCAGCGATTTCGATGCGGCGCTCGATGAGGTCAACGATAGCGAGTTCGGCCTGCAGGCGGGCATTTTTACCCGCGATCTCTACAAAGCGAAGAAGGCGTGGAACAAGCTTGAGGTCGGCGGTGTGGTGATCGGCGATGTGCCGTCGTGGCGAGTCGATCACATGCCGTATGGCGGCGTGAAGGACAGCGGCTTGGGGCGCGAAGGTATCCGCTTCGCGATGGAGGACATGACCGAGATTCGTCTGTTGGTGATCCGCGAGCCGACGGCTTAGGCAGTTGGCGGATTTGGCGCCGTTGCTACGTACTGCGCTCGACCACGGCGATGATCACTGAGGCGGTGAGCAGGATGGTACCGAGAAAGCGCCAGCCGAACACGCGACCGGAGGTGGCGCGTTCGTCGTTGCCGAGCATGGAGCCGAACCAGTAGACCAGGACGACAGCCCACAGCCCACGCGAGGCGTACATGACATTGATGCCGGTGGCGTCGTTGAAAAAGCTTAGAGCGAGACCGATCATGATCGCTTGGATGGCGACCACCACGGCACTGGCGATGGTCCACCCGCGCGGGCCACGTGGTGGCAGGATTCTCTGGCGACCCTGAAATAACCACACGATCATGGTCAGCGAACCGACGATCAGTGAGGAGAAACTGAGGAAGGTGAACGGGCCGAATTTGCTGGCCCAGGAGGAAAGCATGACGTCGCAAAGTCCGAACAATGCGGCGCTGCACAGGGTGATGCCGGCGGTGAAGGAGGCGTGGCGGGCGCCGCGCACATCGCGAAATCCGATCAGGAAGATGCCGATTGCAGTGAGCAGGGCGGCGATCCAGAGAGGGATCGAGAGCTGTTGAGTGGTGAACAGCACGGAGCCGATCGCGACGAATACAACTTTGGTGCCGAGTAGCGGGGTAACCAGCGAGACGTCGCCGCGTTGAAAGGCGATAAAGGTCAACCAGCCGCCGAAGAAGAATCCGACGCCGACCAGGATTGGCCATTGAACCAAGGACCAGTCGACGGTTTGCTTTTCTAACAACATCAGCGGCAGGAAGATGATGGCGACGGCGATGTTGTTGATGTGAAATGCCTGATTCATCGTCGCCCCGTCACGCAGTCCGCGTTTCACGAACACGGAGCTGAGCGCATAGAGAAAGGCCGCGACGAGCGGCAGCAGGAGGTAGAGAGGCACGGGGGAGGTTCGGGTAGGGTGGCGGCCTGTGCCAGTGAACAAATGGGGGGTGTTATTTGTGCTTGGTTCCTGGTTTTCTGACCTCTGACCTCTGACCTCTGACCTTTGATCTCTGATCTTTGACGGGGAGGCTCGTCCACTGGGGACCGGCGAGACGCCGGTATCACATTCCTGTCCACTGGGCCACTCGCTGACGCTCGCAGCTACGGATCGTCGACTGGGGTGTGGAACTGGGGTGTGGAACTGGGGTTTACTT
>JBBKXR010000265.1:0-42837 GCA_037969585.1 Verrucomicrobiales bacterium
TTATCCACGATGAGAACTTCAGCCCGTGCAGGATCGCTTCTACCGCCGCCGCCGAGCCTGCCGCAAGCTCCGTCCCGGTATCAGCCGTGTCAGGAACCGAGTACGCCACGGCCCAGTCGTAGCGTCCGCCGGGATTCTCCGCGTCGCCGTTGCTCATCAGTAAATCGCGCGTCACCAACTTCCCGCGGCGGTTCTCCAGCGTCGCCCAGTCCACCTGCAGATTTCCCAGTGAATCCACGCCAGTGATCCGCACAAGGAAGGTGTCCCCCAGCGCCACTACATCCGCTGAAGCTGCCGGAGCGGTCGCCGCCAGCACCAGCCAGGCATTTTCCGAATTTGTCACCGCAGCACTGACCGTACCGATATCGACTGTTGTCGCCGATCCGTCGCCAACCAGAGTCGTCGCCGCATCGGTCACGAACTGCGCCCCTGTCCCCGACTCTGTCGCCACCACATGACTGTCCGCCCCTGCTGTCGAATCCAGTTCCGGGTCCGTCTTCGCCGCGATCTCCGTGCCGCCGTTCACCGTCTCGTAAAAAACCGCATCCTCCGGATTCACCGACCCTAGCGTCTCGTATGGACTCAGGTAAACGTTCTCCGCCACTTGACTTCCATCAAAGATATCATCCTGATTCTCATCCCCCGCTCCCACGATCCGATCCTCGATAGCACCCGTGATCTGCGAATCGTCGAACGTAGCAATGATGTCGTTCGAGAAATTCGTGGTGTAGTAAACCGTGCCCGTTCCCACCCCGGCGATCGGAATCGGCTCGTAAGAAAGCGTTTCCGATTCGTCGATCAGCGTCGAAATCTCCAATGGCGCCGATGCTTGGTATCTAGCGAAGGTATTGAAGGCATCCACAGTGTCCTGCAGGTCCTCGGTGGTGTCTCCGGCGAGCGCGAAGCCGCGGCTGACAAGACGCTGCGCGAGCCTGAATTCCTTTTCCAACCCATCATTGAGCCCCGTCGCGGCCGCCTCCTCGAAAAAGATGGTGTCCACCGGCGTCAAAAACGAAGGTCCCACGTATAGCAGCATGGTCTGCGACCCGGTCGTGCTGTCAGAAGTGAAAGTAAACTCGAGGAATCCTTGAAAACCATTCTCTAAAATATCGAGATCGAAGATCGTGCCCGATTGCGTGTTTGGAACGAAAAGAAACTCCCCGGTCACATCCACCGCGTCCGCCCCGAAAGAAACCGAAGAGATCGACGTTCCGTAGGACTCGAAAGTGCCGCCCGCTAGCTCGATAAGGTAACGCTCGCCAAAGAACGAATAGCCGAAGGCCGAAGTCGCCGGGGTGGAAACCACGGTATCCATCACCGTCCCTTCACGATTGAGAATCGCCACCTGAGTAATCTGGAAATTGTCGCTGCTGCTGCTCACTTCCTGCGGTGTTCCCACCCCGGTATTATGGAAATCCACGGCGATGATATCGCCTACCCCGCCGCCGTGGATTAAGCGGAGGTTATCAAGGTAAACTTTTGTAGCCGCTCCACCCGCCAGTTTCAGCTTGAAGCTCGGCGCCAACGAATCGCTGCGTAGGAACTCCGGAATCAGGAACGCGAAAGTCTGGGCCTGCAGAGTTAACGCCGCCACCGCCACCGAGCCGAGGGAGAAGGATTGATAACCCCGGTTCAGGACAACTTCGAAGGTAGCCGTCGAAACAGCGTTCACCATGTCGATGGCAAGATCGAACGCCAGCGCTCCTGCCATCGAAGGTACATAAGTGTAATTGTGCGTGCGGGTATCCGCACCCTCCTCGAAGAGCATCCGACCGCCATCGCCTCCGCCATCAAAATAGGCGGTACCTTCTCCCCCATGGGTCGACCAGCCAGGGATCACGTTATTGACATCGATCAGGGAAGCGCCCGGGAAGTCGGCGATGCCATCTTCGAAAAGGTCGCCATTGTAAATCGAAAATGGCTTTCGCTCCGGTGCCCAGCGAGCGTTGGTGATCTGGTCCGCCGTGAAGCCACTGCCCGGATTGTGCGTCCCTGTATTGGGGACTACCAGGTTCGGCCCAATCTGATCCGAATCCGGCGTCACACTGCCGGGTGCCGGCGGATTCGTGTAGGCATGGGAGGTGACACCCAGCGCACGGCCAAGCTCAAGCCCTGCCTCGTCGAACACCGTGTTCAAATCGTCGCTGAAAAACCTGCCTGTATCAGGGCGATCTGCAAAGGTATCTTCAGCAAGCTGTCGATCCGCGACCCGACTCCAGAAGTATCCATAAGGCACAAACTCCTCATCCAGCTCATCGGTAGCCGGGAAAATCGCGTTCACCGTATCCAGGTAAAATTGATCCCAAACCCGCGAGTGCGCCCCGGAATCGTCCACCAGATCCGTCACGTCTATATTATAAGCGCCGGGAATCGGCCGACCGGACGGCGAACCCTTTGTCTGAAAATAGACATCGGCGAAATCCACTTTTTGATAGATCGCCGCGCCATAGCCCTCGGGCTGGCCCAGGGTGAACAGATCCTGATAACCGTCCACCGGCACATTCGTTTGATCGAAGTCATGCGGATCGAGCAGCGTCACATGATCAACCGGCACGTTGAATGCCACCAACCTCTCAACCGCTTCGCTCGTCACCGCTGTGCCGAAGCTGTGTCCGATGAAGTGATAGTTGGGGTTTGCCGCGCCTGCCTCTGGCCGGAGCAGATTCAGCCGCACCAGCAGATTGAAAATCGCCGTGCCCGCCTCTTCGCCCCACCCGGAAGAGAGCTGGTTCGAGGCCGGCGCCCAGTCGAACAGCAGCACCACTTGAAGTTTGCCATCGGCCGGATCCTGCGCCACCACAGCATCGAGTAGACTGGTTACTGGAAAGATCGAGTCGCCCGGATCGAATCCGGCCAGCGCCCCCTCGGTGGGGATATCGTAATCGAGGTACCAACCCACCTCCTGCTGCGCGATGGCGAGTCCCAGGCGCTCCAGTGAATCGCCACCGATTCCAGTGAGATAGGTCACCAGCGATTCGGTGCCACTCGACGGCTGGAAACCATGCGTAATGATCGTTACGTCCTCAATACGCCCTAGGTAGTCGCTCAGATCCGCCGCCACAATTTCCGTATCCAGCAGTCCGGGTGAAGACGCGATGAAAGTATCGTTGACGATTTGGCCATTGAAAAGCGCACCGAAGAACTCCGCACCCGCGCTGACCAGGGGCGCGTAGTAAGGATCGGACGAGTTGAACAGCGGCAACCCCGCCTTCAACGCGACCCCAGCAAAAATCTTCGCTCCAGCATTCGCCCCCCCCAGCGCCGCCCGAAGACTGGCACCCGTATCACCTCCGAAGGCCAGCCCCGCGCCCGCCCCGAGATCCAACTTGTAGGTCGGCCCCGAACTCGAGGCACTGAGGATACCGAAAAAGGAGTCCGGCCGGCCGGTAAAGACATCGAAAGGAATCGTCAACGGAAATGCCGACCCGGACACAGTCTGCCAAGCCGAATCCGCGAAGTAGGGAATCATCATATCCGCTACCGCCACACTCAACTGCACCGCTACCGGCAACTGCTTAAAAAGCGTCTTCGACGTCGCGCCGGGATACTGCTCGGCAATCGCCGCCAGCGTTTCATCGAAGGCATCACCAAAGCCAACTCCATCGGTATAGAGATCCAGGTATTCCCCGATCGTCATCGTCGTCTCTACCTTGAAAACGACCTCTCCCGCGACGCTGGCGTCAGCAAAGGCCGTGACGCCGTCACCGACCTTCAGATAGCCGGTCAAACTGGGCTTGAAGGCGAACGCCGTGCCGATGGTGACGCTCTGAGAGCGCAACACATTGCCATCCAGAATCGACAACGGGGCAGCAGCGAATTCGATGTATTGCTCAGTTTCAATCGCAGCCGTCGCGATAGATGCATAGCCCACGCGGGCAATCTTCAAAGTACCGAGAGAAAAATTGTAATTAAGATTCGCCAAGCCGGAGAGCCCGGGAGAGAAAACCACTTTCAAGCCCGCGCCCAGTTGCGCCGCATCGATACCGAAAGCGCCGAGAATCGGCGCGGAGGGTCCGATTTTGACCTCACCTTCAAGACCCAGTCCGAACTCAAGTTCGACCGCGCCGAGCGAGGCCACGGTCGTCAGTGCGGAAAAACTCGCCTGAGTCGTCGGCAGACTGGCGACCAACGATCCAAAACTAGCAGCCGACCCCCTCGCATCCAACGCCAGATCGAAAAGCGATTGCACGAACTGTGAATCCTTCACTTGGTTCACGTATGCGAGAAGGTTGGCCGCCAGTCCATCTTCCCGCGCTGCTGGAGTCGCCAGCACCACACTCTGGATCAATACATCGGCAGCCGTCGCCGGATCGAAGGCCGCTGTCGGATTCCCCACGAGATCGGCGGCCAACGCTGCGCCGGTTGAATTGTAAAACTCGAAAGAGAGCGAGAAAACGCCCGGGGACGCCGGCGCCAGCAGATGCTGAAACGTGATCGTATGGGTGCCGATGGTTCCGATGAAAAATTCATCCGTCTGGAAAACCAACTCCGTCGCGGTCCCATCGGTCCGCGAGCGCGCCGTGACCGCCACCTCCAGATCGCTGCCCGTCGCCGGATCATCGAAGCTGAGCACCGCGACCGCGTCCGCTGGCAGCGTCCAGCCGCCCGCATCCACATCCAGAACAAAACTGTAACGTCCCGCCGTCGAAATCCCGAACGACAGAACCGGCTCCCACTGCCTCCCCTCCGCACTCGTATTCGGAGCATTTAATCCCAAGCCAAGGATTCTCGTCTGAGCATCCGCCACGGCATACAGCGGCGAATCGACATGTGCCTCGTCGGTCTCCGCATAACCGATCAGGTGACCCGCCTCTTCGGCGATGACTCCGACCAACTCATCGAGATACTCGTCAGCCGACATGGCGTCGTTCCAGATTTTTTCGGAAAATACGAAACCGTTGTCACCGCGATCGAGATTACCGACGTCGACCTGCTCGGCCAATCCGCGAAAACTTCCGAACTCGGAAAATGCTTGATCGTCGCCGCCGACGAAAATCGTCGAGTAGTCGTCCGCCGATCGATCCGGACGATCGGTGGTGAACAGCAGTCCGGAACCCTGATAAAGTTCGTTGAGTCGTTCGACAATGCTGGCGATGAAAAGTTGGCGAGCTTCGAAAGTCGCGCCGGGCAATTCGAATTCGCGAACATCGATATCGGAGATCTCCATCGCCGATCCGTGATAGACCGCATCCGACTCGCCGCCGAAATTCAGGAACACGATTTGCCCCTCGGTAAAGCCGTCCTCGCCGAGGGTGAAAATCAGACCGGGAAGATCCGGGAAGATGGCATTGTCATTGGCGGCAGAATCGCTGCCTAAAAGAAGCTCTGAAAGGCCGCTTTGGCCGTCTTCGAGGCCTTCAAGGGAGCTTTGGCCGGGGGCACTGCTCTCGCCTGCGGCGCCATTGGAGCCGTTATCTGTGGGTGTATTCTGTGGGTGTAAGAGGTCGTTTTGATTCTCTACTAATAGTGGCGGGCCCTTATTTTCCGGGACTTGCACGTCCTCGTTGGTAAAATCGATCGACGGATCCGTAGGTCCTGTCAGCCCATTCGTCGGGCCGGTCAAATTGTTGTCGGCTGGTGGAACAACGATCACTTGATCGCTTTGTGCTGCCTCGCCACCGAGCGCCTCATCGGTCTCTCTGGCGGGCCCGGTAAGGACCTCATCCGCGCCAGTTTCGGCATCGTCAGTTGCGCTGTCAACGCCTGCAAAAAGGTCCTCAGAGTCGACGGTCGCAGCCTCCGAAACGGTCGGCGCCAGAGCCTCCTGAGCGGGTGTCTGAGCCTCCTGTTGGAGGGTAGATTCCTCGATCACCACCAAGTCCGAAGGTTGCGGATCGGTCGCTGAGGCATCGTCTCCGGCATCGATCGGTGCCGCTGAAAGCAGCACTCTCTGCTCGAGCATTTCCAGCTTAAAAAGTCGCCCACGCCGTGCGCAATCGAACTCGATATCCGAGTCCGAAACCAGCTCTTGCGAGTCGGTTTTCTGGTTGCGCTTGAAGAAAAACATGGCGGTTAATGACCGTTATTCGATCGTCGAACTGCTTCGAAGGTCGGCCGACTACTTAGCCGATTGAGCAGGTTAGGGTGAATTTTGTGGGAATGTCAACGGCTAAACTGGCTAACTTTTCGAGTTGAATTGAATGAATCTTCACAGCTAATCAGGGTTAAAATCGCGTCGTAAAACCGAGCGATTTGGCTCGTTGATCATCCGCTTTGAGGACGTTCTCACGACGCCGGAAAGCTTCTTTCTCGGACCTTTTCTGACACCTTTTAAGCACCATTCGAGCAACCATTCGGACTCCAGGAATGCCGGTTTTGAGTAATTTTTTAAGTGTCGAGGCGCTCCATTTGGCTAGGAATTTGTCGCTCAAATCATCCTCCAAACTGGCGAAAGGAATGACGACTCCGGGGTCTCCCTGACGCCCCGAGCGCCCATATAGTTGTCGATCGACCCGCGCCGAAGCGTGCCATTCTGTCGCGATCACACACAGCCCCCCGCGGCCGTCGACATCGGTTTCGAGCCGAATATCGGTACCGCGCCCAGCCATATTCGTCGCGATGGTGATCCTGCTCAAGCGCCCGGCTCGAGCGATCACCGCCGCCTCATCACGGTGCCGGACCGCATTTAGAATCTGACACGAAAGCCCGACTTCGCTCAACAGGCGGGCCAGGGCCTCCGAGTCGCCGACACTGCGGGTGCCCACCAGAATAGGCTGCCCCGTCTGGTGCCGACTGCGACATTCCTCGACCACGGCCGCCCATTTTTCATCGCGCGTAGCGAATACTCGACTCGCCAATTCCCGCCTGATGCACGGCTGGTGCAAGGCGATCGGGTTGACCCGCAATCGATAAATGCGCCAGAACTCCCCGGCCGCCTCCGACGCGGTACCCGTCGCCCCGGCAATGACGTGAAACTGCCGGAAAAAACGCTGAAAACTGATCGATGCCACCGTTACCGCCGGTGATGAAATCTTCACTCCTTCCCTGGCCTCGATTGCCTGGTGCAACCCTTGCCGCCAGGTCCGCCCGGGCATGCGCCGACCAGTATTTTCATCAACAATGACCACCGTATCGTCTTCGACGACGTAGTGCGAGTCACGGTGAAAGAACTCCCTCGCTTCGAGCGCTTTTAGAACCAACTCGACGCGACGACTCTCGCCTTGCCATATACCGGATAATGAATGGCTGGCGGCGGCGATTGCACAATAGCCCTCATCGCGCAATTCTACGGTCCGCGTCGCCTCGTCCCGGTCGTAGTGCTCACCGAGCACAAAATCACGGCACAAATCCACCGCCTGCAACGTCGCCTCTTCGAGCCCTTTATTCTCACGGCTCTCACTGATGATCAATGGCGTCACCGCCTCGTCAATCAGCGCATTATCAGCTTCGTCGACAATGACGCTGTGCAGACCGCGCAGCACTCTTCGGCTTGGGTCTTGGGCTGCTGCCCTCGGCTGGTGAATTCGCCGGATCAGACGTCGACCCGGATGGTCGAATGCCTGCTCAATCAATCCATCACGCAAATAATCGGCCGCCAACTCTTTCGCGGTCGTGTAAACCACACCGCACCTATACTGGCTACGCCGCTTGTCGACGGTCATTTTTCCAATCACATGCCCCACCGTGACACCGCACAATTCGAAAAATTTGCCCAAATATTTGGCATCGCGAGCCGCGAGATAGTCGTTCGCCGTAACCACATGACAAGGCAAGCCCGTCCAGGCGCGAACCACCACAGCCAGCGCAATCGCCAGTGTTTTGCCTTCGCCGGTGGCCACTTCGACCAGTTCACCGCGCAGCATCGCCAGCGATGCCATGATCTGAACCGGATGGGCGTAGAGGCCAAGCGTTCGCCTCGCCGCGTCGCCAATCGCCGCCAGTGCCGCCTCCGGAATTTGCTCCACTCGATCCGGACAAGCTCGTGCCTGCTTGCGAAAATGTGCTAACTCTTTGCGCAATCGCCCTTCGCTCCAGTCGCCGACATCCTCAACCGCTACATGGATTCGTTGAGCCGCATTTTCCAACTCGCAGCGACGCCCTTCTGCCCGTCGAAAGCGTCGCCCCCAACCGTGCAACCAAGCGTCGATGCCCTGGTATATCGGCGGTTGCGGTGCCACCTGGCTGGCACGGTAGGTTTGACTGGGAGTCGCCTTCACTTTCTCGATGGTTTGAAATAGACTGGGGAAATCAGATTCGATAGCGCGCCTGCAATAATTGGCGCCCCTTTCTCAGCCACTGCCAAAGATAGGGTTCGTCGCTCAGGCGCATGCGGATCACCCCCGACAATTCATGCTGCAAAACGACCGCATCGCCGATACCCTCGAGCGCTGCACGGACCTCAAACACCGGCTCTTTTACTCGCCGCCCGCCGCTGTTGGGATCGCTGGCGACCTCGATGTTGCCCCCGCCGAGCATGCCGAGTGAGGTCGAAGGTAGATAGTGCCGCTCCGCCGGAATGACCTTCATTGATGTCACGTCGATCACTTCAGCCGCCTGCCCACGCAATCGAACTTCCGGATGACGCAGCGTTGCGGCAGCATCACGCTCGAACAGAAAATGCGACTTTGCCTGCGTCACCATCGCCGAAAAATAGTAGCCGTTCTCGTCGATTACCCGCCCCGCTACCAACCCGCGCGGCAACCAGACATCGTGTAGTTCGTGCAGATTTGGAGCAATCCAACGGCCAGCGTGCGGAGCCCTGACCAGCAAATACTCGTGGCGCACCTCGGATTCACCAATTCGCATGCGAACTGCGTCCGACCACCGACGCAGGTAATGTACATGCGCGAGTTGTCCCGCCTCCACCAGATGCTCGCGCACTTGTGATTCACGCAGTCGCACCCGTTCGGCGGCCAGAGACAGTTCCAGTTCCCGGTTCTTCAGGCGCAACAAAGGCTGGCCCTCCTCCACCATCTCGCCCGATGGCGCCAGAATCTCGACCAATCGACCATCGACTTGGGTTGCGATGTCGCTGTAGCGCTCCGCCATCAACACTCCGTCGGCCCGGCCATGTTGCGGCATCGGAATCAAAGCCAGCAAAGCGATCAGCAGAAGAGGAACACCTAAAGTCAACGCCACCGCCCGTCTCCGAACTGGCGCCAGCTTGGGACCGCTGGTCACCGCAATAAGCGCCTTCACCGTCGGCACCAACATCCAGGTTATCGCGCCGACCACTGCCAGCAGAAGCCCTAGAACGAAAAATTTATCGGCGACGAACAGAATAATGCCGGTAAACAGCAAAATCTTGTAGATCCAACTGGCGACGAAAAACACCAACAACCAGAGTTGCTCGTTCCATTTGTCGCTCGGCGGCAGCGCGGTTTTTAAACCGAAGCCATAGCGCTCGATCAGATATTTTGCCTGCTCGCTCGCATTCTGATGAAGGTTCGGATAATCGAGCAGATCCGAAAGAATGTAGTAGCCGTCGAAACGCAGTAGCGGATTGATGTTAAACAACAGCGTCGCCAACGACGCGATGAATACAATGTTGTAGGCCAAATTATGAATCACGCCCGAGCCGGTGTTGGCCCACACCACAACTGCCACGAAAGCGATGAACAATTCGACAATCATGCCCGCCGCCGCGACATGAACGCGCTGTGCTCGCCCCGGAAATCCCCAACTGGAACTGGCGTCCATGTAGGGCAGCGGCGTAAAAATCAGCAACATCACCCCCATCACCGTCACCTCGCCACCATAGCGCCGGCAGACATAAGCGTGGCCGAATTCGTGCAGCACTTTGGTAATCGCCGCAGCCGCGTAGAGCCAACCCAGATTACGAAACGACAACACCTGTTGGCTCTCGTCGCGAAACGACTCCCAGTGATCGAAGATCATCTTTACCGCAACGAAGCCGACCCCGAACCAGAGCAGCCAACCGAACCAGGTCATCAGCCAGCGCAGCATCGGCAGCGTACGCTTTAAGAACACGTCGGGATTCCATAGCGGTATTCGGATAAACAGAATGCTCACCAGTTTACCGCGCAGTTCACGCTGCTTGCGTTCGCTCTGCCGTTCGAACAGCCGCTTCGAATCACCCGGAAGATTGGCCTGCAACAGATTTGCCTGATACAGCTGACCGAGCAGGTGAATCACCTCGCCCTGCCCCGGCGCCTCGTCGCCATCGGCGTCCAATCGCTCCTGCCAGACTTGCTCGACCGTCCTGTCCCGGCGCAGGCGAATTAGAAATCGATACGCCGCCGGTCGCACCCGATAGAACTGATTGGCAAACGGATCCTGCACCACATACCACCGCTCGCCGCGAAAATGCTGGCGGCGCACACTGACACCCGCGCGCAGCGTCAGCTTGAGTTCGCTGACCTGATGCCAGGCGTCGTCAAATGTTGGAAACAGATTCGCCATCTCATTCGCTCCATTCTCAAATCCAGAAAAACATGCGCAAAAAGTCGACCGTGCGATGCGTCAGTATCCACATCAGAGAGCGCTCACCGGCATCGATCTTGCACACCCCGCTCATACCCGGTCGCCACCAGTCTTCTCCCTCCTCGGTAAATCCAGCACGCAGTTGGAACATCGCCCCCTCCTGCGTAGACTCAGGAACCGGATCCATCGGCTGCAACTGAGCCGCGAACCGATGCTCCGGCAGACTGGTAAAGGCCGCTTCACAAACCGCTAATTCCTTGAGAAAAACCACGTCCTTTTCCTCCACTTTGAGCTCCGCATACAAGCCTTCCCGCTTGACCAATCGCAACAGCAACTCGCCGCGCTTCACTGGGGCGGCGATGCGCTCACGCAAATCGCCCTCTACGACGATGCCGGCAAAAGGTGCCTTCACCGCCGCCTGCTCCATACGATGCCGGACGATGTCGCGGCGCGCACGCGATTGCTCCGACTGAAAACCGGCGATCTGCATCAGCGACGGGCGTTCCTGAGCCTCAGCACTGCGCGCCTCGCCAAGGTAACGCTGTTCCTCAGCGCGCGTCTCTGCTTCCTGCAGCAATAGATCGCTGACATCGAGACTTACCAATTCCTGCCCCTCCTCGACGCGGTCCCCGACCTGGAAATGCACTCCGGAAATAAAGCCGTCAAAAGGAACTGGAATCTGCGCCGTCGCGGTACTCTTGAGTACAAACGTCGCCTTGACGCGGTGCTCGATCTTAAACAGGAACAAAAAGATAATCAGACCCGTCAGAAAAACTCCGAAAAGTTTCCACCACGTATTTTCAAAGCCGAACAACTTGGCCGCCGACTTGCGCGTGCTCGCAGCGCAACGCGCGCCGAACCAACGGCTGCGATGATAACTCTCGCCCAGCATTGGCCCCAAAAAATCACTGGTCAACCGCAACACCTCAACCTCGTCCTCACGAAAGGCACTGGCTTTGCGTTCTAACGACACCGCACCCACGGAACGGGTGCGATCGCCGACGCTATCGCGCACCGGAACCGTTACCAAGTGGCCGCAGCGGTGTTTATCCGCTAGCAGTCCATGCTGATAATCGATCTGCGATGACTTTTCCGATGGCGGATAGACGATTTCATCGTTCTGGTCGAGGCACTCCTCCATTGCCGCTTCGATCTCCGCGACAATCTCAGTGCGTTTTTCGATTTTCTCGGTGTGGCTGATCGCCTGAAGCTGCACCTGTCGACCGCACAACCAACCGAATGATACCCGATCGGCATCGAACCTCGAGCATAGTTCGTTGCAGAGTTGCATGGCACTCTGAGCAAATTTTTCGCTAGCCTGCAGCGCCAGTCCAAGATCGAGTACGGTGGCAAATCGGGCCGCCTTACGCTCGCCGTTGTCGACCGATCGATTTCGCAAATACACGTCCGGCAAATCCGAGTACGCGCACAACATCATGCCGATCATTTGGCTGTCGGTCCCATCGGGAAGTGAGAACATCGCCACCGCCGCCGGTTTACCATCGGCATCTAGCGACAGGGCGAGACGCCCGGATTGCGCGGCAAAACCGTGCTCGGCCGCACGATCGGCGAGCGACTGCCAAGCTTCGGAAAAAGGACCGACGCCGCCTTTTTCTCGCGACACCGGTTGCCAGTCCCGCCCTTTGACGACGTCCGGCACACGCATCAGCGTAGAATTCTCAGCCCCGGAGAGTTCGGTCAACTGCTGGAGCAGATCGATCCAAAACTCACCAGGCGCCCCGGCGAAGGAACGCAGCTTTTGAATTTCCTGATGAAGTGGATGCATGGTGTGTCAGAACTCGATGGTAACGATTATTTGGCTGGCGTTTGCGACAGCGCCATTAGAGCGCGCATACCGGCTTTGATCGACTGGTCCGGATTATCAGCAAGCAACTTCATTTCCACCAGACCGCTGGCGGGATCGATGCGTGAATCGATAAATGCGACGCTCGCCGAAATGCTGTCGCGATCTCCCAATAGCGGAAATTTGACCTTGAGTTCGTGTCCCTCTTTGATCGACTTCAAAAGATTAGCATCCACATAAAAACGGATGAATACCCGCTCGATATTGATGACTTCAAACATATCCTCAACACGATCGACGGATTCTCCGGCTTCGAGCAGCTTGTCGACGACGATGCCATCAATCGGCGAGCGAATGATCTTCTCGCGCAACCTCAGTTCGACGAGCGCACGCTCGGATTCGAGTCGCTCCAGCTCCGTGCGGCTCTGAATGGCATCCGATTCGGTGCCGGATCCACTTTCGAAAAGTCGTTGAGCGGCGTCGGCTTCGAACTTTGCCCTGATCATGAGCTTGTCGTAGCGCTTCAACTCGAGCTGTTCCTGTTCGTTACGCAACTCGGCGAGTACACTGTCTTTGGCGACAACGTCGCCTTCATTCACCGGAATGGCGACGATGATTTCCTCGACCGGCGAACTGACAGTAACACTCTCGAACGGGATCACCGTGCCTTCCAGATCGCGACCCGCGATCGGCAAGACGATCATAAAGGACAGGCCAGCTGCGATCCAGTGAGTGACGGTCTTCATCTTAGTTTTTTGCAAATTAAACGGCCAGACTTTGCCTATTTCTCAGGCGGTTGTGCGTTGCGGAATGCCGAGTAGTCGACCTCGATCTCGCCGTCATCATGACGCGGAGATGATCGCTCGGTCTGCAGCGACTCGCCAATCACCTCAACATTGTGTTTTTCCAACAAAGTTCCGGTGACCACCCAAAGATCGACGATTGAGCGCTGCAGATCGGCACCGGCGATCAGTTCGCGTGTACGGGCGGCAAACAGATCGGTCTGTTTCTCCAATACTTGAAAACTCGTGCTTTTGCCTTCGTTCATGCGCTGCGATTCGAGGTCGAGAAACGAGTTGGCCAATTTCGTCGTCTTGCCCACCGTCGCCAAGCGCTTGGCCGCGGTTTCAATGCGATTGAGCACCGTCTCGAGTTCCAGTTCTACGACTAGATCGAGTTGTGCCTCACGAAGCTTAGTCTGGGCGACTTGCTGGCGGGCAATGGCCAACTGCTGCTTGGCTTGACGGTTGCCAATCGGGAAAGAAATTTGCACGCCCACCGACCACTCAGGTCCTTGTCCGGAATAGGCTTCGCCGTAAGTCCCTCCAATATCTTCGTCGAGGCCGTAGACACCGGCGCTGGCCAGCAGGTCGACGCGCGGCTTGGTCTGATTCTTGGCGTAATTGACTCGGCGCTGCTCACGGTCCAGTTCCAGCCGAGCAACCATATAGTCGCCGCGATTGTCTTTTGCCATCGCAGTCAGCGTTTTCCTGGCGGGGAGCTGGGGCACCGACGTCTTAAATGGCGTAATCGGCACCAGGAGTCCTCCCCGGGTGGGATTCTCAACCGGATTGATCAGCAGTCGCAAACCATTGAGCCTTTCGAAATACTCGGTCTCGGCGGAGATTCGCTCTTCTTCACGGATCGAGACGGCGACCTCTGCCTCCTGAACATCGATATCGGTCATTTTACCCTCATCGCGGCGCGCTTTGTTATCGTCGACCAGCTTCTCCGCCAGACCGATGGCTTGGTCGCGCACCGCCAGCCCGCGATAGGCGGCGGCGAGTTCGACGTAGCGCTTGACGACTCCTGCAACGGTAGCCTGCACCTCCCCCATCCAGTTTAAAGAGGCGATCTGCGAGTCGGTACGCGCGATTTCAATAGCTGCCGTATTCACTTCTCGGCCAAAGTCGCGCAGCAAAGGCTGAGTAAGCGTCAACCCGGTAAAGGTGGTGTATTCCGGACTGAACAGAGAAGACGTCAGGTCACGGTTAAGCGTGTTGTCGAGTCGCGACCAGCGTGTGCCCAGTTCTATATCCGACCCATACTTGGTTTTTCTGCCGATGCCTGAGTCGAAGCGGTGATTGCGCTCCAGAAAGATTCTCGGCTCATTGAGCAACAGGTCGCCGCCACCGGTCGCGACCAAATCCTGCCGATTTTGAGGTCGATCGAGGCTTTCGTAACGATAAGAAGCACGAACCTGGTAATCGAAAGCGGTCTCCGCCAGCAGAATACGATCACTGGCGATCGATTCATTGATCTTTTCGATTTTGACACTGGTATTGTTCCTTAACGCCAGTTGGATCGCCTCATTGAGCGAGATATGCTGACGGGTTTCGAGTTGGGAGTGCGCCAAGAATGGTAGGAGCACGATAATGCCTACCAAAATAAGTGACCTCGGGCCTTCCACGGGTTTTATGCGATTCATCTGCTAGTAATAGCCAGATGTCGGAAATGAATTTCACGATATTTGTTTTTTTTGGCAGATAATCACCCGATACCTGATCGAACCAATCGAGCCGCCTATTTTTTAGTCGCGACCGGCTTTTTGCGGAGTGGATACAAGGTTTGGCACAATTCACAAATCGTGCCGTTGCAGCCCCGGGCAGAGCAGAACTCACGACCGTAAAAAATGATCTGGAGGTGGAGGCGGTTCCACGATTCAGGCGCAAACAGTTTCTTTAGATCACGCTCGGTGACGACGACATTTTTTCCGGAGGTCAATCCCCAGCGCTGAGCGAGGCGATGAATGTGGGTATCCACAGGAAACGCGGGCACCCCGAAGGCCTGGCTCATCACTACCGATGCGGTCTTGTGGCCGACGCCCGGTAGTGCTTCCAAAGCAGCAAAATCTTCGGGCACGACACCATCATGCTCAGCGATCAGGATTTTTGAGAGTTCGGAGATTGCCGACGACTTGCGGGGCGACAAGCCACAAGGCCTGATAATTGCCCGAATGTCCTCAACTGCCACCCGACTCATGTCGGCAGGATTGTCCGCCAGTTCGAATAACGCCGGTGTCACGGTATTGACTCGCACATCGGTGCATTGCGCCGACAGCAGCACGGCGATCAACAGAGTATACGGATCCCGATGATCCAATGGGATCGGGGTTTCTGGATACAGCTGTTCAAGTCGTCGCTGGACGATTTCGGCACGCTCTTTGCGGGTCATGCGGTAGTCGTTGCCACGGTGCCCCGATCGAGGCAAGGACAAAGCGAACCAGTACGCCGGAAGCCGAAATTCAGCTGGCACGGAAGCCGTTGCGCAATTCGCTCGGCACGGAGCCGATTTTACGCTTGATGCTGCCCAGCATCTCATCGACATGGCCGGCTTTGCCTTTGCGACCGTCGAGAATTTCCAAACTCTTGTCGAAGCTACCCCACTGAATGACTTCAATCCCGACGTTGCGAGCGCCCCAGGCATCCATCTCGGCGTGACTCGGCTTGTAGAGGTCGATCGTGTCGGTTCCGACCAGCGCACTGCCGTAGTCATCGACGACGTAGTTGTACGGAAGACCTTTGATCTTAAATACCGTGCCTACCGGATAACGTGACCAGTCAGCGGCGGCGCTGCGCAAATTGCGGCTGAACTTGAGCTCACTGCCGTAGGCGTTTTTGGTGCCATACTGCAGGCTGTCCGCTTCCAAATGGGTATAGGCCGTAGTTTTCACCACGAACTCGTTCGCCAAAGCCTTGTTGCTGACCTGACGTCGACCGTGGTCAGTGCCAGTTTGAGTTTCGGCGGTCCTGCCGTCAAAAGCAGTGACTCGGAAATCGCCTACCTGAGCAAGCTCGCCGTCACTGGCACAACCCACCGAGAACACGGCCGCTGCAGCGGAAAGAATAAACAGAGATCGAGGGGTCATAGCATGCAGGCTAGGGCGGAAAAGGATGGGAGTTAATTATCCGATCAGGCGGGAGGCGATAATTGCCAGCGAACGACAAACGGTGTCGGGGCGCCTCCTAATGAAAGCCCCCCAGACCATCAGTTTTCGATTTATAGTGGTTATACCGCGGATGTCCCACCCAAGTCAACAGGTTTCCTGAGATCAAAAATGCCAAAGTGGTCATGTGGCAATGGGACCGGTTCTGAAGTTTTCCGGTACAAAGTCGAGATCCGACGCTTCACGAATGGCGAGACCGATCTGAAACTCCATTACGTCCGCGGGAACGGGATTCTGATAATCCTCGAGACAATCCGTCAAGGCCGCGAGTGCATCGACCGATTGGGTGCGGACTTGCCGGTAGACTTTAATCGCCAACGACTCCGCTGCACCGGGAGTTACCAGGCTCGGCATCATCGAACTGAGCTCGGCTGGCATTTCCTTGGGCAACTCGAGCTTGTGCTTGCGGCACAGTGCGCGAATCAAGCGGTAGACGTCGTCGGGATCGGTTGTCGGAAAAAGCGGGATCTTGACATCGACTCGACCGGGGCGCTTTAAATCGACCTCGATCAGATCGGGGCGGCTGGAGGCGAGGATCCAGAGAATGCGTCCGCGGTTATCTGGGTCGCTCATTTCTTTGGCCATCATCGAATAGACGCGACCCGACACTCCGGAATCACCTGAGCCCGAATCGCGACTGCCCAACGCCTGATCGGCTTCATCGATAAACACGATGCAGCGTCCGAGCGCATGCAGCAGGCTGAAAATTTTCTCAAGGTTACCTTCGGTACTGCCCACCCAGCGGTCACGGAAGTTCTTCAATTTGACCACCGGAACACCCGCTTCACCGGCGAGACATTCAACCAGATAGGTTTTTCCGGTGCCCACGGGCCCGCAAAGAAGGTAGCCCATCGGCATTGCGCCGAGATCTCCCTGATCCCAGAGGACGATGTCCTGACGCATCCACTCCTTAACCGGCTCCTGCCCGAAGTAGTCGCCGAGATTGCGGTCGGGTTCGATGAATTCGATTAATCCCTGACAATCCTGCTCGACCAAGCGTTTCTTCAGATCCGCCAAATCGCGCTCAGCGAGCGGTTCGGCGCTATGCTCGCGGCGCTTGAGCAAGCCCTCGACTGAGGCCAACGACGCACCGGACAAACGCTGCGCCGGAAGTTCCAACTGATCAGTGAACTTCTCCAGCGACTTCGGATAGCGGCTGGCGAAATGTTTCAGCGCGACCGCCAGATCGCCAGCATCGGGCAAAGGGATCTCAACACGCGCTGCCCGCGGATTGTTAGCCAATAGCGAGTGCAGATCGTTGAGATTCTCGGTAAGCAAAAACACTGCCAGATTCTGTTCGATGAAATGCGTCTCCCTACTCCACGAGCGAACCACCGAGGCCAATGAACTCAGCTCATAGCTGAGAGCGTTAGGGGTCATGGGTAAAATCAACTGCGCCGACTTGAAAATGATCGCGACACTCAGATTGCGTCCAGCCAGTGAATCGGCAGCGCCACTGGCAACCTGCATCGGCTGTCGATCGCCAGGCAGGATCGACGTAATATCGCCGTCGTTGCCTTTCGCGTCCGCATCGGCCGCTTTGATCTGACGGAGATTTACGCAGTAGCGCAGAAAGTGATCGAGCACGCCAATCGCTTCGGCGGGCTTCTTCGGCATTCGCTCCAAGGCTTTTCCCGAAGGCCAGAGCCGAAATGTTTTGTCGCCAGCCGCGACCCGGACACCGGCACCGAGTTCGTAGGTCAGAACGACATCGAACTTGTGCAGCAGTTGCTCAACGAGCAGATCCGTCAGGTTGCCGAGCCGAGCGCTTGATCCAGCTTTGTCATCGTCGCCGACCAGCAGAACGCGGTCACCGACGTTGCCGTGCAGGATGAATTGGTTCGACGCCCCGCTCAGATACAGCGAGCGAATCTCGTCAGCCCATTTTGGTAATTCGGGCATGGGATTCGATCGGTGCTTCAGTAACGATAAACGAGCTCAAAATTTTCCCGCCAATCACATAGTCTTGCCATCGCCCTCACTAAGCGGTTGTTCAGCGGCAGACGATTCGCTGGCACTGTCACTGTCACTGCCTTCGTCCATGACGATTCCCGCCTCAGCGGCAAAATCGGCGAGAGCCATGTCTTCCATCGCGTCCTGTTCGGCTTCCATCTCTTTCAGCTCGGTGGTATCGATGCTGTCCTTGGCGACCCGCGCTCGACCGGCAGCCTCATCCTTTTCCTCGCGCACCATTTCTTCAAGACGGTTGAGGGTATCTCCCGAGCCACCAATCTCGCCAATCATGCCAGCCGCCATCTCGTTGAGGTCAGCCATTGCCGTGTCCATTTTCATGTCGCTGATATCTTTCTTGAGCGCAGCAATTTTTTCCTCAACCGAGCGCTTGGCGACATCGCGAGCGTTGAGCAACTCTTTATAGGTGGTTTCCGCATCCTTGAGCTGCTGCCGATTCTCCTCGACTTCACCCTTCACCTTTTGCAAGCGCAGCGCGTATTGGCCAGCCAGCTTCTTATTACCGGTTTTTAAATGGGCCGTGGTTTTGGCGGTCAGCTCTTTAATTTCCTGATCCTCCTTCTTCACCTGCGACATCAAGCGTTCACAAAGGCCGGCATGCGCGGCGAGTCCGTTGTTAAATTCGCTGATCTGCTTGCGTAAATTTTCCTTTTCAACCTCAAGGAGTGCTTCGGGATTTTTCTTTTCCATTCCGGAAACGAACAGGCCAAAGAAGCCCTTGATGAGATTGCTGAGTCGCTTGAACATAATGAGATGGTGGCGTGAAGTTGCTAAGGGCGGAACCTTGATATTTCTCCAAAGATGGAACACCAGCCCGCTCTTTATCACAAGCAGATTAAGACAGTCCACGCGATTACAATTCGCAGTCAGCTTTGTAAAACCCTTGTGCGAAATTCCGGTTGCCTTACGTGCCCTCGACCGGCACGTTTTGCCCGTGTCGGAGCCCCAAAACATAACCGCCGCGCTGCACGGCCTCGACCAATGGCTGAAGCGCGAACAACGTTCAGGAAAATCGGCCGTGTGGTTGCCCGAGGAGACTTTGCAGCGCCTGCGTGAACTTCCGCACCGGATCCGGCCGGCAGTGTCGGCGACCGAAGCACCTCCCGCCCAGCCCACGGCGACTCCAGCACCCACGCCACCCGCAACGGCGGTGGCTGCTGCTACCGCGCCTTCGCCCACCGCCAACGTCGATCAACCAAAGCGCGACCGGCTCAACGCCCTCGCTCGCGCAGCCAAGCGCGACACCGAGTGTCGCGCGCTCGGCACGCTGCGCGAAACAATGGTGTTCGCCACGGGAAATCCCGATGCCGACCTGATGTTCGTCGGCGAGGCGCCCGGCTACGAAGAGGAACAGCAGAAAAAACCCTTTGTCGGCCCCGCCGGGCAGTTGCTGACCAAAATTCTCGGAGCCATGGGCCTGCAGCGCGACGATGTTTACATCTCCAACATCGTCAAATTTCGCCCCATGATTGACGACGGAACGAAACAGGGCCGCTCGAACCGCCAACCCAGCGCCGAGGAAATGGCGCTTTCGGTAAAGTATGTGCGCGCGGAGATCGAGATCGTCGCCCCCAAAGTGATCGTCGCTCTCGGAGGCACCGCCGCCGCTGGCTTGCTCGGACTTGACGACGGCGTCGGAAAATTGCGTGGCCGTTTTCACGACCTCGACGGCACGCCAGCCATGGTTACCTATCATCCTGCCTACCTGCTTCATCAGGAGAAACAAGGCCCCGCCGCGTTGAAAGCGGAAAAGAAAAAAGTCTGGGACGACATGCAGTTGGTTCTAGCCAAATTGGGCGTCTAGCGACCCCAGAATCACGTTCATTCTCTACGATGTCGAGCGAACAACCTCCAGAAGCTAAAGAAGAGTCAGAGCCGAATGGTCACGGACCGGAGCCGAGACCAGGCATCGGCCTTGGCACGTCGGTCGTGCTGGTCGTGCTAATCCTCGCCGCGACCACCATCGCCATCTGGTTTCGCTTTTTCAGCGCCACAGAAAAGGGCGTCGATCGCAGTCTCGAGGCGATCGAAAAGGCAGCCGAGGTCGGCGTCAAAGCTGCGGTCAGCATTGCCAGAGAATTTCGCCCCGAATACGTCAACGAAACCTTCATCGAGTGGGCTCAGCCAACGGTGAGAGGCAACGACGGCAACATCCTCGAAATCGCCACGGCGACTTCCACCGAGAGCTTCGCCTCCCGCACCTACTACACTGCTTTCGGTAATGAAGTCCCCGGCTCCGACGTTGTGTCGAAGATTACCGTTCCGGCGACTTATCGATACCATATCGATCTCAACTCCAACTGGGAAATCGTCACCCGGGATCAGCGCATGTACGTCGTCGCGCCGATCATCGAGCCCTCCCTTCCAGTCGCGATCGATACCGCACGAATGAAAAAAGAAGTCAAAGGCAGTTGGTTGCGCATCGATGAGCAGACCGACCTCGACGCCCTGCAGAGCACTCTGACTACCGAACTGGCCCTGCGCTCCGCCGACCCCGAAACCATCGATCAAATCAGTGACGAGGCGCGGCTGTCTGTGGCAAGATTTGTCAAAGCCTGGTTGCTCAGTCAGGAGCACTGGCGTGGTGATGGCTTCAACGAAATCATCATCCTTTTCGACAACGAAGTCGGCGACCCTGCCAACTACGACTTCGAATCACGCCTCCCGACCCTGCGCTGGATTGACGAACGACCGGATGAAGACGTCATCAAAAAGCCAGCTCCGGCCCCTGTCGACGATGCTGAACCGGGCATCCAGCCGAGCGTCCTGCCCTGACGGGCCGTCGGCATAGGTTGCGTCGACTACTTCGCCACACTTGAGGTCGCTTCGAGTCTGACCAACTTCTTTTCTTCGCTTCCGCGCACGGTTGCACTCGATTCGTCCACCGATTGCAGGGTCCAGCTCTCGTCTTCGCCCCCGATCACAAACGAGTCCCCCACTCTGATCGTGTAGCTTTCACCACTGCCAATGTTCAAATCCATAAGAGCGAAGTCAACTGACAGATCTGCCCGTTCACCTTTGCCCAAGCGATAGATCTTCCCCGTCTCCTGGAAACGGACCGACAGGATCCCATCGTCCGAGCCGAGTAACTCAATCTGACCATCTTCACTGGTCTCAGCGAGCGAGAGCAGCATCGTTTTTTTCGACCATCGAGCCGAAGGCAATCGATTGATCTGAAAAGTGTTCCGATCCGGCTGCGCTGCAAATTCGACGCGATACAGCTGCTGCTTGCGCTCGACAAAGCGCAGTTTGTCGATCAGCGGCGGACGACTCGTGGCATCGACCGGGCTGGTGTCAGCGGCAAATTCTTCAGCGGCACTGAAACCGTCGCGATCGAGGTCGCGATCGCAGACTCCGGCATCCAGGTAATTGAGACCGTACTTAAGAATCCAGGCATTCGGAATGTCACCGAACACCGGCGGATCATTTTTGCCGAATGGACGAGCGACGCCGTTGACGGCGAGCACCAGCGGCGATCGCATCAGCCGGCCTTCGGCAGCAGGCAAAGGCCACGCGCGGGGCTGCTTGATGATCTGCAAGGCGATCTCCATGTCGGTCTTGCCGCAGACAAACGGTGGATCTATTAAAATTCGCTCAATGACACCGCTGCCTGAGCTGGAGTTATTGCCAGTGCCTGCCAGCTGCAAGCCCGCCATCACCGAGATCGACGCTAGCACAAAGATCATCATCACCGGCACATTCAGCGGTGAGGAAATCGATCCCCGCTGCCGTGCCAATGCCAAACGCTCGACCCGCGCCAACAAGCCATCGCCAGCGCGCATGCTCATCGCCAACGGGGCACTCTCGATCAGACCGCGCCGACAGGCATCGCGCCATTCATCGATCGCCAACAATGCCGAAGCGTATCCGGATGCGGTCGAGCGAAGGCTTTTTACTGCGCCGAGATCGCAAGTCATCTCCCGCTCAGTCTCAACAACCTTCGCCATCCACCACACTGCGGGATGATAGAACATCGCTGAGCGAAACACTGAAAACAGCAGATTAAACAAATAATCTGCACGCCGCACATGCATCAACTCGTGAGCGAAGATCGCTTCCATATGAGTGATTGGCAGCGCGCTGAGCAATGAAGCCGGAACGAGAATAACCGGCCTCAGCCAACCAAACGTCAGCGGTGAATCGATGCGTTCACTGATTCGTAACATCACCTGTTGTTTGACCCCCACGCGCCGACGCACCTTGTCAAAACTGCGCAAGATATCGAAAGCCGCGACATCGACTGATTGCCTGCGCAAGGTCACCAAACCAAACGCACCTCCCATCAAACGCAGACCACAAAATCCCGCACCGACCAGCCACGAAGTAACGATGAATATTCTCCACATGACCGTTGTTACCGGTGCAACGGCCGCCGATTCCAACGTACCCGACGTCGTAGTGCCAACAGCTGCCGCCGAGGACAATGAAGTCGAGGTTCCTGCTCGACCACCTTCAACCGGCAAGGCCTGACAAAATGTCAGCACCATCCATGCTCCGAGCGCAGACAGAGCCAGCATCGCCATGCGGCAGCGCCATTCCGGTCGACTGCGCGGACAAATCGCCAGCAGCGCCGCGAGCAGCACTGCCACCACCGATCCCTGCCACAATGAATGCACCAACGTTCCCGCCAATGCGTCGATCCATGCTTGCAGCGTATTCATTTTTTCTTATTCCTTTCCTGTTTGGTTTTACCCTCACTCTCCGTGTCATCACATTCTAATCGGTCCAGCAGTTCTCGAATCTGCGCCCGCTCTTCGACCGACGACGGCTGATTGGACAGCGCATGCATGACCAGTTCCGAGGTCGCACCGCCGAAAAGTTTATCGGTCACCCCAGCGAGCATCTGCCGCTGCGTCGATGCCTGAGGCAGCGCTGCAGAGTAGCGATGACTACGCTCAGACTCATCGCGATCGACCAGTCCTTTGCCGTGCATAATTTGCAAAAGCTTGAGCGCCGTCGTGTAACCAACATCTTCACCACGCCGTTCGGTCAGCGCCTCCGCCACCTCGCGCACCCGACACGCCCCGCTATCCCACAGCACCCGCAAAATCGAAAGCTCACTCTCCGTCGGTTGTGGCAGCGAATCCTCCATGAGACTATCATCTACGAATAAATTCGTAGAGTCAACGAAATCTTTCGTAGTTGGAAAAAATTGCTAGTCTTTAAGTTCTTCAAGAGTCGCTCGAACTAAGATCAGCGAGTGGTCAGAAGACCAAAAATTCTGCCTCTCCGCAGAGATCGCTCGAATGTCGGGCGACAACCAAATGTGATCGAGGCACAATACCGGAGCAAACCATGGCCAGGTTTCGAAATAGCCTTTCCCAGCATCTTCCCAAGCGTGATTGAAATTTCGTAAGTATTCTTCGAACCAGCAGGATTGAAACGGCGTATTGAAATCACCGACGATCAGCGTTCTTGGTTCCCCCCAGTCTGCCAAACTATAAACCTCGCCCAGCGCCTCATGCCGAGGGTAAAAAGGATTGGGACCGATGTCCGCGATTAACAATCGCAGTGGCATTGATTCATCGTCCAAGCTCAACCTCACTAAGTGAGCAAAGCTTCGGTTGGGCATCGATAGCGTCGTCACCTCCTCTTCGATCTCCCCTCGATAAATGACGGCCATTCCATGAGGCAGACTGCGCACCGAGAAATCTGGTAAATCCCTTCGACATCGTTCACGGAGCTCATCAGAAACTGCGCCAACCTCAACCAGCGCAACCAGGTCGACCTCGTTTGCTTTGATCCATTCAGTCAACTCGGCTGTCGGTTGATCGTTATGAGCCGCATTCCAAAACGCTACGGACAAATCCGCCGCATTTTCAGCATCGACTGAATTTTTGCCCGACCAACTTAAACTCGCCTTCCACCAAGCACCTCCAATAAGCAAAGCGATCAACAGAGCCGCCATCAGCCAACCCTTTTTTCTTCGATACAGGCACCAAGCTGCAAGAACAAGCCAGCCGGCAAAAATGATCGGTAGAGGCAGGGCGTAGTAAAGTGGTGCCAATGAATCCACCGCATCCCTGAAAAGAAGATGCAGCCCAAGTCCGCAGCCAAGCAAAAGCGCAAACCCCAGCGCGCCCGAATCGAGCAATCTTCCGAAGATCTGTTGACGCTTCCCCATTCCAAAGCACTCGTATCATATTCTGCCACCACCTGCCGCCCCTCATTGGACGAGCTCCTCTCTCCTAGCTCCCATCTCCTAACTCCTCCTTCCCCATGCCCATCAACTCCCTCTGCATCTTCTGCGGTTCCAGTCCCGGACGCGGCACTCAATACCTCGATGCAGCCACATTGGTTGGCCGTCATCTCGCCGAGCAAAATATCCGTCTCGTCTATGGCGGCGGCAGCGTCGGCCTGATGGGGCGCGTCGCCGATGCCTGTCTCGAAGCGGGCGGCGACGTGGTCGGCGTGATCACCAAATCGCTGCTCGATCTTGAGGTCGGTCACACCGGCTGTAGCGAGCTGAAAATCGTCGATACCATGCTCGAACGAAAAACGGTCATGGCCGAACTTTCCGATGCCTTCGTCTCCCTGCCCGGCGGTATCGGCACGCTCGACGAGATGTTCGAAATGCTCACCTGGTCACAGCTCGACATTCATGCCAAGCCCAGCGCACTGCTGAATATCAACGGCTACTTCGACGACCTTCAGACCTTTCTGAAACGCGTCGTTGAAGATCGCTTTTTGCTCGGTGAACATTTGGAAATGTTACTGGTCGACGATCACTTCGAACGCCTACTCGACAAGCTGCGCAACTGGAAACCGAATCCCGTGGAGAAATGGGTCGCCCGACACACGCAGCGGGATGATTCGTGAAGAGTTTGCGTCTGCGAAAGAATCGGATGGGGTAAGACACGGGGACGGCGGCAAGCCTCCGCGAGCTTACGGGTGGAAGTTCAGCTACAGGGAGTTCCAGAGCGGAGGCAAGCCACACGCACTCCATGGGCGGCGCTGCGGAAAGGGAGTGCGAAGGCTCGCCTCCGCTCTGGCTTTCGTCTTGCTGACAACGGTGCGAATCCGCTGATCGGTACCGTGGCCCATCTGACTACTCCCCTCTCCGAACCGCCTCAGGATACCGCGCAAGAACAGCCCGCAATTCAGCAACTACGCCAGGCTTTTCGGACGCGAGATTTTTCGTTTCCAGGGAATCCGTCTGATAGTCGTACAGTTCCAGCTGAGCGGTCTTCGCAGGTGCTCCGGGGGTCTTCCACTCGACCAACCGATAGCGTTCGGTGCGGATCGCCCGACCCAACTTCTTCTTCGGATAGGCGTGGAACGCATGATCACGAACGCGCACTGAGGAATCCGCCAACACGGAAGCTAAGCTCAGCCCGTCGATAGGTTGTGGGCCTTCCGGTTGTGGTAGACCGGCCAGTTCCGTCAGCGTGGGATAGACATCGACGCTCTCTGCTAACTGCCGCGTGGATTTTCCTGACGAAATTCCCGGCCCGGCGAAGATCAGCGGTATGCGATTGGCCTGTTCGTAGTTGGTGTGCTTGGTCCAGATGCCGAGATCGCCAAGATGAAAGCCGTGATCTCCCCACAGCACAACGATGGTATTTTCGGCCAGCCCTTTGTCATCCACCGCACCTAACACTTTACCTATCTGAGTATCGACGAAGCTGGTACTGGCGTAATAACCGTGGATGAGTTTACGGGCGAGCTCATCGTCGATCAGCGCGGCATCGTTTTTGTCAGGCACCGGAAAGTAATTGCGAATCTCACCGCCGCGCTTGTGAGCGACCGGGGGTGAACCCGCGGGAATCTCGGTATTCGTGGCCAGCTCGAACATCGCCGGATCGTAGAGATCCCAGTATTTTTTCGGCGCGGAAAACGGCAGGTGCGGTCGGGCAAATCCAACAGCGATGAAGAACGGCTTGGCGCGCTGCCTGGCGGCTTCGAGGCGGCGAATCGTTTCGGCTGCGACACGCCCGTCAGCGTAGGCTTCATCTTCGACGTCAGGCGAT
Source organism: Verrucomicrobiales bacterium (assembly GCA_037969585.1). GTDB lineage: Bacteria > Verrucomicrobiota > Verrucomicrobiia > Verrucomicrobiales > DEV007 > JBBKXR01. Next base: position 26,075 of record JBBKXR010000265.1, read on the forward strand.
TCGAAGGCGGCACCGCGAGGCAATGAATTCATCCCGCCGGCGGGTGCCTCGACATTTTGAAACATCGCTTCTTCGCGAGTCAGCTTGCCATCAGGCTTGGATGCAGGATCGACATACTCGATGACTTTTTCTTTAAAATGTTCGACCGAAAACGAATCGGGATCGCCCAGGTTACCGTGCCCGATATGAAATATTTTACCAAGCGATTCGGTGCGATAACCGTGCTTCTGAAAGTGCTGCGGCAAGGTTACCGCGTCGGGAATCGATGCGCGAAGTTTGCTGTCGAGCCCGTAGAGCCCGGTCGAGGTCGAGTGCGATCCCAACATGAGCGTAAAGCGTGACGGCGCACACACCGCCTGGTTGCAATACGCCAGCTCGAAGCGAGTTCCGCGCGCTGCCAACGCATCAATGTTCGGCGTTTGCGCCAACTTATCTCCATAGCAGCCCAGCGTCGGCTTGAGGTCGTCGACAAGGATCAGTAAAACGTTCGGTTTATCTGCTGCGCCAGCACCAAACGCCAGGGCCGCCAACGACACCGCTACCAGCAGCGCCGAACGCCCAAAAGCGGACCGAGTCCCGCTTCCAGTGGTGGAATACAACCTGCCGACGTTCATCGGCAGGTTGTATCACCAGAGTTTTTCATGGGACGGCGGCGGGACTTATTCCGTAGCTTGGTCAGCGGCACCGGTGTCATCCGTCGCGTTGTCGGGCGTTTCTTCATCGGCGCCAGGGCCGCTTTCGTCTACGCCATCACTTTCTTCAACGACATCCTCATCAGCTGCCACGCGGGCGATGTCCTGAATTTGAACACCTTCCTTGAGGTTCATGAGTTTGACGCCCTGAGTGTTTCGACCGGCCTGACGGACGTCGATGGCGCGGATGCGGACGCTTTGGCCGTTATTGGTCATGAGCATGACTTCATCGGTTTCACCGACAACCAGCGCTCCGACAACCTTGCCGGTCTTGTCGGTGGTTTTCATGGTGATGATGCCTTTGCCACCACGTGTCTGTGAGCGGTAGTCTTCGAACGGCGTGCGCTTGCCGATGCCGTTTTCGGAAGCCACCAACAGCGTGCTTTCACCATTCACGACGCACAGTGCGACGACGTAATCGCCCTTAACGGGTTTGATACCGGCAACACCACGCGACGCACGACCCATGTCGCGAATTTGTTGCTCGTGGCAGCGCAGACTGAGGCCTCCGTGGGTGATCAGCACGATATGATCCTCGCCGTTGGTCAGCTTAACGTCGATGAGTTCGTTACCCTCTTCGAGGTTGATGGCGATGATGCCGTCTTTACGAATATTGCGGAAGTCGGCGAGATTGGTCTTCTTCACCTTGCCGCTGCGGGTAGCAAACATGACGTGGTGCGTCGCCACGAAAGTCTTGTCGCGATCGCCGCCGGGATCGCCTTCGATCCGCAGCGTCGATGCAATACCTTCCTCGGCACGCAGATTGAGCAGATTTTTGATCGAGCGGCCCCTTGAGGTGCGGCTCATCTCTGGAATCTGGAACACTCGCTCGACGTAGACGCGACCTGTGGTGGTAAAGAACATCAAGTAGTCGTGCGCCGAAGCGGCGAACAAGTGCTCGACGAAATCGTCCTCGTCGTCATCCGATTCGGCATCACGGGTTTCCATGCCCTTCAAGCCCTTGCCACCACGCGCCTGGGTGCGGTATTCGCTGGTCGGCGTGCGCTTGACGAAGCCTCGATTGGAAATGGTGATAATGTTCGCTTCGTTGGCGATCAGGTCGACAATATTGATCTCGCCTTCATCGATGGCAAAATCACTGCGTCGCGGCGTCGCGTAGCGTTCCTTAACCTCAAGCAGCTCATCCTTGATGATTTGCAGCACGCGTTCTTCACGGGCCAAGATGTCGAGCAGGTCTTTGATTTCCTCGAGCAGTGCGTCGTAATCGGCTTTGATCTTCTCGCGTTCGAGTCCGACCAACTGGTAAAGGCGCAGCTCAAGAATGTGATCGACCTGCTTGTCGGTCAGCACATAGCGACCGGGCTTAGGCTTCAGGCCGGGTTGATCGCGCAGCAAAATGCCAAGTTCTTCAACGACCCCGACATCGAAGGTGTAAGCCTTGATTTTTTCCCGCGCCTCATCGCGCGTCTTCGAATCACGCACCATCTTGATGAAATCATCGAGATGACCTAGAGCCAGCAGGTAAGCCTCAAGCCGTTCGGCTTTCAGTTCGGCCTGTCTGAGCAGGTAACGCGTGCGCCGCAGGATAACTTCGCGACGATGCTCGATAAAGCAGACGATAGCGTCCTTGAGATTCAGCAGGCGCGGCCGACGATTATCGATGGCGAGCATGTTGACCGAGAAGGTCGTCGCCAGTGCGGTGTGCTTGTAAAGATTGTTGAGCACCACCTGGGCACGGGCATCGCGCTTCAGATCGATGACCACGCGCGTGTTCTCGTCGGACTCATCGCGCACTGCGCTGATCTCCGGCAAAATTTTCTGGTTGGCCAGATCGGCGATACGCTGCACCAGCGTCGCGCGGTTCACCGCGTAGGGAATCTCGCTGATGATGATTTGCTCGCGCGCAGCGGTGTATTGCACGATCTCCGCACGACCGCGGATCTTCACGCTGCCACGCCCGGTGTTGGCGTAGGAGTGAATACCACGCATGCCGAGAATAGTACAGCCGGTGGGAAAGTCAGGACCTTTGATGTGCGTGAGCAGTTCCTTAATGGTGATCTCAGGATTATCGATTGTCGCGCAGACACCGTCGACGACCTCGCCCAGGTTGTGCGGCGCACAGTTGGTCGCCATACCGACGGCGATACCGGTGCCGCCGTTGACCAGCAGGTTGGGAAATGCTGCTGGCAGCACACTTGGCTCGGTGTTGGTTTCGTCGTAGTTCTCGACAAAATCGACCGTGTCCTTCTCCAGATCGTTCATCAGGATCGACCCGGCGTGGGTCATCCTGGCTTCCGTGTAACGCATCGCAGCTGGCGGATCGCCTTCGACCGAACCGAAGTTACCCTGGCCGTCGACCAGTGTCTCCCGCATCGACCAATGCTGGGCCATGTTGACCAGCGTCGGGTAGATCGCGCCGTCACCATGCGGATGGTATTTACCCATCGTCTCACCGACGATACGCGCACATTTGAGGTGCTTCTTGGTTGGACTCAGACTGAGGTCCGAGTGCATCGCGTAGAGCAGGCGTCTTTGCGAGGGTTTGAGGCCATCACGCGCGTCCGGCAGGGCACGCGAGATAATGACCGACATCGAATACTCGAGGAACGACTGCGACATTTCGTCGGCGACGTTGATCGGTGAGATATCTTCCTCGATCGAAGCGGGCGGCGCGTCTTTCGATGACGGCTTAGCATCGGACGCTGCGGGTGCAGCTTCCTCCTCTTTGGCCTCGTTGGCGTTGGTGGGATCGACGTTTTCTTGTTCGTCGTCCTCTGGATTTTCAGGTTCGTCAGCCACGATTTAAGTCTTCCTTCTCAAAATATAAAATAATCGGCGCAGCAACAGCCTCAAAGAAGTTGCGATTGCCGGGTGCGCCTTGCTTTATTACACGTCCAAGTTGCGCACGTTGAGGGCGTTGTCCTCGATGAATTGTCGCCTCGGCTCGACGACGTCGCCCATCAGCACGGTGAACATCTTGTCAGCTTCGACCTGGTTTTCCTCGTCAAATTTCACCCGCAACAGCTTTCGCGAGGCTGGGTCCATGGTAGTCGAAAATAGCTCCTTGGCGTTCATTTCCCCCAGACCTTTGAAACGCCCGATCTCCATACCGCGGCGCCCAACTTCCATGATCTTGGTGAGGATCTCCGGAACCGAAAATACCGGGTTCGACTTCGCGTTTTCGCCATCGCCTTCGATGATCTCAAACAACGGCTCGTCCTGAGCAGAGAAATGTTCGATATCGAGGCCCGTATTCTCGAGCTCTTTGAGTAGCTTCATGATCGAACGCGCTTCATGGATCTCGATCAGGCGGGCTCGTCGCGTGACCACCGGCACGTCACTGTGAACATCATCTGCCTCGGCGGCTTCGGACTCCGAGCCAGCCTCCGCATCCACTTCGTCAGCATCAGCACCCACCTCGTCCGTTTCTTCCTCAGAATCGGTCATCGTTTCGATCTCGCTATTCCCGAAAAGGTTCAAGTCCTTGTTCTCAGCGGCGAATTCCTTGAGCGCGTGTTCGTCCAAGAAAAAGTGGGTGAAAACCTCGTTGCCTGAACGCAATTGAAGTAGGTATTCAGGCAAAATTCCCCGTTCAAAATCACCGGCACTGAGGTATTTCTCAAAATCACCACCATTACGGGCGATAACGTCTGCAAAGCGCGAAAGTCGCGACAATTGCGTCAATGTTCCCTTCAGCGTTTCAGACTCGATCACGGTGCCATCGCTGCAATTCTTAAGCTGCACTTCGGAAGCGCCCAGCGAAATCAACATGCGATTCAGCTCTGGATCATCCTGAATGTATTGCACCTTCTTTTTACGCGTTATCTTATATAACGGTGGCTGGGCAATATAGACGTATCCTTTGCGCACAAGATCGGGCATTTGGCGGCAGAAGAAGGTCAGCAGCAAGGTTCGGATGTGCGATCCGTCGACATCGGCATCGGTCATGATGATGACCTTGTGGTAGCGCACCTTTTCAATGTTAAACGCACCTTCGGCATCACCGTCGCCGATACCCGCGCCGAGCGCAGTGATCATCGTCTGCACCTCCTTGTTCTGTAACACCTTATCGAGGCGCGCCTTTTCCACATTGATAATTTTGCCCTTGATCGGCAGGATTGCCTGCGTGCGTCGATCGCGCCCCTGTTTGGCCGAACCACCAGCGGAGTCACCTTCTACAATATAGATTTCGCATTTCGACGGGTCGCGCTCGGAACAGTCAGCGAGTTTGCCTGGCAAGCCGCCACCGCTCATCGCCGATTTGCGCACCGTGTCACGGGCCTTGCGCGCCGCTTCGCGAGCACGTGCGGCATTTAGCACCTTCTCGACGATACGCTTGGCCAGCGCCGGATTTTCATCAAAGAACGTGTTTAGACCATCGTATGTGATCGAACCGACTACCGCTTCAACCTCGTTGTTGACCAGCTTTTCCTTGGTCTGAGAACTGAAGCGCGGATTCGGATGCTTGATCGAAATAATCGCAATCAAGCCCTCACGACAGTCTTCCCCTGACAACGGCGGATCCTTGTCCTTGAGTAGCTTATTGCTCTTCGCGTAGTTATTGATCGATCGCGTCAGCGCACCACGAAAGCCGGTCAAGTGGGCTCCGCCGTCGCCGTTAGGGATTGAGTTGGCGTAACACAGAATGTTTTCGTGATAGTCACCGGTGTAATGGAACACGACGTCGGCAAAGCATTCGTCCTCGACCGTTTTGCCCGCATCGTCGATCTCGACCATGCGTCGCCCCTTGAGAACGATCGGGTGCTCGTGAACCAATTCCTTGTTCTCGCCCAACTGACGCACAAACTCCGGGATTCCCTTTTCATAGAAAAAGGTCATTTTGCGGATCGAATCCTCGCGCTCATCGGCCAGCTTGATAGTGATGCCCGGATTGAGGAACGCCAACTCGCGCAGCCGTGCCGTCAGGTAATCAAAGTTGAACTGAATGCCACCCGTGAAAATCGTTGTATCGGGAAAGAACGAGATCTTCGTCCCGGTCCGATTCGGATCGTCGAGGTCACCGATCACCTCCAAAGGCGAGGTCGTTACCCCGCGCTCAAAACCAATCGAGTAAATCTTGCCGTCGCGGTAAACATCGGCCTTGAACCAATCGGAGAGTGCATTGACACACTTCGCGCCTACGCCGTGCAGACCGCCCGAGAACTTGTAGGCACCTTGGCCGAACTTACCCCCTGCGTGCAGGCTGGTCAGCACCAGCTCTACCGAAGGCATGTTGAACTTGGGGTGCATGTCGACCGGAATGCCGCGCCCGTCATCCTCCACCGACAGCGAACCGTCCGAGTGAATGGTGATGATGACTTTTTTGCAGTAACCCGCAAGATGCTCATCGATCGAGTTGTCGAGCACCTCGAACACCGTGTGATGCAGCCCTCGCTCCGTCGCCGGATCGCCGATATACATCCCTGGGCGCTTACGAACTGCATCGAGGCCTTCGAGCTTATCAATCTGGCCGGAGCCGTATTCCTGGTCGATGCTGACACCCGTGTCAGCGGAGTCAGAATTTTCCCCATCCTGAGCTCCTGCGGAAGATTTGCCGTCATTTTGCGCGGCGCTGGAAACTTCTTCCTCGGGCTCCTGTGGGTCGTCCTGATCTGCCATATGAAATTCCTTGAAACTAACGCCCCGAAACGCCAAAAACGGCCACAATAACGAGACTTTGCATTTAAGGGTAGGATGCATGCATTTGCAATCGAACAAGCGCCCTAAATTGGGCCTTTTTTCGAGCTTCTTTGGCATCAATATTCGAACCTGGCCGCCAATCAACGCGTAATCTTTCTCGTTCACCATCGACCAAGCCCGAAAAGCGCACCAAAATCGCTTAAAAACCAGATCATGTCCTCATCAAAGCACTACGATTTCATTGTCATCGGAGGCGGTTCTGCCGGCTACGCTGCTGCCCGCAGCGCGGTCGAAAAAGGTCTCCACACAGCTGTGATTGACGGCGCCGAAACGCTCGGTGGCTTATGTATCCTGCGCGGCTGCATGCCCAGCAAAACGCTGATCGAATCCGCTGATCGCTACCGCAGCATCCGGCACGCCGCTGAATTCGGCCTGCGCTCCACCGAGCACGCCGTCCTCCCAGCGGAAATCATCGCCCGCAAGCGTCGGCTGATCGGCGAATTTGCCGAGTATCGGCAAGAACAACTCGAAGATGGTCGATTCACGCTGATTCGAGGCCGCGCCAGTTTTTCTTCCGCCCACACTGTCACGGTCGAACCGCTCGATGCAAATGACGCCCCCTTTGAGGTCGATTTTAAAACCGCGTGCATCGCCGCGGGATCGGTGATCGCTGAACCGGATTTCCCTGGATTGAAGGAAGCCGGCTACCTGACTAGCGATGACGTGCTCGACCTTGAAACGCCTCCCGATTCAGTGGCTGTGCTTGGTGGCGGCGCCATCGCTCTGGAAATGGCATGCTACTTCGAAGGCATCGGCAAGGATGTAACCGTGATCCAGCGCAGTGATCACGTCCTCAGCGGCACTGACTACGATGTCGCAGACGCCTTGACCGAAGCCATGCGCGAACGCGGCATGACCATTTTCACCGGAACGTCTCTGAAGAGCTTCGAAAAAAACGATGCGGGAAAGAAAATAGTTCACTTTGAGCACAACAGCACCCCGATCACCGTCGAAGCCGGCGAGATTCTACTCGCTCTCGGTCGCCATCCCAACACCAAAGGACTAGCACTTAAGGCCGCGGGTATTGAGCTGAGCCCGAGTGGACGCCATGTCTCCGCGAATGCCGAGATGGCCACCAGCGCACCGCACATTTTCGCCGCAGGAGATATCTGCGGCCCTCACGAAGTTGTTCACACCGCCATCCAACAGGGCGAAAACGCCGCTCACAACGCCGCTGTTTTTTTGGGTAAAGCCGAAGGCAGCAAGTCGATTGATTACCGCTTGAAGCTGTATGGGATTTTCACCCATCCGAACGTCGCTACCGTCGGCATCAGTGAACTCGAGGCCAAAGCCCATGGTCGAGCCGTTGAGGTAGCCACCTATCCCTTCGACGACCACGGAAAATCAATGGTTCGCGGTGAAACTGCCGGCTTTGTCAAAATGATCGCCGATGCTACCACCGGCGAACTTCTCGGCGCCGCAGTGATCGGACCAGAGGCAGTGGAACTCATTCATGAACTTGTAGTTGCGTTATATTTTCACGCAACAGCTGAACAGCTCGTTAATATCCCGCATTATCATCCGACCCTGAGCGAGATCTGGACCTATCCCGCCGAAGATATTGCCGAAGCTGTCACGAACCGTGCGAACGCCTAGCGCGTGCCCTCACCCACAACGGCGCAGCACCCCGGGCCCACTGCCCGACATCAGTAATTAGCTTCAGCGAGGGAAAGTTCGTTGACATCGAACCACCAGATTGATAGGAATTCGCTACCGTGCCACTGAAGCAAATCGTAAATCAACCAGACCAGCCTGACGACGCTAATGAAGCGTCGCCAACGGCGGCTTCGCCCTTATCCTCCACCGCCTCTACCGCAAGCGCCTCCACTACCATGAGTTCCACTAAAAACATCCTCTCCAGCGACGTAGAGATCAAAGGCACGCTGAAGTTTTCCCAAGATCTCATCATCGACGGCAAAATCGAGGGCGAGGTCAATTCTCAAGGCGACCTGACGGTCGGGGAAAACGCCAAGATTCAAGGCGACATCAAAACCCGTTCCGTGACGGTATTTGGCAAAGTGGAAGGCAACATCACCGTAACTGATCGGTGCGAACTCAAACAGAACGCTGAATTGATCGGTGACATTACCGCTGGCAAACTAGCCATCGAAGAAGGAGCTACCTTTATGGGCTCATCCACGGTCGGTGCTGCAGCGGCAGCGGCGGCCTCCTCGAGCGGATCGCAAGGCAACAAACCCGGCGGTGACGATAAAAACAAATTAGGAGGTGGCGACCAGAGCAAGTCAGGCGGCGGCGGTGGCGGCGGTGGCGCCCAGGGCGGCAATTCTGGCGGCGGAGGCGGCAATCCCAACAAATCTTAGCAAGTTTGATCGATCCGTTTCCCGGCATCCGCTTCCCCAGCGCCGCGGCAACGACACAAAACTATGCGCAGCGAGCAGGCGGAACCAATGACTGCTGCTCAGCACCGACACAACGGCGCGAGCGTTGTGCACCGAACCCCAAACCCAAGCGAACCCTACGAAATCGTTTAGAAAGCCAAAACTGAGCAGGTTCGTCGACGTTGCCTGCCCATTCTGCTCGGTGACACAGACCGAACCGTCGGCGGCCGTGTCGACGTTTTGTCGCGCTTGCGGTGAACACTTCGTCATGAAAGATGGCGAAGTCATGCAGCCCGATGCTTCGTCGATTTCTGGTATCGCCTCGATGCTTGAGCCCACTGAAGGTGGAAAAATGGTGCGTGTCCCAGGCGTTCGCAAGCCAGTCCAGCCAACCCCGCAACCCGAGAGAAAGCCGGCCGCTGCCAACAAGTTTGCCGCCAAACTGAAGGCATGGACAGCCCCGTTTACCGAGAAATTTCGAGGTATCGGCGAGCATTCAGCGAAGTCAGAAAACTCACTCGGCGCGGCCGGAAAGCCAAATCTTGAAAAGAAGGCATCCGACTCCACCCCCGAACAACGGCCAGTGCGCTGCTTTGATTGTGGTCATCTGCAACATGTCAGCCACGCCGCACGTTCGACCATCTGCAGCCGTTGCAGCGTCTATATCAGCCTTGAGGACTATGACATCACCAGCGGCTGGTCACAGAACGTCCACACCCGGGGCGACATTACCATCGACAAAAAGGGTTCGATGGTCGGCTGCGACATCGCCTGCCATCACCTGACCGTAATCGGCAAGCTCTCGGCTTCGGTGGACTGTTCCGGCAACGCGAGTTTCCGAGGCAAGGAAGACTCCCGAGTGCTGGGCAGCATGCACTGCCGTCATTTGCGTGTGGACAAAAAGTGTAAGCTCAGCCTGCCGCAGGGACTGGTCGCCGAATCGGCTGACATTTACGGCCAGCTCGACGGCAACATTCTCTGCTCTGGAACCGTGCGCATTTTTAAAAGTGGCACCGTTCTCGGCGATGCCACCGCACGATCAATCGTGCTCAAGGACGGCGGGATCCTCACCGGCCAGATGAATATCCAGTCAGAAGTCGAAATTCCCCTGCCGCCGAAACGCAATCGGTACTGAGTTGAATTGCGCTGCTAGCCCTCCCCCGCACTTCGTGCGGGCAGGATTTCTGTTACCGGACTTTCTTTGATTGATCGAATTTCACGGTTAACGAAATTGCTTGTCCATTGCTTGCGTTTGCCGAGCCAGTAACGCTCCAGCCCTACGCCCACCAGCATGTTGATCAGCAGCGGGACTGAAAACAAGATGACCACATAGCCAGTGATCGACCAGTGAAGATCAAAGCGGGTGACGATGTGCTCAATACCACGTTGTAGAGGAACGTGAAACAGGTAGAGCGGATAACTCAGCATCCCAAACCAGCGACAGAAACTGGCCACCCGAGGCCGGTTCAGCCATTTCATACGATCGGTAGCGAGAATCATGAATACAAAAGCAGCGACAGACGCATAGCTGTGAATCACATCAATCGCCGCCGGGGTAGCCAGTGCAATGTGCCAGATGTAGGTTGCGTAGATCACAGGTAGGGTCAGCCCCATCAGCAGAAAAGAGTATCGATAAAAGAAGGTGCTTTTCACCTGTTTCCAGAACTGTGCCAGCAGCGCCCCGGCAAACCAAAGCAGACTCATCGCCGGGATCATCCAGAAAGGTATCAACCAGTCCGTTTGCTCGTTGCCAACCTTCCAGATCGTAACGACTACTGCACAAAGAACGAGATTGCCCGCCACTCCGCACAAGAGTGAACGCAAAGGCCGGCAACCCGTAAGCAGCAAAAGGAACGGCACCATCAAGTAGTAGGCGAACTCATAAGTTATACTCCATGACTGGCCATAGCCATCGAAAGACTCCCCGAAACCTTGCACCAACAGCAAGTTCGAAAAGAGCGCCGACCACGAAAACGGCTGAGTAATGATAGGTGATCCGAGCGTCGCCCCAAAGCACCATACAGCCGCTGCCAGAAGCAGCCCAATCAGGTAAATCGGATAGATCCGGGTAAACCGAGCGAATAGATAGCGTCCCGAATGGAATCGTCCGTTACGTGATATCGACCGATTCACCGACAGTTGGATGCAAAATCCGGAGACGACGAAGAAACCGAAAACCCAAATCGCGCCGTGACTGAAAAGCAGCGTCCAAACTTTCAAAAACCCAGGAATTTCGCCCTGCCGATCGACGATCGTTTTCGTCGAAGCCAGCGAGTGGCTGAAAAGAACGAGGACCGCGAAAGCGCCGCGCAGAAAATCGATCCCGACGATGGTTTGACTGGAGATTAACTCATCAGCTTTCGAAAACTTTTCCCCGGACGGAATCGGAATTTCTCGGGACACTCCTACAGTTTACTAGCTAAACTTAAATATTCAAACTTGGGCTGTATTCGCTTTGATCGGAGGACGCCAAGTTGACCAGACTGGGCACAGCACCTGCATCTTTGGTTAGTTGATCACCAATAGTCGATTTGACACTCCGGGCAGTGCTGGACACTAGCTACCAGCACTCCACGCATTATCGCCACGTCTCGTTGACAATCGCTTGCGCCTGAGGTTCGCTACCTCAGGCATTCTCTGTCCCTCTCTTACTTATCGATTCATGGTTACCCTCGCTGAAAGCACCGATCTTCGGGAAGAAATCCTCGCGCTGAAAGAAGAGCGTAAGGCCATCATCCTTGCCCACAATTACCAAATCCCTGCGATCCAGGATATCGCCGACTACGTTGGCGACTCACTCGGACTCGCCTACAAAGCTCGCGAGACCGATGCCGAAGTGATCGCCTTCTGCGGTGTCCATTTCATGGCCGAAACGGCGAAAATCATCAATCCCAACAAGACCGTCGTCCTTCCCGATGCCGACGCTGGCTGCTCACTCGAGCAAGCCTGTCCCGCCGATGAACTCGCCGCCTTCCTTGAGGAACATCGCGAGAAAAATTACTACGTCATCGCCTACATCAACTGCAGCGGTGGCGTCAAAGCACTCTCGGACTGCATTTGCACCAGCGGTAACGCCGTCAAAATCGTCGAAGCCGCACCCGCAGACCGCCCCATCCTGTTCGTCCCCGATCAGAACCTTGGCGGCTGGGTAATGGAGAAGACCGGCCGCAAAATGGATCTTTGGCAGGGCGCCTGCTACGTGCACGTCGAGTTCACCCGTGAAAGCATCGATAAAATAAAAGCTGAGCATCCCGACGCCGCCGTCGTCGCCCACCCCGAATGCACCTACGCTGTGCGCATGCTCGCCGACGAAGTTTGCTCGACAGAAAAAATGGTCGATTTCTGCCGCAACAGCCCGGCGAAGAACATCATCGTCGTCACCGAAAGCGGCATGCTGCATCGCTTGCAAAAAGAGGCCCCTGGCAAAAATCTCATTCCTGGACCGACCGACAACTGCGCCTGCGCCGACTGTCGCTACATGAAGATGAACACTCTGGAAAAACTCCACGCCTGCCTGCGCGATCTGTCACCCGAAATCATTATGCCCGAGGACATTCGCGCCAAAGCCGAAGCACCCATCCTGCGGATGCTGGAGTTGTCACGCTAAAGGAACGCTGAGCAGAAACCACTGTTTGCCTAAATCAGTAGAAATTACGAGTCTGAATGGCACTCTCCCTCAGTCGACGCTCAAAAGTTCGAATCGGTCGATTTGCCCGCCTTGTCAAATCGATCACACCGGCGTTGCTCGTTCGCCTCTGCGGTATTTATTTAGCGGCAATAGGGACGTTCCTCGTAGTCGGTGAGATTATTTACCAACACAGTGCGAGGGGAAGCGGCCTCGGCTTTCCCAGTCAATCCAGCCACGTGGAGTTTATGGGAATCGCCCTTCTCGGCTATCTTATGATCGCCTGGCCAAAACTACGAACGCGCAAATTACTGAGAGGCCTGCTTGTCGCTATCGGAGTCGTCTGGGCAGGAATCACAGTTTATCTGAAAGAACTCGAGTACCCGCCTATGTAGAATTTCAGCACTACTCCTCTCCTCTCCTCTCCTCTCCTCTCCTTGCTCCTTGCTCCTTGCTCCAAAAAAATGAACTACACCTGGGACACCACCTTCGTCGACCTCTTCAATCGTTGCCTCGAACGCTACCGCTCCGGCGATGAGGATTTCGAGAATTATTACACGGACGACGATCTCGATTTTCTGAAATCGATCGGCTACAAAAAACGTGAGCTGTTCGATTTTGTCGAAGACCATGCCGACAGTGGCGGCACCGAACCGAGTCTGGGCACGGCGATTCTTGTCGCCGGTGTGCGGCGCGATTTCCTGCATGTAATTCAGAACGGCAAACACAGCGAAAAGATTGTCGAGAACGACTCATTGCCGGCGAAGACTTCCGAACTGGACGGCCATCGCTGGCTGCCGCGTATCATCGTCAAAGCGCGTGCCAAACTGAATGGCGAACTCCACCCCGAAACGATGTATGGCTGTGGCGGCGATCGTAAATTCCTGCGCGATCACGAAATCCACCCCGCCGAATTTCTGCGCGCCGTATGGGCCGCGCACAACGATGATTCCGAAATCGTCGCGTTCGTCAATAGAGCCCGCTGAACAACGCACGGCACGATACGATGATCGCCGACCGCAACAACTTCCAGCAAGGCGCGATCGCCGCAGCGATCGCTCTCGCTTGGCTGGCGGGTCCGGGAGGATCATTGGCCGAACTGACCGATCACGAGGACTATCGTGACGCTAAAATTGCGCTCAGCGATCATCTTCCCTTAGTCGCTGCGGTTAGATTGACCGATCTATTGTCGTCGCCCGAGATCAAGCTGAGCAAGCTCGAGCAACAACAGGTTCACCTGCTGCGCCTCGAAGCTTTTGTGCGCGGCAAAGATTACGTTCAGGCGCAGGCCAAGGATCCCCTGCTCGACGGATCCGATGCCGAGGTGCGGTTCTGGCTGGCACTTGCCGAAGCCGGCAGCGGCCACCTTTCGGCTGCTGCTACCCACCTCGCCACGCTTGAGAAAGTAGCCGATTTTGCCTATCGTGATGAGGCTCGTCTGACGCGTGCGCATTTGCTCCAGCAACTGGGTGATGACGGCGATGCCTTGATGCTTCTCGATGCAATGATCGAGGAAAAACGGCCTGCTGCCACCCATGCTCGCCTTGAGGCTGCCCGCATCCACCTCATTAACGGCGACGCGGACGCCGCCGCGCCGTACATCGACGGCGACGATTCGCCGGCCGCAGGTTATCTGCGCGGTTGGATTGCCCTGCGACAGGATGCGGCGGAAAGTGCTATGGCAGCATTTTCTGCTCTGCTCGATACTCCCAGCGAAAAGTTGAGCCGGGCGATTTACGACGGAACGCGTTTTGGTCAGGCGAAGGCACATTTACTCGCTGGTCGCCTGCCTGCCGCTCGGGACGCACTTTTTGCTCTGCTCGACAACGTCCCCGGAAGCCCTCTCGCTGAAGCAGCGATGCGGCTACTTGCCAGCGCGGAGTTTGCCGACGATCCAACCATACGACAGAAAATCGACCAGTGGCGGAGCGATGTACAGGCAGAACATCGCAGCGGCATAGCTGCTTACGTGTCGGCGATTATCGAAGTGCGTGACAATTCCGGCAAAGTCGCGCTGGAAACGCTGAAGCAATTTCTCAAAGATCACCCCAACCACGAGTTGGAGCTTTCCGCACGTCTGCTGCTCGCTGAGCTGATGATCAACGAAGGTGACCTCGACGGTGCCAACGAATTGATTTCCGAAACCGGCAGCCTCAGTGCCCATCCCGCGATTCTCAATCAACTGGACTACCTGCGCGGCATCGCAAAGTTTGACGAGGGCGATCTGACCGGCGCCATCGAGGAATTTCGCAAAGCGAGTCGGCTCGAACGCGAATACCGCGCACGCTCCGGAACCTTCAACATCGCGTTGGCCCGTTTGCACGCCGACCTCGATGTCTCTGTCGACGAATTGCTCGAGACTCATGGCAATACCCTCGGACGCGAGGAATCGAGCGCGGAACTTCTGCTAGAACGTGGGCTCTATCTGGCCCGTCAAGGCGACGGCACCGCCTTTGAAGTTCTCGGTGAATACATCAAGCGATTCGCTGAACACCGTCGCGCCGCCGACGCAGAACTCGCCCTCGCTGAACTTCACCTCAATCAGATCCCGCCAAAGCCAGTGTCAGCAAGGGAACACATCGACTCAGCGAAGAAACGCGAGCTGACTATCGATCAGCGTGAGCAACTCGATCACGTTGCCATCTGGATTGAGGAAAGTGCCGGCGATGACCGGGTCGTTGTGCAGCTGGCTGAGCGATTTCTCGATCAATGGCCAGTGTCTGATCTCCGTCCCAGTGTGTTGATGAAGCTAGGCGAGACCCACTACCGATTGCGGGAATACTCGCTGGCTTCAGAGGCTTTTACGCGGCTGACCACCGAAGCTCCTAATTCAGCGTATGGTCCTGCAGCACAATTTTTTGCCGCTAAAGCGGCTGGGCGGTCGCTCGAACCGGAAGAACAGGAGCGCGCTGTCGGGCTTTGGCAAAAGGTGGTCGCCAGCAACAGCACGTTCGCCTCGGCGGCCCGCCACGAGGAAGGCTTGCTGCACATGAAACTCGACAACGTCGACGAGGCGATAAAGTGTTTTGATGAGGTTCTCGAAATGCAGCCGCCGCCGAGCGATGGTCTGCGGTTTGCCGCTCTTTGCGATGTCGGCCAAGCCTGGTTCACCAAGAGCAGTGCCGACGTTATTGGCGACGCCGATTTCAGTTCAGCAATATTTGCCTTTGATAAGGTTCTCAACGACGAGGCAGCACCACTCGAATGGAAGGCTCAAGCTGCCGTTCGTAAGGGCAAGTGCCTGGAGGTGATCGGCCAGACCACCGAAGCCCTGGCGCTGTATCACGAGACCATGAGCGCCCAGGACGAACCGATCATCGCCAACACCACACCGCAAGCGCTTGAGTGGTATTACCGTGCCGGATTTGCATCGATTCGTCTGCTTGAACGCGAGAAAAACTGGCGCGGAGCCGTGGCGATCGCCTCCAGACTCGGACGTCGGGTTGGTCCGCGGTCAGTGGAAGCGGAGAACCTGGCCGACCAGCTGCGGCTCGAGCATTTCATCTGGGACGAGTGACCGATGACGAAGGCGCATTTTCGAGATGCGCCGCCGACAATTTCAGCTAACTTCCGGCTCTCCTTCGGCGAACACCTCGCGTGCGCCGAGCCAATTTCCCCGAGTCATCTCAATTACCTGTCTACAACTTATGAGCGATCACATCCGCCTATACATTCCCGGCCCGGTCGAAGTGTCGGACGCCACTTACGCCGCCATGGCAACACCGATGATCGGTCATCGAAGCAAGGAGTTCCAGCAACTCTACGGCGGCATGCAGCCACAGCTTCAGAAATTGTTCGAGACCAAGCAGCCGGTGTTCCTCAGCACGTCATCAGCATGGGGCGTCATGGAAGGGGCTATTCGAAATCTGGTCGCCAAGAAAGTTCTCTGCTGCGGCAACGGTGCGTTTTCCGACAAGTGGGTCGAAGTTGCCCAGAGGTGCGGTAAACAGGCTGAAGCGCTCCAATACGAATGGGGACAAGCTGTCGATCCGGCTGACATCCGCGCCAAACTCGAAACTGGAGAGTTCGATGTCGTCACACTGGTTCACAACGAAACTTCGACCGGGGTCATGAGCCCGCTTGCCGAGATCGCCGCAGTCGTCAACGACTTCGACGATGTGCTCCTCGTCACAGATACTGTGTCGTCATTTTCCGTCGTTCCAACTCCGGTTGATGAGCTCGGCATCGACGTGTTGCTGACTGGCAGCCAAAAAGCGCTCGCCCTACCACCCGGCTTGGCACTTTTCTCAGCTTCAGACGCCGCCTTCGCCCGCGCGGAAAGCATCAACGATCGCGGCTACTATTTCGACTTCATCGAATTCCGCAAAAATCAGGAAAATGACATGACGCCGTCGACACCGTCGATCGCTTTGATCTATGCCTTACGCCAGAAGCTTGATGAAATTTTTGTCGAAGGTGTCAGCGAACGTCACCAGCGTCATGCCC